>JAABQI010000051.1 GCA_011391545.1 Rhodoferax sp.
ACCGAGGCATTGGCACCGTCGTCCAGGCTGCGGCGAATGTTGGCCAGGCGCTGCCAGCACAGCGCAAGCAGCAGCAGGCAAGCCAGCGTCAGCGAGCCGATGATGGCCCAGATGCCACGCACGGCGTCGATGGAGGTCGCGCCGTAAAGCGCTTGCGCCAGGTAGCGGGTGTCCAGCGCCGGAAACAGCAGGCTGCTGAAGGCGTAGTTGAGCACGATGACCAGCACCACCGGCGCCATGGCCACAGCAAACGGGGGCAGCTTGCGTGCCGCCTCGTCGGGCGGGATCATCAGCACGTCAAAGCCCTCACCGGCGCTGCGCTCGCGCTGGTCCTTGTCAAAGGCCGCTGGTTTGTCGGGCGCGTCGTCGTGTTCGCCATAACCCTCAGCCGCCGCTTTGGCGCCCGCGGCTTGCCGCACCAACCACCACTGACCCAGGCCGAACATCACCAGTGCGGCAAGAATGCCCAGCACCGGCGCGGCAAAGGGCGTGGTGCCGAAATAAGGCATCGGAATGGCGTTCTGGATGGCCGGCGTGCCCGGCAGGGCCGTCATCGTGAAGGTGAAAGCGCCCAGCGCAATGGTGGCCGGAAGCAGGCGCTTGGGGATGTCGGACTGGCGAAACAGCGCCGCACCGATGGGGTAGACCGCAAAGGCGACAACAAACAGCGACACCCCGCCATAGGTGAGCACCGCGCAGGCCAGCACCACCGCAAGAATGGCCCGCTCGGCGCCGAGCTTGGCCACAATGCTTTGCGCAATCGCCTCGGCCGCACCGCTGTCGTCCATCAGTTTGCCAAAAATGGCGCCCAGCAAAAACAGCGGAAAGTACTGCACGATGAAGTTGCCCGCGGCCTGCATGAAGAGCTGGGTGTAGGTGGCCATCAGTGGCGTGTCGGTGGCAAAGGCCGCCGCCAGCAGCGCCATCACAGGGCCCAGAAGCAGCACGCTGACGCCGCGATACGCCAGCCAGATCAGCAACCCCAGGGCGAGCAGAACACCCAGCAGACCGGTCAAGCGCGCTTCTCCTTGACGGTGCCGACGGGCTTGATGCTGTCTTCCAGCAGCCAATTCAGGTCAAAACTGGAACGCTCGCCAAGGTCACCCCAGTGTTGCTTTAGCCAAATATCGGCACGCTGTCGCCCCAGGTCACGCAAATGGCACAGGTAAGCCCATTCGGCGTTGAGCTTGCTCGATGGTTTGAGTCCGAGCAACGCATCGTCGCCGTGGATGGTGTGCAGGCGCATGTCGCGGTAGCGCTCCTGCTCGAGGCCTTCGGCCTCGATCACGTCGCGCAGCAGCATGATGGTGCGCAGCTCCTTGAGCAAACTGGCGTTGAAGGTGATTTCGTTGAGGCGGTTGATGATGTCGCGCGCGCTGCGGGGCACATCGGGCCGCTCAAACGGGTTGATCTGCACCAGCACCAGGTCGCGCGCATCGCACTCATCCACCAGCGGAAAGAGGGCGGGATTGCCCATGTAACCACCGTCCCAGTAGGCTTCGCCGTCGATCTCCACCGCCTGGAACATGAGCGGCAGCGCGGCCGAGGCCATGACCGCGTCGACGCTGAGTTCGGGCTGGCGAAAGACCTTGGGCCGGCCGCTGCGGACATTGGTTGCGGTGACGAAGACCTTGATCGCCGTGCAGCGGTTGACGCGGTCAAAGTCAACGATGTCGGCCACCAGGTCGCGCAGCGGGTTGAGGTTGAGCGGATTGAGCTCGTAGGGCGAAAACACCCGGCTGAGGTGGTCGAAAAAAAGATAACCGGGCGAGTTCTCCAGCCCCCAGTCGCCATGGATGCGGGACCACAGGTCGCGCTGGATCGGGCTGCTGACGGCACCCGCGCTGACTTTCTTCCAGAACAGCTCAAGCGCGCTGCGTGCGCCTTCAGCGCCTCCGGCTTCCAGGCCATCGGCGAGCACGACGGCATTCATGGCACCGGCGCTGGTGCCGCTGACGCCCTCGATCTTCAGTCGCGGCTCCTCCAGCAAGCGGTCAAGCACGCCCCAGGTGAGGGCGCCATGGGCGCCGCCGCCCTGCAAGGCAAGTTCAATGGTTTTTGGGGTTGATTTTTTTGACATTGGGCTCAGTCTTTCGAAAGGTTTGTGGCTAAAACTTGCCTCCAGGCTGGTGACCCCAAGCTTACCAGCCACAACGCCAGACAAGAAATCATGCGACGGCGCAACACAAGAGGTTTCAGACCCCGAACACCTTCAGGACAGAATCGGTAAAGCCCTCCAGCCCGCGCCCAAACAGTCCCGTCTTCTGCCCGCCGTGCGGCATTTCCTCATACACATAAAAGCCGGGTCCGCCGTCAAAATGGTCGTTGAACAGCTCCTGCTTGCCCAGCAGATAGGCACCAAAGGTTTCGCAGCGCACGGTCGAATACGCCAGATTCGCGCTGAACCCGATGGTGGCCGCCTGATTGATGCTGCGGCCCTGACCGGCGGCTTCAACCCGCACGCCCCGGCAGCCCGCAACAACCAGCTTGACAGGGCCATGAAACACCAGATAGCGAAGCTGCAAAGTCAGCCATGCGTTGAGGCTACCCAGCCGCCAATGCCGGGTGATATGAACCGGCTGGTCTGTGGCTTGCACCACGCCAATCAGCCGGTGCGGCTGAAACACCAGGGCCGAACCTGGCGGCAATGCAATGACGCCGACCTCACTCAAGGGGTCTTTGGTGGCCGACACCACCGTGGTGTCGCTGGAGGTGGTGCGAATGCGGGTCAGCCCGAACAGGCCGGCGGCCAGACTGCTCAGGGGATAGGACCAGTCCAGCAGCCACCGGGTGTCTTTTTGTCCGAGCCGGGCGGAACTCTGCAGGTACTCCGGATGAATCAGCAACTCCTCGCTTTGGTCAATCGTGATGGCCTGCGACACCCCGGAAATCTTCAACCGGTCCGCGTCCCCGTGCAGCAACCCGGCCACACCGTCAATGTGCCCGCTGACCCCCGCCAGCACGGTGATGGGCGCGCGGCGCGCGGCGATGGGTGCGATGACAAAGTACAAAAAACCCTTGATGCCGATTGGCGCCAGCATGATCGCCAGCAGTATGGTGAGAGCGGTGGGAATGACGGTGTGCACCGATTCAAACAGACGGGCGACCCCGTTTTGCTGATAGGCATGTTCCCGCGAACGGATCTCCTCATTCAACGGCAACAGGGCGATATCGACCTTGTGCTGCCATTGCGCGACGACGACAGCGCCCTTTTTTAACGCATCCAGTGCGCGTTGCTGACGCATGAAGGCCTCAAAGGCGAGCTTGTTGCGGGCAAACAATTGGTCACGCTGCAGCACCAGAGGCTGCAACTGCCGATGGGCATCCGACAACGGTAGCCACCAGCTTGGATGGGTGCGCTTGAAGGCCGCGACAGCGGCTTCGCTTGCCCGATAGTCAGCATAAACGGCCACGTGAAGCTGGCGCAGGCGCTGCAACTCGAGGGCTGCGTTCTCGAGGGCGATGGCGCCGCGAAAAGACGCGAGAACCTCGCGCTCGTGGGCCAGCAGCGCCACTTCGGCGCCCTGCCGCAAGCCCGCAAAATACCGGCTGCACGCGTCACCGCCCAGCAAGACGCAAGCGGCAAGATCAGACGGCGCGCCCTGCCCGGCTGACTGCTGCCCGAGCGTATGGTCAATTTCCGCGATGCGCCGGGCCAGCGCGGCGTCACCCTCCGTTTTGAGGCGCCCGGCGCGTTGGGCAGATTGCATTGCCTGCTGGCTCAAGTCAGCGCCCAGTTGCGCCTTGCCGTGCCTCAAGGCGGCAATCGCATCACGCGTCAATAAATAAGCCTCAACCTCCTTTTGAATCAACCCGGCCGCCACCAGCACGGCCATGATCAGCAGCAGCGAGAGCAGATTCTTGCCAACCCAGCGACCCACCATTCCCAAAAGATTGCCCAATTTTTATCCCGCCATGAATGTTTCAAAAACTTGCCCTTGGCGCCCCGGAACAGGCCGACCACGCCACTGCCAGCGCTACTTGTCCGGCGGCAGCGGTGTCTCCAGCAGGCGCGCCGCCTTTGCCGACTGCTCCAGCGCCCGGCGCAGGGCACTGGCGGCACGCAATCGCGCATCCATCTTGGCGACGGGCAGAAGCCCTTGCGCGCCGGCCGCCAGCAGATGGGCCTTGAGCGCCTGGTAGGCGCTCTCCATTTGAACCGCGACCGCTTCGACGTCGGCGCTGACAACAGTGCCAGCGGGATCGGACCGCCCCAGCAAGGCCAGCGCGGCGTCGGCGAATACCGTGGCTTGCGGGCTGGCTTCGCCCTCGGCAATTTCACCGATGGCGGCGGACGCCTCGAACGCCAGTTCCGTCGCCGACTCGTAATAGCGCGCCACGCGCAGGATATCCGGCAGGCGCTGCGCGCTGTCGGCAGACATGCCGGTGCCGTGCAACCGGGTGACGAAATCCGCGATGGCCAGGTTGAGCCGGGCAGCCACCAGCTTGTGGCGGCCCAGCGCAGGGCCTGCGGGCGCCTCGATCGCAGCCCGCACCGTGTTCAGCGCGATACCCCCGAGACGGCGGACTTCGCGCTGGAGCGCATCAAGCGCCAGCGCCGGCACGGCCAGCACGGTCTTGTCGAGATGGCGCGGGCGGGCTTCGTCCTCCTCGGCACTCTTGAAGCGGGCTTCGAGAAACGTCGTCAGGCGCGCGGCGAGCGGCCAGATCAGCACCACGCCGAGCACGTTGAACACGGTATGGAACAGCGCCAGCTTGGCCGCCGGTGCCTCGTCGAGCCCAAGCCATTCGCGCAGCACCGACAGGAAGCCGATCAGCCATGACAACAGCAACAGGGCAACAGCGCCGGTAAGCAAGTTGAAGAGGATGTGCGCGGCGGCGGCGCGCTTGGCATTTGGCGTGGCGCCAATGGCGGCGAGCAGCGCGGTCACCGTGGTGCCGATATTGGCGCCGATGACCACGGCGGCGGCGGCCTCGATGCTCACCAAGCCGCTCTGCGCGGCAGAGAAGGCCAGCACCAGGGCAGCCGCCGATGCCTGCATGAGCACCGTCATCAGGATGCCGATCAGCACCATCGCAACGACGCCCAAAAAGCCCTCCCATTGCGGCAGGGTGAAATCCGCCGCGACGCCGGAGAAGGTTTCCTTCAGCATGTCAATGCCAAGAAAGAGCACACCGAAACCTGCCAAAGCGGTGCCCAACGCACCGCGCCGGCTGTCCGCACCGGTCAGGCGCAGCAGCATGCCAACGCCAATCAGCGGCAGGGCGAACAGCTCAATCTTGAATTTCATGCCCACCAGGGCAACCAGCCAGCCTGTCATGGTGGTGCCGACATTGGCACCGAATAGCACCCACAACGCCTGGCCCAGCGAGAGCAGACCGGCATTGACAAAGCCGATGGTGGCCACCGTCACCGCACTCGACGACTGGACGAGCACGGTCACCAGTGCACCGGAGGCCAGCCCGCGCAAGCGTGTCTTGGTCGAACGGGCGAGGATGCGTTCCAATGCCGGCCCGGCGGCGAGTTTCAGGCCGTCGGTCATTAGCCCCATGCCGAGCAGGAACAGGCCGACGCCGCCGGCCAGGCCGCCGATCAGGGCGAGGCTGTTCATCGCGCCACCCCGTCCATCACCTGTTGCAGGATACGGTCGCGGCCGGCTTCCTTGGCGGCGTACATGCGCTGATCCGCCGCCCTCAGCAGGGTGTCGAGCGTGTCTGGCGCGCGTTGACAACTCACCACACCGATGCTGAAGGTTACCGGCCAGGCGTTTTCGCGCATCGACCCAAGCAAACGCTGGCGCAGGTCCTCGACAAAGGCAAGCGCGGTCCGACCGTCCATGCCCGGCAAGAGCAACGCAAATTCATCACCGCCCAGGCGGCCAAGAACATCGCTGGCGCGGATTTGGCCGCGCAAGATGTCAGCAACATGGCGCAGCAGGGCATCGCCCGTGGCATGACCCAGGCTGTCATTCACCTGCTTGAATTTGTCCAGATCAATGAACACGGCAGAAAAGGGTATTTGCTGCCGGTGCGCCAGGGACAGTGCAGCCTGGCCCTGCTCATGGAATGCACGTCGGTTGGGCAACCCGGTAAGCGCATCCTGCCTGGCCAGACGGGCCTCGCGGTTGAGAATACGGCGCATTTGCGCCAGTGTCCAAGCCCCCAAAGCGAAAATCAGCAAGCGCATGACCGAGTTAAAAATCAGGGGGACAGGGTCGGCCTGACCGCCCTCAAGCGCCCAGTCGGTGACAAACCAGACGCCGATCGTCAGCGCTATTACCACCCATGCCGAACGCGTGCCCAGAAACCAGGCCACAACAAGGATCGGCAGACCGAAAAAAACGTGAAACTCGTAGGCGCGTCCTGAAAGATAGTGAAGCCAGCCCAAGACCAGCGTCAAGCCAATAGCCGCAGCAAACATGCCACTGCGTGCGAGGCCAGCCGGTATCCAGGTAATCCATTGCTGCAGGTTCATTGGTCCATTTTCCGCCAATTTCTCTGCCGGTCTGGCTGGACGAACGCATGGCGTCGATAGCGGTGGCAGGTTGGTAAACCCTGCCATGTGCGGTGTCGCTTGGGCTCAGGCGAAAATCAGCGTTCTTGCTCGATCTTCCTCCACTCAAGTCCATCCTCCTCCAAACCATGAACAAACTTTTTCCCCTCACCCTCTTGGCTGTCGCCCTGTCTTTGGCCACGGCAACGCACGCCGCCGATGCCACCCTGGAAGCCGCCGCCAAGGAGCCCGGCGCCGTGGTGACCGCCAGCGGTCTGGTTTACAACTCGCTTAAAAATGGCACAGGCGACAGCCCCAAGGCCAGCGACACGGTCAAGGTCAATTACCGTGGCACCTTCCCGGACGGCAAGGAATTTGACAGCTCGTACAAGCGCAACAAGG
>JAABQI010000052.1 GCA_011391545.1 Rhodoferax sp.
GCTCATCGCCCTCATCGAGTCCCCGATCAATCGCAAATACCAGCAAATGGGCGGTGAACTGCAAAAATCCCTGGCCGACAAGCTGGTGGAAGACATGCGCGCCACGGTTGACCCCAAGGTCAAGGCGCTGGCCACGACCATCGACAAGCACCTGGCCGTGTCGGGCCCAGCCGGCAAGGCCTCCGAGCCGGTGCGCGCAGCGCCGAAAAAATAACAGGAGCGCCTCTGAAGCCCGGGGCGATCAGGTCTCCAGGCGGTAATGCAGGCGCAAAAACTGCTTGAACTGACGGATGATGCCCAGCGCATCGGTGAGTTGGTCCCGGTCCAGGGTGCCCAGGCTGCTGAGTTCGACCAGGTTGCTGATGTCTTGACCCAAAGAGAGTTGGCGCAAGTTGTTGCGCAGCTTGAGCGCCATGAGCATGCGCAGGGTCTCAACCAGGTCGCGCACCAGCGCGGGGGACAGGATCTTGAGGTTGGCCAGGGCCTGCAGGCGCTCCACCGTGCCCAGTGCTTCGAGGCGGTATTCCAGCGCCAGGGCGCGCGCGCCGTGCACGATCGGGAAGGTGCCAATTTTCTTCAGGTCAAAAGTTGCCGGCTCACGGCTGCCCAGCAGGGGCAGGCGGTTCCACCAGGCGCTGCTGGGTTCCGGAAACTGGTCAATCGCGCTGGCCATGCGGCCGATGAAGGTGTCGCTGCCAAGCGTCAGGTTCATGGCAAAGTTGCGCGCATTTTGCAGCAGCGTGGCGTCGCCCGCCACAGCGCGGGCGTCCATGAAGATGGCCAGGTGCATCTTGCCTTCGGGGTCGTCGGCATACACCCACTGGCCAATGGCTTGCCGAAATGGCCCCAGGTTTTGGCACCACATCGGGTTGATGACCATGATGTTGCCGGGGCAGGGCGGGTAGCCAAAAGTCAGCAGCGCGGCGCTGAACTGTTGGGTGATGTCGGCCAGATGGGGGTGCTGGTAGCCGTCGCGCAGCAGCAGCGCGTTGTCCTGGTCGGTTTTCAGAATCTGTTCGCCGCGGCCTTCGCTGCCCATCACCAGCAGGCAGCTGTTTTGCACCAGCTCCGGCGGCGCCAGCAGCGCCCAGAGCCGGGCGAATATCTGACTGTTGAGCTCACTCACCAGTCGGGAGATGATCTCGATGCGCATGCCGCCGCGCTGCAGCAGTTTGATGGTGTCGTCCACCTGCAGCGCTGCCACTTGCAGCTCGGTCACGCTGCGCGCCTGCTCTGCCTGCAGCATGATCAGGTGCGAGTGGTTCGACATGAAGCTCATCAGGTCGAGCTGGCTCAGCACACCCACGATGGTGTCGCCGTCCTTCACGAGCACCCGGTGCACACGGTGCCGCAGCATGATCAGCAGCGCGTCGAAGAGTTCGGCATCCGGCGCGACGGTGACCAGGTCGAAGCGGGCCACGTCGCGCACTGCCAGTTGTGCCGGTGGTGTCGGCTGCAGCAGGGCATCGCGCAGGTCGGTGGTGGTGAACATGCCAATGCGCTCAAGGCCGTCCTGCACATCGCGAACCAGGGCATTGCCTGTCTTGTGCTCGGACAGCAGGCGGCAGACCGACACCAGATCAAGCTGGCCGTCCACATAAAACGGCTTTTGCAGATAGGCATCCCTGACGCGCACCAGCATCAACGACAGCAACTCGCGGTGCTGGTCCATCTCTTCGTTGTCTGCGAGCTGGCCGGCGACCTCGCTGAACACCTTGGCGCTGAAGCGGGCGTTGCTGGCCAGCAGGTGCAGCAGCGTCTCTTTGGGCAGTTGCCAGAGCCGCACCTCGTCGAGCGCCATGACGCTGGCCTCGTTGTGCCCGGTCAGCACCGCGCGCCAGTTGAATGACTCGCCAGCGGCCAGAACATGGACGTGGCCCTGTTCCTCCTGTTGCACATGGCCGCTGTGCACCACCCACAAGCTCGGTTGCGGATCGCCACGGGGCATCAGAATGGCCTCGCCCGGGCGAAATTGCGCCATCGTTGCGAGATCTTGCACTTGCGTTCGTTCGGTCGCACTCAGTTCGCTGAACGGCGCAGATTCAAATGAAAAATGGTCTGACACGGTCACCTTCTCGGAAGAAAAAAGGGGCTGCAGACGGTTTGCCTGCAGCCCCTTGAGCTTATCGCATCACCACCCGAAGGTGCGTGATGCGCGCTGTATCAATGGCCTGACGCGCCGTCAGCACCAATGCCGGTCTCGGAGCGCACCTGTTGCGCCAGGAAGCCAGCGCGGTCCTGCTTGGCGCGCGCGCTGTTGTCCAGGATCGAGAACAACCAGATGCCGACAAAACCAATCGTCATTGAGAACAGGGCGGGCGAGGTGTACGGGAACAGCGCCGAGCCTTTGGGGTTGCCCAGCGTGGCTTCCCACACCGAAGGCGACACCACGGTCAGGCCGACCGATGAGATCAGGCCCAGGAAGCCACCAATCACGGCACCCTTGGTGGTGCAGTCTTTCCACAGCACCGACATGAACAGCACCGGGAAGTTGGCCGAAGCCGCAATCGCGAAGGCCAAAGACACCATGAACGCGATGTTCTGCTTCTCGAACACGATGCCCAGGGTCACCGCCAGAATGCCAAGGCAAATGGTGGTGATCTTGGAGATGCGCAGCTCGTCCGCACTGTTGGCCTTGCCCTTTTTGATCACGGTGGCGTAAATGTCGTGTGACACGGCAGAGGCACCCGACAGTGTCAAACCAGCCACCACAGCCAGAATGGTGGCAAACGCCACGGCCGAGATGAAGCCCAGGAACACGTTGCCGCCCACAGCGTTAGCCAGGTGAATGGCCGCCATGTTGCCGCCGCCCAGCAGGCCGCCCTTGACCGGGTCCAAAAACTCCGGGTTGGTCAGCACAAAGGTGATCGCGCCAAAGCCGATGATGAAGGTCAGCAGGTAGAAGTAGCCGATCCAGCCGGTGGCCCACATCACGGAAGAGCGCGCAGCCTTGGCGCTTGGCACCGTGAAGAAGCGCATCAGGATGTGGGGCAAACCAGCGGTACCGAACATCAGCGCCATGCCGAAGCTGATGGCGGAGATCGGGTCTTTGACAAAGTTGCCCGGGCCCATGATGGACTGGCCAACCTGGGAGGCGACTTCGGCAATCTTGCCGTCTTTCAGGGCCAGATCGGTTTTGATCTGCACGGCTGAGGCAAACATGGCTTCAAAGCTGAAACCAAAGTGCCACAGCACCGACAACGACATGAAGGTCGCTCCGCCCAGCAGCAAACACGCCTTGATGATCTGCACCCAAGTGGTGGCGGTCATGCCGCCAAACAGCACATACACCATCATCAACCCGCCCACAATGATCACGGCAACGTAGTACTCCAGGCCAAACAGCAGCTTGATCAGCTGACCGGCACCCACCATCTGGGCGATCAGGTAGAAAGCCACCACCACCAGCGTGCCCGAGGCCGCAAAAATGCGGACCGGCTTTTGCTCGAAGCGGAAAGCGGCCACGTCGGCAAAGGTGAACTTGCCCAGGTTGCGCAGGCGCTCGGCCATCAGGAAGGTGATGACAGGCCAGCCCACCAGGAAGCCGATCGAGTAGATCAGGCCGTCAAAACCGCTGGCCATCACGGCGGCGGAAATGCCCAGGAACGATGCGGCCGACATATAGTCGCCGGCAATCGCCAGGCCGTTCTGGAAGCCGGTGATGCCGCCACCCGCGGTGTAGAAGTCCGCAGCCGACTTGGTCTTGGCCGCGGCCCACTTGGTGATGAACAGTGTGAAGACCACAAAGGCCGCGAACATGCCGATGGCAGTCCAGTTGGTTGGCTGCTTGACAGCCTGACCCAGGTCGGCACCGGCAGCCCAGACGGTTGCTGAGACGCCCATCAGGGCGAGCAGCGTGAGGATGCGTCGCGTGTGTTCAGATTTGTAATTCATTTAAGAACCGCCTTGGTGATGGCTGCCGTCAGGTCGTCGTATTCGCTGTTGGCGCGACGGACATAGATGGTGGTGATGATGACGGTGAACACAATCACGCCGAAACCAATGGGCACGCCAATGGTCATGACCCCTTCGCCCAGCTTCTGCGAGAGGAACTCCTTGTTGAACGCCACGAGCATGATGAAACCGTAGTAAACGATCATCATGGCCCAGGTGAGCGTCCAGCCGAAGCTGCTGCGCTTGCGCTTGAGCTCCTGGTATTGGGGGTTGCTGACAACCCTCTGTATCAAATCATCTTGCATGAACTGTGTCTCCTCATAAATTGCGACGAGCGCGAGGTTAAGTGACGGTACTTACCAAGCACTGACCCCGCGCTTACCCGTTGCTTACCCCGGATCACCATGGGGCTGCCAGCGGCCACATGCGACTGAGATGAAAGAGGCGGAAAACCCCACAGTTTTCGCTAAGTGTTTACCCTTGATTGACGTCCGGAAACCTGGTTTATCAGAAAACTGTAAGCAAGCGCCTTAATAGTCCGTCGTGCATATGCGCGGGGGCACACCGTGCACTGTAATGGCGCAGCTGATTCGGCTGCTTTGTCTTATTAAAACTTTGGAGATTTCATGAAGCATGACTACGACAGTGGTGCCTACTGGAAGGAAACCATCAAACTGCTGAGGAATGTGTTGATCCTCTGGTTTTTGGTTTCTTTCGGGGCGGGCATTATATTTGCCGACTTTTTAAACCAATTCCACCTCGGTGGTTATCCCTTGGGTTTCTGGTTTGCACACCAGGGTGCCATGTACGTCTTTGTGATTCAGATTTTTTACTATGCCTGGCGCATGAACAACCTGGACATCAAGTTTGATGTTCATGAAGACTGAGGACTAAAACATGGAACTTCAAACCACAATCTACATCATGGTGGGCTTGAGCTTTTCGCTCTACATCGGCATTGCCATTTGGGCACGTGCCGGCTCCACCAGTGAGTTTTATTCTGCGGGTGGCAACGTAAACCCGATCATGAACGGCATGGCCACCGGCGCTGACTGGATGTCTGCCGCATCATTCATCTCCATGGCCGGCCTGATCGCCAACATGGGTTACGGTGGCGGCCTTTTCCTGATGGGCTGGACCGGCGGCTACGTGCTGCTGGCCATGTTGCTGGCGCCTTACCTGCGCAAGTTCGGCAAATTTACCGTGCCGCAATTCATTGGTGACCGCTTCTACTCCAAGGGCGCTGCCGTGGTTGCCGTGGTGTGCCTGCTGACCGCCTCGCTGACCTACATCATTGGTCAGATGACTGGTGTCGGCGTGGCGTTCTCGCGCTTCCTGGGCGTGTCAAGCGAAGTTGGCATTTATGTTGGTATGGGCATCGTGTTTATGTACGCCGTGTTCGGCGGCATGAAGGGCATCACCTACACCCAGGTGGCGCAATACATCGTGCTGATTCTGGCCTACACCATTCCTGCGATCTTCATCTCCATGCAGCTCACTGGCGTCGCTCTGCCCCAACTGGGTCTGGGCTCCACCATGGCCGGTGCCGATGTGTCCTTGCTGATGAAGCTGGACTCTGTGGTGACCGACCTCGGTTTCGGCCAATACACCACCACCACGGCGGGAAGCACACTCAACATGTTTGTGTACACCTTGTCGCTGATGATCGGTACTGCCGGTTTGCCGCACGTGATCATGCGATTCTTCACGGTGCCCACCGTGAAAGACGCGCGCTCCTCTGCCGGCTGGGCACTGGTGTTCATTGCCATTCTGTACACCACGGCACCTGCTGTGGCGGCCATGGCCAAGTTGAACCTGCATGCCACCATCAACTCTGCGGTGAACGCGGGCGGCGACCTGTACGCCCCTGAGGCCAGCCTGAAGGCCGATGAGCGACCCGGCTGGATGCAGCGTTGGGAAAAGACCGGTCTGCTGAAGTTTGAAGACAAGAACGGCGATGGCCGCATTCAGTACTACAACGACAAGACCAAGAACGAAGCTGCTGCTGCCAAAGCCGCTGCTGCTGGCTGGAAGGGCAACGAGCTGACAGTGAACCCCGACATTATTGTGCTGGCCAACCCTGAAATTGCCTTGCTGCCCAACTGGGTGATCGGCCTGGTGGCTGCCGGCGGTCTGGCCGCTGCGCTGTCCACGGCGGCTGGTTTGCTGATGGCCATTTCTTCGGCCGTGTCGCATGACCTGATCAAGGGCATCTTTGCGCCGGACATCTCTGAAAAGGGTGAGTTGATGGCGGGCAAAATCTCGATGGCGGTGGCGATTGTGGTGGCCGGTTATCTGGGCTTGAATCCGCCCGGGTTTGCGGCGGGTACCGTGGCGCTGGCTTTCGGTATTGCCGCTTCGTCGCTGTTCCCTGCCATCATGATGGGCATCTTCAGCAAGAAGATGAACAAGGAGGGCGCCATGGCCGGTATGCTGTCAGGCCTGTTCATCACCTTGTTCTACGTGTTTGCACACAAGGGTATCTTCTTCATCAAGGGAACCGAGTACCTCGGTCTCATTGGTGGACCCAACCCCTTCTTCGGCATCACGCCTGAAGCCTTCGGTGCGATTGGCGCGCTGGTGAACTTTGCTGTGGCTTTTGCTGTGGACAAAGTCACCCCCGAGCCACCCGAGCACATCCAGCACATGGTTGAGGCAGTGCGTATTCCGCGCGGCTCCAAGCTGGTGGACGGTGCCCACTAAAAGGTGCTTTGATGATCTGAGTCACCCGCTTGCCTGCCTCCGTGGGCAGGGGTGACAATGAAAGCCCTGTCGGTCATGCTGGCGGGGCTTTTTTCTTGAACTGGAGCTTGGCATGGTGTTTGATATCAGCGTCGCGATGACGTGGATCTTGTTTTTGGCGCTCTTCCCGATCAGCTTTGTCTGGCTGCGCCGGGCCTGGCGCATTGTGATGAACCGGGA
>JAABQI010000053.1 GCA_011391545.1 Rhodoferax sp.
TGGCCAGCTCTGATCAACGAAAGCAGTTGTCAGGGCGGCGGCGAATTCAGGCAGGACAAGCGGCGCCACGGCCGGCTGGGGCTCTGTCTGCATCGGGTCAGGCGGCCCCTGCCACAGCGGCTGGCCATCACGCCGACGCAGCAGCCCATAATTCCATCGGGGTGCTTTCTCACCCGGATAGAGCCGCCCCACGCTGCGCAGCAGCATTCCATTGGGCATCAGCTGGCTCAGGCTGCACAGCAGTTGTTGGGCTCGCTGCTGTTTGTCGGCTCCCAAAGCGGTGTAAAGCCAGGCTGGATCCAACGCTTGCCGGTCGGTAAACGTGGGCTCGGACCCAACCCAAACGGGGATCCCCAATGCAGCAATACGCGCGTCATGCTGCTGCACTGCCAATTTGAATGCGTCGCTTGTCTGCATTTGTGTTTTGCTCGAAAAATGCCGGGCTTCACCAAAAGTCCGGCAATGAATGTCAGTTCACCAAGCAAATAACGCGCCACTCTGTTGGCGGACAACACTGGCGAGGCATTTCAAGCACCCAAGCAATCGGTTTTGCTTGAATTTGACCTACCGCTCGCAAGAAGCAAATGCACGGCGCGCGTGCACCGGATGCCGCTTGCCTTGCCTTGCCTTGCCTTGCGTTCGGCTGGCGCGCAAGATACCGGACGCTGTTATGCGGTGAGCAACTTGAAAACCTCACGCGCAGCCGCCACCGTGTGTGCTATGTCCTCTTCGGTGTGCGCGGCACTTACAAAACCGGCCTCGTACAGCGCCGGCGCGATGTAGACGCCACGATCCAGCAGGCCGTGGAACAACTGGTTGAATTTGGCACCGTCGGTTTTCATGACCTGGCTGTAGGTGCCGGGCAGGGTGTCGAGCAAATAAAAACCCATCATGCCGCCCTCGCTGTCGCCACAAAACGGCACGCCTTCAGCGGCGGCAGCTTGCGTCAGGCCGCTGATCAGGGCGCGGGTCTTGAGGCTCAGTTCGTCATAAAAACCCGGTTTGCTGATCTCATTCAGTGTCGCCAGGCCGCAGGCCGTGGCCACCGGGTTGCCTGACAGGGTGCCGGCCTGGTAGACCGAGCCCAGCGGCGCCAGGTGCTCCATCACCGCACGTTTGGCACCAAAGGCGGCCAGCGGCATGCCGCCGCCAATCACCTTGCCCATCACTGTCATGTCAGGCTCGAAACCGGGAATTTCCTTGGCATACACGCTTTGCGCGCCGCCCAGGGCCACACGAAAGCCGGTCATCACCTCGTCCAGTACCAGCAGCGCGCCATACTCGGTGCACAGCTCCCGGCAGCGCTTCATGAAGGGCACGCTGGCGCGCACAAAGTTCATGTTGCCGCAGATCGGCTCCATCATCAGGCAGGCAATCTCCTTGCCCTGTTCGGCAAAAGCGGCTTCGAGCTGTTCGATGTTGTTGTACTCCAGCACCAGCGTGTGCTGCACCACTTCGGGCGGCACGCCGGCGCTGGTGGGGTTGCCAAAGGTGGCCAGGCCCGAGCCGGCCTTGACCAGCAGCGCATCGGCGTGGCCGTGGTAGCAGCCTTCGAACTTGATGAACTTGCTGCGCCCGGTGGCGCCGCGCGCCAGCCGGATGGTGCTCATGGCGGCCTCGGTGCCCGAACTCACCAGGCGCACCATGTCCATGCTCGGCATGAGTTTCAAAATGGCTTCGGCCAGTTCCACTTCACGCTCGGTGGGAGCGCCGTAAGAGAATCCTTCCATCACCGCTTTTTGCACTGCCTCCACTACCGCCGGGTGGCCGTGGCCCAGAATCATCGGGCCCCAGGATCCGATGTAGTCGGTGTAGCGCTGGCCGTTGGCGTCCCACATGTAGGCACCCTGGGCGCGGCTGATGAAGCGCGGCGTGCCACCCACGGCGCGAAAAGCGCGCACAGGGGAATTGACGCCGCCCGGGATAACCTTGGTGGCGCGGGCAAACAGGGTGGCATTGTGATCGGAGGTGGGTGTCATGGGATTCTTAAGGCAAAATTGGAGGATCTGTGCCAGGGTTGATTGTTGGAATCAACCTGGGGTGCATGTAACTGACATTCTATTGGAAGGCTTTGGACGCAGTGACGCAATCAACAACCTGGATGTGCCTGATTTGTGGCTGGATTTATGACGAGCAGGCGGGCGATCCCGAACATGGTGTCCCGCCGGGAACCGCCTGGCGCGATGTGCCGCTCAACTGGACCTGTCCCGAATGCGGGGCCCGCAAGGAAGATTTCGAGATGGTTCAAATTTGAAAAATCAAGCTTGGGTCGTGACTGATTTTTTAACCACCGCGTAGCGCGCCAGGGTTCTGGCGCGTGCCTCGTCGTGCGCCACGACGGGGTGAGGGTAGTCCCGGCCAAGCACCACGCCGGCCATTTGCAGTTCAAGCGGTTTGGCGAGCCAGGGCGCATGGATGGCTTTGTCAGACAGTCTGGCCAACTGCGGCAGGTAGCGGCGGATGAACTTGCCCTGCGGGTCGAATTTTTCGCTCTGGCTGACCGGGTTGAAGATGCGAAAGTAGGGTTGGGCATCACAGCCGCTGGACGCCACCCATTGCCAGCCGCCGTTGTTGGCCGACAGGTCAAAGTCGTTGAGCTGCTTGGCAAAGTAGCGCTCGCCCCAGCGCCAGTCAATCCCCAGGTCTTTCACCAAAAAGCTGCCTGCCACCATGCGCAGGCGGTTGTGCATGTAGCCGGTCTGGTTGATCTGTGCCAAGGCGGCATCGACCAGCGGATAGCCGGTGCGCCCCTCGCACCAGGCCGCAAACAGGGCCTCGGCGTGTGGGCCGCTTTCCCAATAAATGGCGTCGTATTCGGGCTTGAAAGCCTGCCGTGCCACCTGCGGAAAATTGGCCAGAATCGCAAAGTAAAAATCTCGCCATACCAGTTCGCTGAGCCACACCGCCGCGCCCGCGCTGCCCGCGGCCTGGCGTTGCAAGGCCAGCCGTGCCAGCTGGCGGATCGACACGGTGCCAAAGCGCAGGTGCACGCCGAGGTAACTCGGGCCCTTGACGGCCGGGAAGTCGCGCGTGGCGTGGTAGTCGTCCATGCGCTCGAAAAAGGCTTCCAACAATTCCTGGCCGCCCGATTCGCCAGTGGGAATCTTCAGGCTGGCCAGGTTGGTGGTCTCAAAGCCGATCTCGTCCAGGCTGGGCACGGGGCGCTGGAATTCTGCCGGGCGTTCGCTCAACCGCTGCGCCAGCGGCACGCTGTCGTGATGCGCCAGGTCTTCGGGGGCGACGCGTTTCAGCCAGTTGTTTTTATAGGGCGTGAAGACGCCGTACGGCGTGCCGGACTGGGTCAGAATCTCGCGGCCCTCAAAAATCACCTGGTCCTTGCAGGTGAAAAACGCACAGCCGGCTTGCGCCAGCGCCTGGCGCACCGTTTCGTCGCGCGCCAGCGCTTGCGGCTCGTAGTCGCGCGCGGCAAAAACCGCCTGCACCTGGAGTGCCGCAGCCAGGCGCGGGATCTCGCCACTGGCCACGGCATGGCGCACGATCAGACCCGCGCCGGGTTTGCCGCTGAGCTCGCGCAGGGCCGCGTCCAGTTCCACCAGGGATTCTCGGATGAATTCCACGCGGCGGTCGGCGCGTGGCAGCGGGTCGAGAATGGCTCGGTCGAAGACAAAAACGCAGTGCAACTGGCGGCATTGCGAGAGAGCCAGGTGCAGCGCGGCGTTATCCATCACGCGCAAATCGCGCCGAAACCACACCAGGCCGGTTTCAAAAATTGGGGTCGTGTTCATCGCTAAAATTGTTCCATGTCATCTGATTCTGCCCCCATCAACCTGACGAATCATTTTTTGATCGCCATGCCCGGTCTGCAGGATCCGCTCTTTGGGCAAAGTGTCGTTTATCTGTGTGAGCACAGCCCCCGTGGGGCCTTGGGGCTGGTCATCAACAAGCCCTGCGAGATCAACCTCAAGGGCCTGTTTGACAAGGTGGACCTGCCTTTGAGCCGCCCCGACCTGCAGTCGGCGCCCGTTTTTTTTGGTGGCCCGATGCAGACCGAGCGCGGCTTTGTGCTGCACGAGGCCACCTTTGCCGACGACGACCAGCCCGAGCAACCGGTCTATGCCAGTACCATGATCATTCCGGGCGGCCTGGAGATGACCACCTCGCGCGACGTTCTGGAGGCGATCTCCACCGGCAGCGGACCGCGCAAGATGCTGGTTTCCCTGGGATATGCGGCATGGGGCGAAGGCCAGTTGGAGTCTGAACTGGGCGACAACAGCTGGCTCACGGTGGAGGCCGACGCCCGGCTTATCTTCGACACGCCGGTGCCCGACCGCTACACGCGGGCTCTCAAGTTGCTGGGCCTTGAGCCCTGGATGCTGGCACCCGATGCCGGACACGCATGAGCACCGTGACTGACAGCTCAAGTGTGAACCCACAGCCGGTCGTTCCAGCCCATTTGCAGACCTTCATGGCGCTCGATTTTGGCCTCAAGCGCACCGGCTTTGCCGTGGGCAACCGAATTTTGCGCACGGCCCAGCCGCAAGGCACGATCAGCGCCGAGGGCAAGGCCCGCTTTGAGAAAGTGGCGCAGCAGCTCAAGACCTGGCAGCCCGACGCGCTGGTGGTCGGTGTGCCGTTTCACCCCGACGGCGCGGCCCACGAAAACACCGTGCGGGCGCGCAAATTTGCACGCCAATTGCATGGCCGCTTCAACCTGCCGGTGTTCGAGGTGGACGAGCGCTACACCACCACCGAAGCCAATTCTATGGGCGCGGTTGACGCCGATGCGGCGGCGGCCTGCATTATTCTGGAACAGTTTTTAAGGAGTCTTCCATGAGCACACTGGCACTCGATGCCGAGGCGCTGTATGCCGAACTGGCGCACAACCTGCGCCCGCTGCTGCAGCCCGACACGCAACTGCTGGGCATTGCCTCGGGCGGTGTATGGCTGGCCGAGCGTCTGCGCCAGGACCTGGGCCTCGCGCAGCCGTTTGGCGTGATCTCGTCGGCCATGCACCGCGACGACTACGCCCGCCGCGGCATGACCAGCAGCGCGCAGACGCAAATTCCCTTTGACGTCAACGGCGCCCATGTGTTGCTGCTCGACGATGTGCTGTTCACCGGACGCACCATTCGCGCGGTGCTCAATGAGCTGTTCGACTTCGGCCGCCCGGCCAGCGTCAAGCTGGCAGTGCTTGTGGACCGCGGTGGCCGCGAACTGCCGATCCAGGCCGACCTGTGCGCGGCGCGCATCACGCTGCCCGCCACCCAGTCGCTGGCGCTGGTGCGTCAGGAAGACGGCCGCTTCAGCTTTAACGTGAAAGACATTAACGTGAAAGGCATCTAGCCATGCTTTACCAGCGCAACCCGCAGCTCAATAAAAACGGCGAGCTGATCCATCTGCTCTCGACCGAGGGCCTGCCCAAAAGCATTCTGACGCAGGTGCTCGATACCGCCGCCAACTTTGTCTCGGTGGGTAACCGCGAGGTCAAGAAAGTGCCCTTGCTGCGGGGCAAAAGCGTCTTCAACCTTTTTTTCGAGAACTCCACGCGTACCCGCACCACCTTCGAGATTGCCGCCAAGCGCCTGAGTGCCGACGTGATCAACCTCGACATCGCCAAGTCGTCCGCCGCCAAAGGCGAGTCGCTGCTCGACACCATTGCCAACCTGAGCGCCATGGCCGCCGACATTTTTGTGGTGCGCCACAGCGAATCGGGCGCGCCCTACCTGATCGCCCAGCATGTGGCGCCGCATGTGCATGTGGTCAACGCCGGTGACGGCCGCCACGCCCACCCCACCCAGGGTCTGCTCGACATGTACACCATTCGCCACTACAAGGGCGACTTTGCCAACCTGACGGTGGCCATTGTGGGTGACGTTCTGCACTCGCGTGTGGCGCGCTCCGACATCCACGCGCTCACCACGCTGGGCTGTGCCGAGGTGCGTGTGGTTGGCCCCAAAACCCTGGTGCCCTCCGACATGGCGCAGATGGGTGTGCGCGTGTGTCACACGCTCGAAGAAGGCATCAAGGACGCCGACGTGGTGATCATGCTGCGCCTGCAAAACGAGCGCATGAGCGGCGCGCTGCTGCCGTCGAGCCAGGAATTTTTCAAGAGCTTCGGTCTGACCCCGACCAAGCTGCAACTGGCCAAGCCGGATGCCATCGTGATGCACCCGGGACCGATCAACCGCGGTGTGGAAATTGACTCGGCGGTGGTTGATGGCCGTCAAAGCGTGATCCTGCCGCAGGTGACCTTTGGCATTGCGGTGCGCATGGCGGTGATGAGCATCGTGGCCGGCAACGAGGCCTGAACCCTTCAAGAGAACAACAGATGAACAAGCAAACACGTGTGCTGATTCAGGGTGGCCGGGTCATCGACCCCGCCAGTGGTCTCGATGCGCAAGCCGATATCGCGCTGGCCAACGGGGCGGTCCTCGCAATTCAAAATATCCCCTCGGATTTTCAACCGGAAATCACGATCCATGCCGCTGGCTCCCTGGTCTTGCCGGGTCTGGTGGACCTGGCCGTGCGCCTGCGCGAGCCCGGTAACGAGCACGCCCGCATGCTCGAATCTGAAATGGCGGCGGCAATGGCCGGTGGTGTCACCAGCCTGGTCTGCCAGCCCGACACCGACCCGGTGCTGGACGAACCGGGGCTGGTCGAAATGCTGCGCTTTCGGGCTGAAAAGCTGGAGCAGGCACGCGTTTACCCGCTGGGCGCGCTCACGCGTGGCTTGAAAGGCGAAACACTCACCGAGATGGTGATGTTGTCGGACGCCGGCTGTGTGGCCTTCAGCCAGGCCGAGGTGATGCTGGGCAACACCCAGGTGCTGCAGCGCGCGCTCCAGTAC
>JAABQI010000054.1 GCA_011391545.1 Rhodoferax sp.
GCCATGATCGGCTTTTATGCCATGGCCTGGCTGGGCTTGATCAATCCCTCACAAACCATCTACGCCTCGGCGCGTGTGCTCTGGCTGTCGGCGCTTGTGGGCGGTGCCCTGTTCGGGGTTGGCATGGTGCTGGCTTCGGGCTGCGGCAGCAAGACGCTGGTGCGCATCGGCGAGGGCAACCTGAAGTCGCTGGTGGTGTTCTTTGTGATGGGCTTTGCCGCCTTCGCCACCATGCGCGGCATGACCGCTTTGCTGCGCAACAGGACCGTCGACCAGTTTTCTTTTGACATCAAGGAAGGCAACGCGGTGCCGGCCTGGTTGTCGGCCATGCTGGGAGTCAGCCCTGGCGCCGCGGGCCTGGCGCTGGCGCTGCTGGTGGGGGGCGGCCTGGTGCTCTGGGCCCTTCGGGATGCCGAATTCAGATCATCGTCAAACAGCCTGCTGGCCGGGCTCGGCATTGGTGCGGCGATCGCCGTCATGTGGTGGATCATCGGGCACATGGGCTTTGTGCCCGAGCATCCTGAAACGCTGGAGCCGGTGTACCTGGGCACCGCCGGCGGCAGCATGCAAGCCCTCAGCTTCACCTCGCCCATGGCGCGCACGCTCGAATGGGTGATCTTTTTCGACGCCTCCACCACCCTGACCCTGGGCGTGGTGTCGGTGATTGGCGTGGTGCTGGGCGCCATGGCTTATGCCCTGTACAACCGCTCCTTTCATTGGGAAGGTTTTCGCGGCACCCAGGACACGGCGCTGCACATTGCCGGCGGATTGCTCATGGGCATTGGCGGGGTTACCGCCGGCGGCTGTACCGTGGGGCAGGGTTTGTCAGGCCTGTCCACCCTGAGCGTGACCAGCATGATCGCCGTCACGGGCATCATGCTCGGCGCCATCGGGGGCCTGCGCTTTCAGATGTGGCTGCTCATGCGCGAATGATCCTGACCTGCAACCCGAAGGAAATCAAATGCAAATGCAAATTGACAGAGAGTTGGACGCCCGCGGCCTGAACTGCCCGCTGCCCCTGATGAAAACCAAAAAAACGCTGGCTGAAATGCAAAGCGGCCAGGTGCTGCGCGTGGTCGCCTCGGATGCCGGTTCGATGCCCGACATTCTCGCCTTCGTCAAAAAGGCGGGGCACGAGATGCTGGAGCAGCAGAACATCGGCAAGGACTACATCCACATCATTCGATGTAGCTGAACTCAGGCACCCGCTCAAAGCTCGGTGCTGTCCACCTCGTAGGGCCAGTCCTTGATGCCCCCGGTGAGGGACAGGGCGCGTATGCCGCGCTCGCGCAGCAGAAAAGCCGCCGCGCTGCTGCGCCGGCCACTGCGACAGTACACGATGTAGGTGGGTTCCGGATCAATCTCAAACACGCCCTCGCGGCGCAATTTGCTCAGGGGCACCCATTGCGCGCCAGGAATGCGGCTCTCCTCAAACTCCATGTCATAGCGGCAGTCGAGCAGCTTCACGCCGCCCTGCCTGAGCAGCGCGTTGGCCTGCTCGGCGCTCACCTCCTCCACCATGTTGGGCTTGAGCAGCTGGTCGAAATCGGCCTTGTCCAGCACCAGCAGGCGCCCGGGCGTATTCATCCTGACCGTCGCAGTGCGGTTGCCGCCCAGCAGCAGCGCCTCCTCGCCAAAAGCGTCCGCGTCGCTCAGCACGGCCACCATCGCGGTCTCATCGCTCATGGCGTCGGTGATCCACACCTCGGCCTCGCCGGTGAGGATGATGAAATAACTGTCGCCCGGCTCACCCTGGGTGACGATGGTTTCACCAGCGCCAACCGCCCGCTCCACCATGCGCTCAAACGCTTGCTGCACGTTCTCCAGGGGCACCTTGTGAAACACCTTCAGGTGCCGTGCCAGGGCCATGTTGCCGGCAAGATGGCTCCAGCCCAGCAATTCATCCAGTTCATCGCCATCGATCGCCAGGTAGTCCGAGTCGGCCAGCGCCTGAACGCCGATATGGCTGCTGGCCGCGCTGAGCAGCGAAAACCCGGGGCCGCCGGCCTTGACATCGACCCGCCAGGAGAATGTGTTCTGGCTGCCATCCGCATCGGTCCAGGTGCGGCTGGCTTCCAGTTCGCCCGACAGCAGCACCAGATGGTTTTTGAGCCCCTCGACGGCATCCGACAACCAGGTCCCGGCAGACGCCCGCCGCATGGGACTGCGTTCGAGCAGCGCCTGCAGCTGTTCTCTTGGCAGCCGCGAAAACAGCGTGGTGGCACCCAATCGTTTCGCCAGATCGGCATGGTCCATGAGGATCTCCAGAATAATTCTATTGCCTCAACCGGCCTGAAGTTGTGACGCTGGCCAGCCTGTCTCGAAGCCAGTATAGCCAGCGCGCCAGGCCAATGCCACTGCGACTTTCGCTGCTGTTTGGCCACTGCCATGAAGCATGCGTATTGTCAATTAGTAACGACTTATGGAACCCTAAACTTTGCCCGTCACTCTTGTTTTCAGGAATGCTGGGCAGGTTTTGACGGATGTTTCTTGGTTTCATTTATCCAATTTTGAAAATGGAGGACAGTATGAAAAGGACGCTTATTCCAGCGGTGGCCGTAGCTATCGGCCTCACATTCGGCACCGTCACCATGGCCGCAGGCCAGGGCGGTGGATCGGGTGGTTCAGGTGGCGCTGGCGGGGCCGGCAGCGGCGCCATGAATCAGAACACGGAGATGGTGCAGACGCAGGCACAGGTGAAGGCTCAGCTCAAAACCCAGGACCAGCTGCTCACGCGCACCCGTACCCAGCTGAAAACCCAGGACCAGCTGCTCACCCAGACCCGTGACCAGCTCAAGACCCAGGACCAGCTGCTGACACAGATCCGCGACCAGCTCAAGACCCAGGACCAGATGCGCACCCAGACGCGCGATCAGTTAAAGGATCAGGAGCAGCTTCATCTGAAAACCCTTGATCAATTGAAGACGCAAGAGCAGCTTCTGCTGAAGACACGGGATCAGTTGAAGGATCAGGAGCAGATCCAGCTCAAGACCAAAGACCAGCTGAACGTCAAATAGCAAGGCGGCTTGCTGCCGACGGCAACTCAACCCAGGCGGCAAGCCCGCCACCTTGGCGCGCTTCAAGCCTGACGACCCAGCCGTTGGCGTGGGCGAGTTGCTGCACGATCGCCAGCCCCAGGCCAAAGCCGCCAGTGCTTGGGCTGCGCGAACCCTCCAGGCGCTGAAAGGGCCTGAATACGATGTCCAGTTGGTCAGGCGGGATGCCCGGGCCACGGTCGAGCACGCCAACGCGCACGCCGGCGGGCTCGCCAGACGGCAGGGGCGGCAAAGCCTGCCCCACCAGTTCGATCGGGCCGGGCGCATAACGCAGCGCGTTGCCCACCAAATTGTCGATAACGCGTGTGAGCATGCCCGGTGGTGCGTACACACGCAGCACATCCGCGCATTGCACCGTGAGCGTGGCGCGGGCGGCGTCGGCCGCTGACCGTTGCACCCCGGCGCGGCCCTTAAGCCAGGCGCACAGATCAAGGTCTTGCGCGGCCTCGCGCTTGAGGCCGCGGGCAATGTCAAGCAGTTGCCCGATCAACTGGTTCATCTCGTCGATATCGTGCTCAAGCCGCTGCAACAGCGTGGGGTCGGGTTTGATCGACAGCAGTTCCAGCGCAAGGCGCATGCGCGTCAAGGGCGTGCGCAGGTCGTGTGAAATACCGGCAAACAAGGTGGTGCGGGCATCACTGAGTTCGCGCACCTGAAGCGCCATGTGGTTGAAATGGTGCGCCAGTTCAGCCAGCTCGCGCGGCCCGGTTTCCGGCAACAAGGCCGGGCTGGCGCCGCGCGCCAGATGCGCTGCCGCCAACTCCAGGCGGGCAATCGGCTGGGCAATGCGGCTCGCCAGCCACCACGCAATCAGTGGCACCAGCAGCGTGCCCACAGCCAAGGCCACCGTGAGCGCGCCAAACGGGTTGGCCTGCATGCGGCTGACGGCAAAACCGACGCCCATCGAACGGCCGCCGGCCGGCACGGCCAGCCAAAGCCACTCGCTGCCGTCCACGGCCTGCTCCGGCTGAAAAAAGACCTCATGGCCAAGCCGCCGCTCAAAGGCGCGCTCCAGAAAATACAGGTACGGGCCATGGCGCAAGCCGGTGTCTGGCGCGCTCGCCATGTTGGGGCGCAGGGCCATCTGGTAGCTGTTCAGGAGCTCGTCCTCGAACACCGGGCGCGTCTCGGGCGGCAACTCGGCCCAGGTCTGCGCCGACAGCACCATCAGACCGGCCAGATCGTCGGCGGCACGCTGGGAAAGCGGCAAAAAGACAAACACCAGCGCCGACACCACGGTCACGGTTTCAACCGCAATGAACAGCGCGGCCAGCCAGAGCGTGTAATGGCGGGTCAGGCCACGCCGTCCGGCCAGCGCCTGCTTCACGTGGACTCGCCCTGCGGGTTGAACAAATAACCCTCGCCACGCACCGTGCGGATATAGGCGGGGTGCGCCGGGTCGAGCTCGATCTTGCGGCGCAGGCGCGTGACCCGCACATCGATGCTGCGGTCAAAGGCGCCGCGCTCGTAGCCCTTGAGCCAATCCACGATGCTGTCGCGCGAAAGCACGCGGTTGGGGTGTTCGACAAAGATACGCAGCAATGCAAACTCGCCGCTGGAGACCGGTACTTCAACCCCCTCGCGCAGCAGCCGCCAGGCGTTGGTGTCCAGCGTGAACGGGCCAAAACTGTGCAGGTGCGCGGGCGCATCAGGGTCGGCCGCTGGCTCACTTGCGTCAACCGGCTCGCCGGCACGCGTGCGCCGCAGCAGGGCGCGCAGGCGCGCCAGCAATTCGCGCGGGCTGAACGGTTTGGCCAGGTAGTCATCGGCACCCACTTCGAGCCCGACCACGCGGTCGATTTCCTCGCCGCGCGCCGACAGCATGAGGATCGGAATGTCAGAGGTTTTGCGCAGGCCACGCGCCAGGCTCAAGCCGTCCTCGCCGGGCATCATCAGGTCGAGCACGATGGCATCGGGAACAGCCACGGCAAGCCGCTCGTGCATCTCGACACCATCACCGGCAGTGTCCACCGCAAAGCCGCTGGTGGCCAGATAGTCGGTCAGCAGCGTGCGCAACGCGGGGTCGTCATCGACCACCAGAATCCGGGCAGATGCAGCATGGTTCATGTTTTGTAGTCTAGCGATGACCGGAGCCAACCGAAACCATGTAACACGATGAAACGTGATGAAACGCAAGCTTACGCACTGGACATTCGCAGGCAACGCACAGCACGCAAGATACAGCCCATGAAAACACCAAGCATCACCTTCAAGAAATCCAGCGGCTTGCCACAGGGCAGGTTTTGGTTCACGGCATTCGGTGCCCTGCTGCTGTGCGCCGGAGCTGTGCAAGCTGCCGAACCGCAGCCACCGGTTGCCGAGCGTCCGCTGGACCTGTCTGTGCCGCACGATGCCAACGCTTTGCAGGCGTGGCGCCACAGGCAGGCGCTGGAACGCCTCAACAGCAAGCCCTACGGCAGCGGCTACGAGGCGCGCGGTCTGGACGGCAGAAATAGCAACGGTGCCGATACGACGCTGTTGCCGGCCAACCCGACGGCTGGCAAGGGCAGTACCGGCAGCGGGGGCACCAGCGCAGGCGGCGGCAGCGGCGCAGGTGGCGGCTCAGGCGCAGGTGGTGGTTCAGGCGGCTCAGGTGGTCGCGGTCGTTAACCAGCTGTTGGCATCAGATTTTTCAAAAAGCACGGCAAAGGAGATCATCATGAAAAAGGCAAAAGCAAATTCAAGCGTTCTGACTGTGGCATTGGCTGCAGCCATTTCACTGTCGGGGGCGATAGCGACCTTCCCGGCAAAAGCACAGGACATCACGCAAGCACAGTTACAGATTCGCCTTCAGGAGCGCGATGCCCTGCAACTGCAAAGGCTGGAGCAAGTCCAGACCCGTGCCCGCTTGCAGATCAACAGACAGTCTGACCAGGCCCCCATGCGGCGCCTGGGGCCCAACTTCGGACCTGAAGCAGGCCCCGTGCCGTTTGCAGGCCCTGGCGCCATGAACAGCGGCGCTGGCGCGGCTGGCGGCCCAGGTGCACGCATGGGTGGCCGCGGTCGTTAACTGATTTTTTGATCGTCGTTTTTTTAACCAGCTCACGAAAGGAGCACATCATGAAGAACATCAAGACAAACCTCGGCGCACTGGCCCTGGCACTGGCAGCCGGCCTCACCTCAGGCACCATGGCTTTGGCCGCGGGCGCTGGAGGGGGATCGGGTGCTGGAGGAGCCGGTGCCGGCGGTTCCGGCAGCGCCAGCGGTGCAGCCACCATGACGCAAAGCAAAGACATGGCGCAGACGCAGACACAGACTCAGACGCAGGCACAGGTCCAGGCACAAGTCAAGGCCCAGGATCAGTTGATGACCCGGACCCGGACGCAATTGAAAACCCAGGATCAGCTTCTCACCCAGACACGTGAGCAGTTGAAGACCCAGGACCAGATGCTGACCCAGATCCGTGACCAGCTCAAAACCCAGGATCAGATGCGCACTCAAACGCGCGAACAGCTGCAGGCCCAGGAGCAGCTTCATGTCAAAACCATGGAGCAATTGAAGACGCAAGAGCAGCTTCTGCTGAAAACCCAGGAGCAGTTGAAGGATCAGGAACAGATTCAACTCAAGACGAGAGATCAGCTCAACGTCAAGTAGGGCGCGTCCTGGCTTTGTGAGAAGGATTTAAACCTTCTCACTGGAATCTTTTAAAACTGCGGTGCCTTGGCACCGCAAACTAGGATAAGTCATGCAAAGAAAACTATTTTTACGAT
>JAABQI010000055.1 GCA_011391545.1 Rhodoferax sp.
GATTTGACGTTGAAGTTGGCGACTGCGCAGCGCAGTTTGATTTGTTTGTCGCCCGACAGCGTGAGCTGGAAAATTTCCCAAAGGTGCAGGCCGGCTTTTTCCATCGTCATCTGGCTGATCTCGCCCTTCGACATCAGCAGCGCGACCGAGCCATCGGCCTTGGCCAGCATCGTGCCCACCGAGTTGCCGCTGCCGGCGAGCTTGATCTGGCCGCCAATCTGGCTGGTGCTGGCTTTTCCTTTTTGAGCGTCAGGCAGCAATTTGGCCAGCGCCAGGCGCTTGAGCTGCAACTGGGCCTTGGCCTGAATCGGGTTATGTCGGCCGTCCAGTGTGATCGCGGCCGTCAGTTGCCCGCCTGCCACGCCAAACTGCAGCGGGTCCAGCGTGAGCACAGAGTCCTTCAGGCGCAAATGGGTGCTGAGCGCCTCCAGCGGCATGTATTGGGCCTGGCGCATGGACTTGGCGCTGAATTTGACGTCGGCATCCACAGTGTCCCAATTGGCAAACTTGAAGGGCAAATCCGGCATGACCCGCTTGGATCGGGGGGTGACAGCCCCGGCGGTTCCCGTCGTCTCGACGGCCTTGATGGCGGCGTCCAGATGGCCGGGGCGCGAGCCAATGACCGGGCCGAGGTCTTCCAGCGCGAGTTTGGTTGACACCAGATCAGCCGTTAACAACGGCCGTTTGCCACCCGTCTCGACCTGCCACCAGCCGGCCAGGTCGCTGGTGCCCACGCGCCCGGAAAACTCGTCGTAGCGCAGCGTTTTGCCCTTTCTCACCAGATGCCCCTGGGCGACATAGTCACGGGTGGCGGGCAGGGCGATGCCGGTCAGCGTGAAGAGCTGGTTCAGGTTGTCGCCGCTGAGCGCCAGTTGCATGTCGATCGCTGAAAATTTGAGCAGGCTGGTGATGTGTCCCTCGGCCTGAATGTGGGTTTGGCCCACCGTGGCATCGATGGTCAGGCCGAAGGGCGTGCGTTCGTCGCGCAGGGCCAGCACCGAGTCACCCACGCCCTTGCCGGTGAGCGGCAGCCCTTTGTATTTGCCTTTGGCGCTGAAAGACACCCCCGCTGCCGTATCGCCATCGGCTGGCTTGGCCAGGCTGGTGAGCTCGCCGCGCAGGCTGGTCTTGTTGGCCACGTCCTCAAACCCAATCACACCCTGGTCAAGGGTCAGGCGGTTGATGTCGATGCGGGCGTTGTCGTCTTGCTGGTTGAGGTCCAGCAGCCAGGTCTTGCGGCCATCGCGGTGGCGTTCCAGAAAAACAATGGGTTTGACCAAGTGCAGGTCGGAGAACGCCAGGTGCTGCGACCACAGTTGCGGCAAGTGAATGGAAAAGGCCACCTCGTCGGCCTTCAGCATGTGGGTTTGCGCTGCCCAGGCCGGATTGGCATAGGTGACCTCCCTGGCCTGCACGCGCGGCCACGGCCAGCCCAATTGCACCGAAAGGTCGCCCTGGATCGACAGCGCCCGGCCGGTTTTGGCAAGCACTTGTTTTTCGATCGGCGCGCGCAGCCAGTTCCAGCCAAACAGGGCAACAAACAGAGCCGCCGCGATGATAATGGCCAGCACAGCGCTGGCCATCCATTTGAGGGTTCGCAGCAGGGTCGTGGGAAGAGTTGCCAAAGGAAAATCCCCCGGGGTTGAGTCGTTGATGATGAAAGTTGAGACTACTTGGCCAGACCGGCCGGGTCGGTGCGCCAACGCACTGACAATACCGGTGTGAAGCAGAAAAATGGTTATTTGACCATTGGAGAAGTAACGTGATGAATCATAAAACTATTGCCCGTTCTTTGGTGCTGTCGCTGGCCCTCGTGGCGGGCAGTACCGCGTTTGCCCAGATCAACTTCAATATTGTGGTGGCGCCGCCTGCGCCGATCTATGAAGTCGCGCCTGCGCTGCAACCCGGCTACGCCTGGGCACCCGGCTACTGGGCGTGGAACAACGACCGCCACGTATGGGTGCGCGGTCGCACCATCGTGCAGCGTGACGGTTACAACTGGGCGCCTGATCGCTGGGTGCAGCAGAGCGGGACTTATGTGCGCCAGCCCGGCCGCTGGGAGCGCAGCCTGGATGCGCAACCCGTCAAAGTCAAGAAACCCAAGAAGCCCAAGCACGACAACGGCCGTCGTAACCATGGCAACAGCGGCAAATAGCCTGGCAACGCCAGCCGCCATCGATGTCGTGATGCGCCGATGATCGAGCCCCTGCTTCTGACCACGACGCTGATCACGACATTCGACGGCAACCGGCGCCTCAGCAACGCGACCGGGTTTTTCTTCGAGCGTGAGGGTCGTCTTTACCTGGTGACCAGCCGACATGTCCTGTTTGACAGGCCCAGCGGCCACGCGCCCAGCCGTATCGAAATCGACTTTCACACGGACGCGCAAAACCTTACCCAGTTCGCCACCCTGACCATCCCGCTTTATTCGAACGGGAATGGGATTTGGCGCGAGGGCCTGGATTCAGCTGGGGCAGTGGATGTGGCCGCGATTGAGCTCGATCGTTCGGCCATACCGGCAGGGTCCGTGTTTGTCTGTTTTACCCCCGCACATCTGCAGCACAACTTGCGCGAAATCGAGGTGGGTACCCCGTTGTTGCTGGTCGGTTTTCCGATGGGGTTTCAGGATGTCAGGCACCATCTTCCAGTGGTTCGGCAGGCGCTGATTGCCTCCTCGTTTGGCCTGCGCTTTCAGGGCCAGGGCTACTTCCTGACCGATGCACGCACGCACCGTGGCTCCAGCGGCGCGCCGGTCGTGCTGCATGACGCTGGCAGCGACCCCGCCTTGCCCTGGAAATTGCTGGGAGTGCACTCGGCACAAATGGACATGGGTGGCCGGGACCCGCAATTTGACGAATCACTCGGGCTGAACTGTGCCTGGTATGCCGACATTCTCCTCACGCTGACCACGGCAGAGTCCCAAACGGCGTGAGCTGCCAAAATGAAGCCCCGCGATCCGATAGGCGGATCCGGGGCAACACGCTTGTTGGTCAAGCTCAGGCGCAGGTCAGGTTCACAGCTACTTCTTGGGAAACCACGCATCGGTGGCTTTGCGTTCCCATTCACTGATTTGCTTCTCGGCATCGTCTTTGGCAATGCCGTAGCGCTCCTGAATTTTCCCGGAGAGTTGGTCACGACGACCGGCGACCACATCAAAGTCGTCATCGGTCAGCTTGCCCCACTGCTCTTTGGCATGGCCAGTCACCTGTTTCCAGTTCCCGGCAATTTGATCCCAGTTCATGGTCAGTCCTTTTTGTTGTGTTGAAAAAGTTCAGTCAGGTGCCTGGACCAGGCTCAAGGACGAATGGCGATTTCGTTTTTGACCAACTTCACGTTGTTGACACCGCGGGCGATGTTTTCAGCGGCGGCTTTTTCAGTGGCGCTGACGGCAAAGCCTGACAGCATCACGGTGCCGTTCAGTGTTTCAACGCTGATCGAGGAGGCACTGACCAGCTTGCTTTCGGCCATGCGGGCTTTCACCAGGGTGGTGATGCCGGCATCATCGACGTAAGCGCCAACCGATTGCTGACCGCGGCTGACAGCGCAACCTGCGGTGGTGAGAAGGGCGGCAGCCATCATGGCGGCGACGAGAGTAGTTCGAATTTGCATATAAATCTCCAAAGGATATTGATGGTGAAAGCCCCACCACCGATGGGCGAAACGCCGGGCTGATCCCGGTCGATGCCGTGACTTTAAAAGATAGCCACGCTGGCGTCCGTGCGCTGGCGCACCCAGGTGGTTGACTTTGAGGGAGGTGATCCTCAAAATCCTCGGGCGAATGCCTGTGATGCTGGTTTGGGCCAGAGGTGCGTTGCGCAAATCGGTGTTTAGGGTGTCACATGAATGCGCCCATTTCGAACTGTGAAAAACTTGAGGAGATTTCCATGGCCTTGTTTGTTATTGAACGCAATTTTGCCGAGCAGTTGGCGCTCACCAACGATGACGCGCGACTGGTGCAGGAAATCAACGACGACGTCGGTGTGCACTGGCTTTATTCTTTCTTGTCAGCCGACAAGAAAAAGACGTATTGCCTTTATGAGGCCCCCAGCGCCGAGGCCATCCGTGAAGCCGCGCGTCGTGCCGGCTTGCCTGCCGACGTGATCGTCGAGGTCAGCGAGATGCGCCCGCAAGCGTTCACCTGATCCACCCAACAAGCCGGCTTGCGGCGGTATGCAACACGATCGCAGCTTCATTGGCAGGCAGCGCGAGCTCGACGCCTTGCAGGCGGCACTGGCGCGCGCGGTCGCCGGGCATCCCGGGGTGGTGCTGCTCACCGGGGAACCCGGCATTGGCAAAACCCGCACCGCGCAAGAATTGGTCGAACACGCCGGACTTCTGAATGTGTTGGCACTTTGGGGGCGTTGCCCGGAAGAGCCGGGTGCCCCGCCTTATTGGCCATGGCTGCAGCTGATTCGACGCTACGTCTCGCAGCAGGATGCAGACGTGCTTGGCGCAACCCTTGGCGCAGCCGCTGCCTATGTGGCCGCGTTGGACCCTGAGCAGCTCGGCCATCTTGGCGCAGCCAGTCCTGCGCTGCTTGAGACTGATCCGGCCAAGGCGCGCTTCCGGTTTTTTGATGCCATTGCGGGCTTCTGGCGCCGCGCTGCCGCACGCCAGCCGATCTTGCTGGTGATCGACGACTTGCACCGGGCTGACGTGCCGTCCTTGCGCCTGCTCGAGTTCATCATCGCCGAAGCCGGTGCCAACCGACTGTTGTTGCTTGGCACTTACCGCGACGCGGAGGTGACGCGGCAGCACCCGCTGTCGGACACCCTGGCGGAGCTGCATCGGCATGCTGCGGTGCAGCGTTTTTTGTTGGACGGCTTCAGCCCGGCTGAGACCGCCCGCTTTGTCGCCACGGTTGACGCCTCCGCGCCGGCCGGGCTGGCTGCGGCGCTGCACGAGCAGACCGAGGGCCACCCCTTGTTCCTGACGGAACTGGTGCTCGACCGCCATCAGCCTCGGGCCCCGGCAGGGCGGGCCGCAGGTCACAGCGTGCGGGTGGTTCCCAAAGGGGTACGCGCAGTCATTGGCGTGCGCTTGAACCGCCTGAGCGCCTCGTGCCTGCGTGTGCTCCAGCATGCCGCGGTGTTCGGCCGCGAGTTCCGGCTTGAGCTGCTGGCGCGGGTGCTGGCAGACCTGACCGAAGAGGCCTGCCTGGCTGCCCTGGCCGAGGCCCGGGCAGCCAGCCTGATCGATGCCCTGGCCGAACCCGGCAGCTACCAGTTTGCGCATGCGCTGGTGCGCGACACCTTGTACGACGAGCTGCCTGCCCCGCAGCGGGCGCGCTGGCACCAGCGCATCGGGCAGGCGTTTGAGGCCCAGTACCAAGGCGACCTCACGCCCTGGCTGTCCGCGCTGGCGCACCACTTTCACGCGGCCGGTGAAGCCAGCAAGGCCATCGAATATGCCAGTCGGGCCGCCGAGCGCGCGGCGGCAATGCAGGCCCATGAAGTTGCGGCGCGGCATTACCTGCAGGCCTGCGATTTGCTGCCGGCAGGACCTGCCGCCGACGCCCGGCGCTGCGGCCTGCTGCTGGGCCTGGGCAATGCCCAGAACAGCGCCGGTGCCAGTGAATTGGCGCTTGCCACCTTTACGCAGGCGGCCGGGTGCGCGCGCCGTCTGGACGATGCGGCGCTGCTGGCGCGCGCGGCGATCGGTTATGGTGACGCGCAGTGGCGCCTGGGCAGCGAGGGCTCGCAAGCCGTGGTGCTGATCCGCGAGGCGCTGGCGCGGGCAGCGCCGTCCGACGTGCGTGGCCGCACGGCGCTGCTGACGGCTTTATGCCAGGCCATGTTGTTCTCCAATCAACCGGATGCTGCCAAAACAGTGTTCCAGCAGGCGGTTGCCAGCGCGCGCAAGTTGGGCGACCCGCTGATGCTGTTCCGGGCGTTGTGCGCCATTCTGCCCGGGCGCTGGTTTCCCGACCAACTGGCGCTGCGCATCGAAGCCGCACGCGAGGCGACCGAACTCGTGCAGCGCGTCGGCCAGCCGCAATGGCTGGTTCCTTACCTCTCGGGCTGGCATACGGGCGACCTGATGGAGTCGGGTGACACCGTGGCAGCCACCGCCACCGCCCGCTTGCATCTTGTCACCGGCGAGTCCATGCGCGAACCCTTCAACCAGGCTGTGGCGCTGACTGCGCTGGCGATGATTCTCACGCACGAGGGACGATTTGCCGAGGCCGAAGCGCTGGCTCTGCAGGCGCTGCGCTGCGGTCAGCGCTTTGACCGCGCCAATGCGGCTGGCATTTTTGGGGTCCAGATGTTCACGCTGCGCCGCCATCAGGGCCGGTTGGGTGAGCTGGCACCCGTGCTCACGCAGTTTGTCGCCAACGCAGCGCCAGGCGGGGCTTGGCAGCCTGGCCTGGCCGTGTTGCACTGTGAACTCGGTGCCCGCGACAAAGCCAGCGCCGTCTTCGAAAGCCTCGCGGCCAGTGGCTTTGCCGCCATGGCCCATGACGCGATTCGGGCCGCCAGCCTGGCTTACCTGACCGAGGTTTGCGTCTGGCTTGGCGACACGGCGCGCGCAGCCACGCTATTCGAGCTTTTGCTGCCCTATGCCGGGCGCAACCTTGTCTTTGGTGCGCACACCGCATCGTTTGGCGCTGCCGCAAGGTTGCTTGGCATGCTGGCGACGACACTGCAGCGCTGGGATGTGGCACAACAGCAGTTTGAGGACGCCATTGAATTTGACCAACGCAGTGGTGCCCGGCCGTGGCTGGCCCATTCGCG
>JAABQI010000067.1 GCA_011391545.1 Rhodoferax sp.
AGAGAGCTTTTCTGCTCTTCCTGGCTGATCGGCTTGATGTAGTCGATGGACGGGGCGGGGGTGGGCGCTGCGGTGCCGAGAAAGGACGAGAGCGGCTCCACCTTGTACTCCGACTGGATTTTCTTCACGTTGTCGAGGTCGGCCGGATCGAAAAGCTGGGTGCGGTAGATAAGGGTGTTTATCTCGGTCTCGGACTGGATGACCTCCTTGATTCCCTGCGGTTTCTCGCCCTTCCAATTCGGGCCAGCCAGCATGATGCTACCCGCTTCGTTACCGGTGGTTCGGCTGCCGGCATAAGCAAAGTTGAATGTATAGGCGTCGATGAACTGAATCGAATAATAGCGACCTTCTGGAATTTCCGGGACCGTCAGCACGAGCGGCTCGGTCCGGAGATCCGCGCCGATAAAGGAGTACGGCGTGTCGGAATTGGGCGTCTGGACGGCCTTGTCCTCTGGGGTGTAGACGCGCGGGATGTTGTGTATCTCATTCCAATGTCCCTTGTATTCGGGGTCGGTCTTGTCAACGAAGTAGCCGTATTGGATGCGGTAGCCGTCCACCATGGGATAACCGTAGATGTAGGCTTCCTTGGCGATGGCACGCGCCTCCGCTGCGCTGATTGTGCGTTTTATCATTTTGTGTCTCCTTTGGTATTGAACCGGATGAAAAGTTGGGTAGCTAACGTCGCGCTCACCGGCTCGTCCGGTGCAGCGCTTTGTTATGTGGAGCTTTGATGACCTTAAATTTTCGCTTTATTTCACAGGTTTTGGATCAGGGAATTTCCAGCTGCCATCTAGAACAGCTTCTTTGGGTTGATACATACGCACAATGTAGTTCCAGCCATCTGTAATTGGAATACAGTTAATACGACCATCCGCACAACCGCCGAAGTGAACAGTGACTCCACCATCTTTATTTGGTTTTGCAGTTAAGTTATTAAACGAGTTAATTCCCAGCTCGTTTTTTTCCATGAATCCTTTGGCATTGTAAACCGTGATGGAGAAAAACCCGTCGACGGGTACATCCTTAACGGTCAACGCATAGTTGGTTTTGCCATCATTTTTTTCAGGAAACACATTGACATATATGGCATCTTTTTTAGGATTACCACCCCAGCCCATTGCGGTTCCAATTAAATGATGAATTGGGTTCAGTTTTGATTTTTCTCCCAGCATTCCTGATGTATCACTTAAAGTTGCCGCGAGTACATTGAGGGCATCTCGAACTTTAGAAAGTGATTCTTCATCCCAATCTGGAATTTCAAGTGAACCCGTTTTTGCCTGTTTCACTGTTATCTGATCCTGAATCGCATTTGCCAGCTTGATGTCGTTGGCGTCGTTAGCATTAACAAGCGTGCGAAATACCACCGCGACATAACGTGTACCAATTTCTTTTTGGGTCAAAGTATACGAGCCGGCTTTATAGATGGCAGGAGGGATAGAATGGTCCTGGTTAATTAGCATAAGCGACTGCCAACGGTCAGTTTTTGGCTTGGTAATAGTGACTGGAGTTGTTAAATCAAAAATCCCAATAGAATAAAGGGTATCTTGATTCATACGAATAACATCTTGTTTATCTAATGGTGTTGGTTGGCGCAAGTGGAACATCTTGCCGAATCCACCAGCACTTTCGTAGCGCTTGAACGTCATATCAGTTTCAGCGCGCACGAAATTATCGACTGTAACCTTTTCGCTGGCCCACACGCTTGTAGCTGAGGTTAAAACACACGTCACTAGCGCACCAAAAACCCAATCTTTAATTCTCATAATTATCACCTTATTAGTTATTTCTATTAATGTTGCAAAACTGAATTATTTTACCAATAAGCTCGCTGCTAAATTGAGGAGGCACCACATAACGTTTCAGCTCAGCCGCGGGCAGCCCGCGAAGCGGGTTGGCCGTCGGCTGGAGCGCTTTGTTGAGTGGCACGCCAGCTACTTAGGTGGATTCGCTGGCGGAAGTGCTCCGACCTGCTCCTGCAGATCGATGAGCGGCTGCTGGCTCACCTGGAGGAATCCGTCGCGCGGTCGATCGAGATCGACCACGAGGGTGATAACCGCACCAAGGAGGGCGATCAGCACGATGGTAGTGAGGGGGCTGCGCCGCTGGATCAAGCCTGCGTTGTAGCCCACCATCCCCAGCGTCAGCATCGAGCCGCAGAAGAGGAGGAGGATGATCGTTTCGGGTACGCGTGCGTAGATGCCCGCCGTTACCCGCTTCTCGTTTAGGTCGATCGTCTCGTTCAGTGAGTCAATGAACAGGGCCAGGACGTCAGATTCGGGTGTGGCGCGGGCCAACTCCTCGGCGACTGACCAGAGCTTCTCTTGGAGCTCGACCGATCGAGCTATTCTCACACGGACGTCTGCCAGATCGTCGGTCGCGATGCGCAGGGGAACGTACTCGCGGAGCAGATCCCGGATCGCGCTCGAGGCCGGCTCTGGCAGGTAGCCGGCCCTGAGGTAAGTGGTACCTATGGAATTCGCCTCGGTCAGCACGAGCCCGCGGCGCGTGTCGAAGCGATCGGATGCCATCCCCATCGTGACCGCGAGCAGGAACGCCATAAGGGCCAGGAGCGAGCCCACGATCATGCCCGTGGGGCCCTCTTTCTCGTCTTGCGTGCGCTCCTGCCACCAATACCCGTAGCGGTAACCAACCTCGATAACGGTCAGCGCGAAGATGGCGAACGCTACGAAGACACCACCGATCGGCAGTGAATCAAGTATCTGCTGGAAACTCATCGTCCCTCACTCTCCTGTAGTGGCCAGGTTCGCGAGATGTCGCGAATAGCCGTTATATGGGGCATAGAATAGTCCTTGTGTCATGCCGCCCAACGTAATGTAGCCGAGCGCCTATCCTGGCATTCCGAAGCTAGACGACGAAATAAGCTAGGAAGGCGGGTTTGATCAAAACTGTGAAAAGTTGCGCAACGCCGCTTGCATGCTCGACTTGGTATGCATATACTGTACGCAATTACAGTGTTGATGATGTCCCCCAAACCCGTCTCCTATATTCCTCAGTCGCCCCGCTTGCTGGATCAGCTTCGGGAGGTTTTGCGATAAAAGCACTATAGCTTACGTACCGAAGAGGCCTACCTGTATTGGGTGAAAGTTTTTATCCGATGGCATGGCCGCAACAGTCAGGTTCGCCATCCTCGTGAGCTGGGTGCCGCAGAGGAGGAGCAATTTTTGATCATATTCAGCCTGAGCAGCGCAGCAGGGATCGCGCCCAAAACAGGGGTGTCCATTCAAATCAGCGGCCCTGGGCAACAACGCATCGCCATCCCACAAAGGGACCACCACGCCAGGGGTGTTTCCTGCCCCTACGACATGGCGCCTTGAGCAGACATTGCGTTCGTCCGCGGCGCAATGATCACACGGCTGGCTGCCCCAGCCGCTTGGCCCGGCTGGCCAACTCATCGGCCAGGCGCGCCTTGGCCTCGGGGTAGATCAACGACTCCTCGAGCGCGATGTGGTCGTGGCACAGGCTCACAAACACTTCGATGGTGTGTTTGAGTTCGGCCATGTCCACCCAGTCTTCGCCCTGGGCAATGGCGCGCAGCATGGGGGCAAGCTCAAGCCAGTTCTGCTCGATCCAGCGGTGGTCTTGCTGCAGGGTTTGCACGGCCTGCACCAGTTCGGCGTTGCTGCTGAGCAGAAGGTCGGGGAACACCATTTTTTCCTCTTCGGCATGGTGCGGGCGCGCCACTTCAGAAAAGAAGGCCTCGATGGTTTTGGCTTGTTGGCGGCAATGCGGGCTTTCGCTGTCGGTATCGAGCCGTTCCAGCAAATCGGCCAGTTCGGCCAACTTTTGGTGCATCAGCTGGTGGCAGGTGTCGAGGGCTTTGAATCGGTCAACTTGCTGAATGGCTTTCATGGGGGCTCCTGAGATGGTTGGACTCATTTTGGCGGGCACTGCGCCCGTTTCTTTGAGCTAAATCAAGTTCCACGCCAATTTATGGTGAAGAAAGTTTTTTGATCTAGATCAGCAAAATGGCAATTCAACGTTTCAAAGGCGTCATCGGCGCGGCCGTTGGGCGTAGGATGCCAACCTCACCTGCAGCATCATTTTGCAAGCGTTTGCAGGGCAAGGAGACAACTTTGCAAGCTACAAATATCACCAACCCGGCCTATTTTCATAAGGTCGTCGATTGCCAATGGGCCTGCCCGGCCCACACCCCGGTACCGGAATACATCCGCCTGATTGGTCAGGGTCGCTACACCGACGCCTACATGATCAACTGGGTGAGCAATGTGTTTCCGGGCATTTTGGGCCGCACCTGCGACCGCCCATGCGAGCCCGCCTGCCGGCGCGGTCGCGTCGAGGAAAACAACGGCGCCAAGCCCGAACCGGTGGCCATTTGCCGCCTGAAACGGGTGGCGGCCGACTTCAAGGATGACGTGAAGGCGCGCATGCCCACGGTCTTGCCGCCCAACGGCAAGCGCGTGGCCTGCGTGGGCGCCGGGCCGGCGTCGCTCACGGTGGCGCGCGACCTGGTGCCGCAAGGCTACGCCGTGACGGTGTTCGAGGGCGAGAGCAAGGCCGGCGGCTTTGTGCGCACCCAGATCCCGAAGTTCCGCCTGCCCGAGTCGGTGCTGGACGAGGAAACCGGCTACATCCTGGACCTGGGCGTTGACTTCAGGCCCGGGCAACGCATCGATTCGCTCAAGACGCTGCTGGGTGAAGGCTACGACGCGATCTTTATCGGCAGCGGCGCACCGCGCGGGCGTGATCTGGAGGCACCCGGCCGCAAGGAGGCGGCGGCGCACATCCACATTGGCATCGATTGGCTGATGTCGGTGTCGTTCGGCCACATCACCACCACCGCCGAGCGCGTCATCGTGCTGGGCGGCGGCAACACGGCCATGGACTGCTGCCGCTCGGCACGGCGCATGGGCGGCAAGGACGTGAAAGTGATCGTGCGCAGCGGCTTCGAAGAGATGAAGGCTTCGCCCTGGGAAAAAGAAGACGCCCAGCACGAGGGCATTCCGATCCTCAACTACCACGTGCCCAAATCGTTCGAGCACGACAACGGCAAGCTGACCGGCATGATGTTCGAGATTGTGCGTGCCGAGTACGACGCCAAGGGCCGGCGCAGCCTGATCCCGACGGGGGAGCCCGACGTGTTCGTGTCCTGCGATGAAGTGCTGGTGGCGGTGGGCCAGGAAAACGCCTTCACCTGGATCGAGCGCGACTGCGGCATCGAGTTCGACAAATGGGGACTTCCGGTGCTGACCGAGGACACTTTCCAGTCCACCCTGCCCAACGTGTTTTTTGGCGGCGACTCGGCCTACGGCCCCAAGAACATCATCACCGCCGTGGCCCACGGGCACGAGGCGGCAGTGTCGATCGACCGGCTGCTGCACGGTGAAGACGTGACCCAGCGACCCGCCCCCATGGTCAATCTGATGTCGCAAAAAATGGGCATTCACGAGTGGAGCTACAAGAATGCGGTGTCGAACGACGTGCGCTTCAAAGTGCCATGGACCACGGCTGAAAAGGCCCTGGCCAGCATCAAGGTCGAGGTCGAGCTGGGCTTCGATGCCGCCACCGCTTTCAAGGAAGCCAGCCGCTGCCTGAACTGCGATGTGCAGACCGTGTTCAAGGGCAACCTGTGCATTGAATGCGATGCCTGCGAGGACATCTGCCCGATGGACTGCATCACCTTCACCACCAACGGCGAAGAGGCCGACCTGCGCACCCGGCTCAAGGCGCCGGCCACCCATGCCGAGCAAGACCTGTATGTGTCGGGCGGGCTCCCGACCGGCCGCGTCATGGTCAAGGACGAGGACGTCTGCCTGCACTGCGGTTTTTGCGCCGAGCGCTGCCCCACGGGCGCCTGGGACATGCAGAAATTCTTACTCAACACCACGCAAGCGGGGCCGCGCGCACGCGACACCAAGTCAGCCGCTGCCCACCCCAATGTCACGGAGGCCGCATGAAACGCCTTGAAGCCATCAACGATTTCGTCATCAAGTTTGCCAACATCAACGGCTCGGGTTCGGCCAGCGCCAACGAGCTGTTTGCCAAGGCCGTGATGCGCATGGGCGTGCCGGTGAGCCCGCGCAATATTTTCCCCAGCAACATCCAGGGCATGCCGACATGGTACGAGGCCCGGGTGTGCGAAAAGGGCTACCACGGCCGCAGAGGCGGCGTGGACATGATGGTCGCCATGAACCCGCAGACCTGGGACGAGGATCTGGCCGAGATCGAGCCCGGTGGCTACCTGTTTTACGACAGCACCCGGCCCATTCCAGAGTCCAAATTCCGCAAGGACATTCACGTCATTGGCGTGCCCCTGACCGAAATCACCAACGCCGCCTACACCGACCCGCGCCAGCGCCAGTTGTTCAAGAACATCATTTACGTGGGCGCCTTGTCGGTGCTGCTCGACATGGATGCCACGGTGTTCGAGAAGCTCTTTGCCGAGCAGTTCAAGGGCAAGGAGCGCTTGCTGGCCTCCAATTTGCAGGCCATCAACCTGGGTCGCGACTACGTCACGCAGCACCTAGAGTTTCCGCTCGGCCTGCAGGTGCGCAAATCGGACATGATCGGCGACCAGATTTTCACCGACGGCAACAGTGCCGCGGCGCTGGGTTGTGTCTATGGCGGTGCCACGGTGGCCGCCTGGTACCCGATCACGCCGTCGTCCTCGGTGCCGGAAAATTTCCAGAAATACTGCGAAAAATTCCGCGTCGATGCCAGCACCGGGCAGCACAACTTCGCCATCGTGCAGGCTGAAGACGAACTGGCCTCGATCGGCATGGCCATCGGCGCCGGCTGGAATGGCGCACGGGCTTTCACAGCCACCTCGGGCGCCGGCATTTCGCTGATGACCGAGTTCATCGGCTTGGCTTACTTTGCCGAGATCCCGGTTACGCTGATCAACATCCAGCGCGGCGGCCCCAGCACCGGCATGCCCACCCGCACCCAGCAGTCAGACCTGCTGTCTTGCGCCTATGCGTCGCACGGCGACACCAAGCATGTGATGCTGTTTCCGCAAGACCCGCACGAGTGCTTTACCCATGCGGCGGCCGCGCTTGACCTGGCGGACCGGCTGCAAACGCCCATTTTTGTCATGAGCGACCTCGACATCGGCATGAACCAGCGCCTGTGCAAGCCGTTTGTCTGGGACGACGCACGGGACTATGACCGCGGCAAGGTCATGACCGCCGCCGACCTCGCCGCCGGCAAGGACTTTGGCCGCTACAACGACGTCGATGGCGACGGCATTCCGTGGCGCACCTACCCCGGCACGCACCCCACCAAAGGCGCGTACTTCACCCGAGGCACGTCCAAGGATGCCTATGCGCGCTACTCGGAACGCGGGCCAGACTACATCTACAACATGGAGCGCTTGCTGAAAAAGTTCAAAACCGCCGCCGACCTGGTGCCGCAGCCGATTGTGCACAAGGCCGCCGAACCCACCCGCTTGGGCGCGATTTATTTTGGCTCCACCACGCCGGCCATGCGCGAGGCGCTGGACGTGCTGGACGAAGAGGGCATCCATGTCGATGGCATGCGCCTGCTGGCCTACCCGTTCCCCAAATCGGTGGAGACCTTCCTGGCCGAACACGACACCGTGTTCGTGGTCGAGCAAAACCGCGACGCCCAGATGCGCACCTTGCTGATCGACGAAATCGATGCCAACCCCAAACAACTGGTGAAAGTGCTGCACTACGACGGCACCCCGATCACGGCGCGCTTTATCGTGAGCGCCATCGCCGCCAAGCTGGCGCTTCTGAAGGAGACTGTATGACCTACCTTGCCAAACCCCGGCTGCACCACCCCACGCTGACCAAAAACAAGGTCGGCTATACCCGGCGCGACTACGAAGGCCCGGTCTCCACACTGTGCGCCGGTTGCGGCCATGATTCGATTTCAGCGGCCATCATTCAGGCCTGCTGGGAGATCGACATTGAACCGCACCGCGTGGCCAAGCTCTCGGGCATCGGCTGCAGCTCCAAGGCGCCCACCTACTTCCTGGGTGCCTCGCATGGCTTCAACACCGTGCACGGGCGCATGCCCAGCGTGCTCACCGGCGCCAACCTGGCCAACCGCGAGCTGATGTACCTGGGCGTGTCGGGCGACGGCGACTCGGCCTCGATTGGCCTGGGGCAGTTTGCCAACGCCATGCGCCGAGGCGTCAACATGGCTTACATCGTGATGAACAACGGCGTCTATGGCCTGACCAAGGGGCAGTTTTCGGCCACGGCCGACCGCGGCTCCAAGAGCAAAAAGGGCGCCATCAACACCGACAGCCCGGTCGACCTGGTCGGCATTGCGCTGCAACTGGGTGCCACCTACGTGGCGCGCAGCTTCTCGGGCGACAAGGCGCAACTGGTGCCGCTGATCAAGGGCGCGCTGGCGCATGGCGGCGCGGCGTTCATCGACGTCATCAGCCCCTGTGTCACCTTCAACAACCACGGCGGCAGCACCAAGAGCTATGAGTATGTGCGCCAGCACGACGAGGCAGTCAGCGTGATCGACTTCATCACGCCCGGCCAGGAACCGGCCACCCAGTACGCGCCGGGTGAAGTGGTCGAGGTGGAGCAGAACGACGGCTCGGTGTTGCGCTTGCGCAAGTTGCACGCCGACTACGACCCCACCGACCGCTATGCCGCCATGAGTTACATGAACAGCCATGCCGCGCGTGGCGAAGTGGTCACCGGCTTGCTGTACCTTGACCCGCTGCCAACCGACCTGCACACCTCGCTCAACACCAGCGCGCATCCGCTCAACACCCTGGGTGTGAAGCAGCTTTGCCCGGGCGCAGGGGCGCTGGACAAAATCAACGCGGCGCTGCGTTAAAACCATCACCCCAAGGAGCCAGCCATGAGCGAACGTACCGTATTTCAATCAATGGCGCAGCGCCATGTGGTGAGCGTGGTGCCCACCGCCACGGTCTATACCGCGGCCTGCGTGATGACGCGCGCCAACTGCGGCAGCGTGCTGGTGATCGACGCCGCCAACACCCTGCTGGGCATCGTGACCGAGCGCGACCTGATGACCCGCCTGCTGGCCAAGTCGCTCGACCCGGCCACCACCACGGTGGCCGACATCATGACGCGCAACCCGCACTGCGTGGTGCCCGAGACCAAGGTGGCCGACGCCGTGCTGCTGATGATCGAGCGCGGTTTCCGGCACCTGCCCATCGTCACCGAGGCCAACAAGATTCTGGGCGTGTTCTCGGTGCGCGACGCCATGCCGCGCGAGGTGCAGGCGGCCGAAAGTCTGGCCGAGTTTCACGAGCAGGTGAACGACGCGCTGGGTTAAAAGCCATCAGGGTTCAGCCATCGCCTGGCCCACTGCAGCGCGCTTTGCAGGTGCGCCAGGGCCGCCGGGCCAGGCGGTTCGCCCAATTCAAAGGCTTCGCCACGAATCGCCAGCAAGGTGCAGGGCGGTGGCGGCTCGCCCTGCAAATCCTGAAAGACCTGCAGCAAGGCCGGCGGAGACAGGGCATGGGTGGTAAAGCTTGCATCCTGTGCCGCCTGCAACGTGGTGACTTCAAACGGTGCAGCGCAGCTCAGGCTGGCATCAATAAATAGCACCCTTTGTCGCCCGATCAGGTCCAGCGCGTGCTCAATCTGCAACTGGTAGTCTTCCAGAAACTCCACCTGGCCTTGCAAAGCGTCTGGCAGTTGCTCGCGCAGGGCTGCCAGGCACAGCGGCCCCAGCGCATCATCGCCCCGGCTCAGATTGCCCCAGGCCAGCACCAGCAGCGGGGGGGTCATGTGGCGCGCGTCACTCCGCCTTGCGTTGATTTCTGCACATGGTCCAGCACCGCGCCATCAGCCGCCAGCAGCGTCACCTCCAGCGGCATCTGGCCCAGCGCGTGAGTGGCGCAGGACAGGCAGGGGTCGTAGGCGCGAATGGCCACTTCGATGTGATTGAGCAGGCCCTCGGTGAGTTCCTGGCCGTCCAGATAATCCCGCGCCACCGAGCGCACCGCTTCGTTCATGGCCTGGTTGTTGTGGGTGGTGGACACGATCAGGTTGCAGCGGGTCACCAGGTCGTCGTCGCCCACCTCGTAGTCGTGGATCAAGGTTCCGCGCGGCGCCTCGATCATGCCGACGCCGTGGCGCTGGCGCACGCCGCTGGTGAGCAGGTCGCCCGACAGCAGCGCCGGGTCTGCCAGCAGTTCGGCGACCACTTCCACCGCGTGCAGCATCTCGATCATGCGCGCCCAGTGGTAGGCCAGCGTGGCGTGCACCGGCTCGCCCTGGCCCCAGGCAACAAAGGCCTGGCGTTCGGTTTCAGCGCGCTCGCTGGGAATGAAGTCGCAGTTTTGCACCCGGGCCAGCGGCCCCACGCGGTACCAGCCCAGTTGTGCGCCCAGGCTGCGCAGGTAGGGGAACTTCATGTAGCTCCAGGGCCGCACCTCTTCTTCGATCAGCTCCAGGTAGCGCTGGTCGTCGATCTGGTCAAACAGAATGCGGCCGTCCGCATCGCGCACCCGCAGCACGCCGTCATACAAATCCATGGCGCCGTCGGGGCGCACCAGCGACATCAGGTTGGAGCGAAAGCTGCCAAAGCTGTTGTACAGCGCCGGGTTTTGCGCATGCAACTGCTTGGCAATGGCCACCGCGTCCTGCGCCCATTCCAGCATTTGCGGCAGCTCGCGCTGCAGGTTGTTGCGTTCTTCCAGCGTCACCAGCTTGTTGATGCCGCCAGGCACGGCGCCGGTGCCGTGGATGCGCTTGCCGGCGGTGATACGGATGATTTCCTGGCCGAACTTGCGCAGCAAAATGCCTTTTTTGGCGATCTCGGGGTGCGCCTGCGCCACCCCCACGATGTTGCGTTTGGCCACTTCGGAATCAAAGCCGAACAGCAGGTCGGGCGACGACAGATGAAAGAAGTGCAGAGCATGGGACTGCAGGATTTGCCCGTAGTGCATCAACCGGCGCACCGCGTTGGCGCTGGCGCTCACCGGCGTGGCGCCGATGATGCGGTCAAACGCCTTGGACGCGGCCAGGTGGTGCGACACCGGGCAGATGCCGCACAGGCGCTGCACCATCACCGGCACCTCCCAGTAGGGGCGGCCTTCGATGAATTTCTCGAAGCCCCGGAACTCGACAATGTGCAGGCGCACCTGCTCGATGTGGTTGTCGGCGTCCAGCAGCAGCGTGACCTTGCCGTGCCCCTCAACACGTGACACCGGGTCAATCGCCACCCGGCGCAGGTTCTCTGGGTGGGCGGCGGTTTCAAGGGGAAAAGTCATGGGGTGTCCTGCAGTGACGATTTCTTCAGTCATAGTGAATCAGCCCATGCCCCAGTTGGGGCGTGCGCCCGGCCAGCAGGTCAGTCAGAAACGACCAGATGGCGTCGGCGCTGGGTGGGCAGCCGGGCAGGAAGTAGTCCACATGCACCACCTCGTGGATCGGGTGCACATGGTTGAGCGGCAGCGGCAACTCGGGGTCGTTGGGCACCTGGCTGCCAGCCACTGTGCCGTCATGGTGGCAGTACACCTCGCACAGCATGTCGCCCACATCGAGGTGGTTGCGCTGCGCCGGCAGGCCGCCGTTGATGGCGCAAGCGCCCACCGCCACCAGCGTTTTGCAATGGGCACGGAACTCGCGCAGCACCTGCACGTTTTCGGCGTTGCACAGGCCGCCCTCAATGAGGCCGATGTCGCAGCGGCTGATGGTCTTGATGTCGGTCAGCGGCGAGCGGTCGAACTCGACGTGTTCCAGCAGTTCCAGCAGGCGCTCGTCAATGTCAAGCAGGGACATGTGACAACCAAAACAGCCCGCCAGCGACACCGTGGCCACCTTGAGCTTGCGCGGCGCGTGCAGCGGCGGCGCACTGATTTCCTCGGGTTTCATGTCGCGTCCTCCTGCGACACCGGGTGGCTGTCAAAGCGGCGCTGGCCGATCGGGATGACGAAGCCGCGGCGCTTGGGCAGGATGGCGCCCACCGGGCAGATGCTGGCGGCGCGGTCTGTCGGGCCGATGGCGCTGCTCAACAGTTGGCCGCTGTCGCTGTTGACCAGCAAGTGGCTCGTGATGCCGCGTCCGCCCATGGCAAACACGTGCTTGCCCTCTTGCGCGCTGGCGCGCACGCACAGGCCGCACAGGATGCAGCGGTTCAGGTCGAGCAGCAGCTCGGGGTGGCTGGCATCGACACGACGGTTGGGGTAGAACTCTTCAAAATGCGGCCCTTCCATGCCCATCTGGTAAGCGGTGGCCTGCAGCAGGCAGTTGCCGCTTTTTTCGCACGAGGGGCAAAAGTGGTTGCCCTCGACAAACAGCATCTGCAGCAGAGTTTTGCGCTGGGCGTTGAGTTCGGGGGTGTCGCTTTCAACCTCCTGTCCGCTGCCGGCCGCAATGGTGCAGGCCGCACCGCTGCGGCCGTTGACCTTGACCGTGCACAGCCGGCAGGAGCCGTGCGCGGCAAAGTCGGGGTGCCAGCACAGGTGCGGAATGTAATGCCCGGCACGGCGGGCGGCCTGCAAAATGCTGTCGCCCGGGCCGAATTCGACCTCCTGCCCGTCCAGCGCGAAGGTGCCGGGGCTCAACGCATCGATGCGGGTGTCGGTCATCATTCAAAATTCTCCAGGTGCGCGCCACTGTCGTTGCGACCGGTGGCGCGGCGCGCCTGCGAGAGCTCGGCGTCCATGTCGAAACCGGCGACAAAGTGCAGCGACTTCAAATGCTGCTCATAGGCAGGGCGAAACTTGGCGATGGTGTCGCGCAGCGGGTTGCAGGCGGCGGCGCCCAAGCCGCAGTGGGTGGCGCCGTGCATCAATTTGTCGAGTTCGTAGAGCACCTGGATGTCGGCGCTGGAGCCATAGCCACGCTTGAGCTTGTCCATCTGGCGCACCACCAGTTCGGTGCCGACCCGGCACGGCGTGCAGAAACCGCAGCTCTCATGGGCGAAAAAGTGGGCGAAGTTGCGGGCCACCTCGAACAGGTCGCGGCTTCGGTCGAACACCATGAAGGCGCCCGCCGTGGGCACGTCTTCAAAGCCGATGCGGCGGCTGAATTCCGAGGCCGACAGGCACACGCCCGAAGGCCCGCCGACCTGCACCGCCTGCGTGTCGCGCGCGCCGCAGTCTTCCAGGATGCGCCCGACGCGGGTGCCGAACGGGTACTCGTAAATGCCGGGGCGCTCGCAGTCGCCGGAGACCGAGTGGATCTTGGTGCCGGTCGATTGCGCTGTGCCAATGGCGGCCCACCACGCGCCGCCATGCACCGCAATGTGGGTCACGGCGCAAAAAGTTTCAACGTTGTTGACGGTGGTGGGCTGGCCCAGGTAGCCATGCTCGACCGGGAAGGGCGGACGAATGCGCGGCACGCCACGCTTGCCTTCGAGCGATTCGATCAGTGCCGACTCCTCGCCGCAGACGTAGGCCCCGGCACCCACATGAATGGTGATGTCAAAGTCAAAGCCGGCCCTGCCCTGAATCGATGCGCCCAGCAAGCCTTGTTCGCGTCGGCGCTGCAACACCGCTTGCAGGGGGGCCAGCAGGTAGCGGTATTCGCCGCGCAAATACATCAAGCCATGCCGGGCGCCGATCGACCAGGCCGCGATGGTCATGCCCTCGAACAGGGTGTCGGCGTAGCTGGTCAACAGCACCCGGTCCTTGAAGGTGCCGGGCTCGCCTTCGTCGGCATTGCAGACCACGTAATGCGCCTGCCCCGCGGCATTGCGGCACAGTTGCCATTTGGTGCCGGTGGCGTAGCCGGCACCGCCCCGGCCGCGCAATTTGGAGCGTTTGATGTCGTCGAGCATGGCCTGGGGTTCGCGCGCCAGTGCGGCGGCAATGCCGGCGCCCGGCGCCGGTTGCTCGCCCAGCTTGACATCGGCCAGGCGGATCTGATCGTCAACTTGCGACCATTCAGACGGCCATTGCGCGGGCGGCACGCGCTGCTCGATCAATTCGGCCATCTGCGCAATGCGCTGCGGGGTCAGCCGGGTGATGACCTGGTGGTGGTTGATGAGCGCCGCCGGGCCCTGGTCGCACAGGCCGGTGCACGAGGTGGTGGCGATGCTCACCAGGCCATCGGCGCGCGCCTGGTCGGGGGCCACTTTGAGCAATCCGCACAATTGCCGCAGCAAGGCTTCGCTGCCGAGCATGCGGTCGGTGACGTTGTCGCTGAACAGCACGCGGTAGGCGCCCACCGGCTGGGTATGGAAAAAACGATAAAAGCCCGCCACGCCTTCGACGTGCGCCAGCGTCAGCCCCAGGGCGGCTGCTATCTGGCGCAGGGCAGGGCGCGGCAACCAGCCATGAATAGCCTGGAACTCGCGCAGGATTTGGACCAGTTCATGAGAATCGCGGCCGTGGCGCTGCAGCACCGACTGAAGTTCAGTCGCCGATGGCTCGGACAAGGTCAAATTCGAGTTCATGGTTAGCAATATAGCGCACAAAATTACAATATGCCATCTAATCAGTTGGGGTCAGAGCACGTCGCTTCGCGAGTGGTCTGACCCCCAAAGGATCAACTCAGCAGAACTGGAATCAACATGATGGACCGATTTTTGAGCACCGTGGATGACGCCTTGCGCACCGTGTTCGCCCAGCACCGTGGCGCCCAGGCTTGTCCGACCGTGCCAGGCGACGCCACCGAGCTCTCGGAGCTGGACAAAAAAGAGGCCGGTGCGCTGATGCGCGTCAACCATGTGGGCGAGGTCTGCGCCCAGGCGCTTTACACCGCCCAGGCTTTTGCGACCAAGAATGAAGCGCTGCGGGCTTATTTTCAAAAGGCCAGTGCCGAGGAAACCAACCATCTGGCCTGGACCGAACAACGCCTGAAGGAGCTGGGCGACCGCCCGTCAATGCTCAACCCCCTGTGGTACGCCGGGGCCTTTGGCATTGGCTTGCTGGCCGGCAAGCTGGGAGACAAGGTGAGTCTGGGCTTTGTCGTGGAGACTGAAAACCAGGTGGAAGCGCATCTGGACAGCCACTTGAGCCGTCTGCCGAGTGGGGACCACGCCTCACGCGCCATCGTGGCGCAAATGAAGGATGACGAAGCGCGCCATGCGCAGGACGCCAAGGAACTCGGCGCGATTGATCTGCCTCCGCCGGTCAAAGGCCTGATGGCCGCTGCGGCCAAGGTCATGACCACGGTGGCGCACCGAATTTGATTAACGTGAAAGAACATCGTCATTGCGAACGAAGTGAAGCAATCCATGCCTTTGGACTTCATGGATTGCCACGGTGCTGCGCACCTCGCAATGACTGATCTCTAGGCCTCCAGCACCTCGAAGCTGGTTGTAATTTCTGCGGTTTTTGCCAGCATGACGCTGGCCGAGCAGTATTTGTCGTGGCTCATGGCAATGGCCCGCTCGACGGCAGTGGCGGGCACGCCCTTGCCGGTCACGGTGAAGTGCATGTTGATTTTGGTGAACACCTTGGGGTCAACATCGGCGCGCTCGGCGTCGAGCTTGACGCTGCAGCCGCGCACGTCGTGGCGGCCGCGCTTGAGGATCAGCACCACGTCATAGGCGGTGCAGCCGCCAGCACCGGCGAGCAAGGTTTCCATCGGTCGCGGTGCCAGGTTCATGCCACCGTTTTCGGGCTTGACGGGGTCGGGCGCGCCGTCCATCACCAGCGTGTGGCCGCTGCCGGTTTCGGCCACAAAACCCATGCCCGAGCGCGTGCCCAAGGCGCCGGTCCAACTCACTGTGCATTCCATGTTCAGGTTTCCTTCAAGGTTCAAGAGCCGCGATTGTCGCTTTTTGCCGCCATTTTTTGCCGTGGGCGGGGCGCTTATCATCAGGACCCTATGAAAACTCTCCCATTAAGCCCTGCCGACTACCTGATCAAGATCCTGACTGCCCGTGTCTATGACGTTGCCGTCGAGTCGGCGCTGGAGGTTGCGCCCTCACTGAGCGCGCGCCTGAACAACACCGTGCTGCTCAAGCGCGAAGACCAGCAGCCGGTGCACAGTTTCAAGCTGCGCGGCGCCTACAACAAGATGGCACATTTGAGCCCGGCGCAACTCAAAAAGGGTGTGATTTGCGCCTCGGCCGGCAACCACGCGCAGGGTGTGGCCCTGAGCGCGCAGCGCCTCGGTTGCCGCGCCGTGATCGTCATGCCGACCACCACGCCGATGCTCAAGGTCGATGCCGTGCGCGGATTTGGTGGCGAGGTGGTGCTGTTCGGCGACAGCTACTCCGACGCCCATGGCCACGCGGTGGCGCTGGAGAAGAAAGAAGGCCTGACCTTTGTCCATCCCTTTGACGACCCCGACGTGATCGCCGGCCAGGGCACCATTGCCATGGAAATGCTGCGCCAGCACCAGGGGCGCCTGGACGCCGTGTTTGTGGCGATTGGCGGCGGCGGCCTCATCAGCGGCGTGGCCAATTACATCAAGGCACTGCGCCCCGAGATCAAGGTGATCGGCGTGCAAATGAACGATTCGGACGCGATGACGCAGTCGGTGGCCGCCAGAGAGCGCGTGACGCTGACCGATGTCGGACTGTTCTCAGACGGCACGGCGGTGAAACTGGTGGGCGAAGAGACCTTTCGCATCGCCAGCAATCTGGTGGACGACTACATGCTGGTCGATACCGACGCGGTGTGCGCGGCCATCAAGGACGTGTTTGCCGACACCCGCAGCATCGTCGAGCCCGCCGGTGCGCTGGCGGTGGCGGCGGTCAAGCAATACGTGGCCACGCACAAGAAAAAAGGCGAGACCTATGCCGCCATATTGTGCGGCGCCAACATGAACTTCGATCGCCTGCGCTTTGTTGCCGAGCGCGCCGAGGTGGGCGAGGAGCGCGAGGCGCTTTTTGCCGTCACCATTCCCGAGGAGCGCGGCAGCTTCCGGCGCTTTTGCGAGCTGATCGGCGACCTGCCCAGCTTTGGCGGGGCCAAAACGGCCAGGAACGTCACCGAATTCAATTACCGCATCAGCGATGCCAAAAAGGCCCATGTGTTTGTCGGCCTGACCACCGCCGCCAAGGGGGAGTCCGGCAAAATAGCGGCGCACCTCACCCGGCACCGCTTTGGCGCGGTCGACCTGACCCACGACGAGCTGGCCAAGGAGCACATCCGGCACATGGTCGGCGGTCATTCGACCTTGGCCCAGGAGGAGCGCCTGTTGCGCTTCGTGTTTCCAGAACGGCCCGGCGCGCTCCTGAAATTCCTGAGCCTGATGCGCCCGGGCTGGAACATCAGCCTGTTCCATTACCGCAACCAGGGGGCCGATTACGGCCGCATTCTGGTGGGCCTGCAGGTGCCTGCCGCTGATGACAGCGAGTTTGCCGAGTTTCTGGCCACGCTGGGCTACCCCTATGTGGAAGAGACCGCCAACCCGGTGTACCGGATGTTTTTGCAGCAATGACTTCCAGATACATGGATCGCCACGCTTCGCTCGCGATGACGACTGGGGGGTCACGATGGCCATGACGCTCGACGGCAAACTGGTGGTGGCAATCTCCAGCCGCGCGCTGTTCGATTTCGAGGAGGAAAACGAAGTCTTCGAGCAGGGCGACGACCGGGCCTACATGGCGCTGCAACTCGAGCGGCTGGACATTCCTGCCAAGCCCGGCGTGGCGTTTTCACTGGTGCAAAAACTGCTTGCGTTCAACCCGGCCCCGGACCAACCCCAGGATGCCAAGCCGGTCGAGGTGGTGGTGCTTTCGCGCAACGACCCGGTGTCGGGCATGCGGGTGTTCCGCTCGGCGCAGCATTACGGACTGGCCATCGAGCGCGGCAGCTTCACCCGCGGCGAGGCGCCCTGGCGCTACCTCAAGCCGCTGCGCGCCAACCTCTTCCTGAGCGCCCACCTGAGCGATGTGCGCGCCGCGCTGGCCGCGGGCGTGCCGGCGGCGCAGGTGTACCCGCGCTCGGTTCACGCCAGCGACGTTCACCCCGTTGAAGTGCGCATTGCCTTTGACGGCGATGCGGTGCTGTTCAGCGACGAGGCCGAGCGGGTGTATCAAACGCAGGGCCTGCAGGCCTTTCAGCAGCACGAGATCGAAAAGGCGGCGCTGCCGCTGCCCGATGGCCCGTTCAAGCCCCTGCTGTTTGCCTTGCAGCGGCTGCAGCAGGCGGGCACCCCGACCATGCGCATCCGCACGGCGCTGGTCACCGCGCGCAGCGCGCCGGCGCACGAGCGCGCCATTCGCACCCTGATGAACTGGAACATCGAGGTCGATGAGGCGATGTTTCTGGGCGGCCTGGACAAGGGTGAGTTCTTGCGCGAGTTCGAGCCCGATTTTTTCTTTGACGACCAGACCGGCCACATCGAATCAGCCGCCCAGCATGTGCCCTCAGGCCATGTGGCCAGCGGCGTGCGCAACGGTTAACTTCAAAGAACATTGTCATTGCGAGCGAAGCGCGGCAATCCATGAGTTCCTGGATTGCCGCGTCGCTGACGCTCCTCGCAATGACGGACAGTTTCAGTGCTTGGTGGCGGTGTTGTCGTTGTACAGGGTCTGCTGGTCGCGGCTGGCGGCGCCGCTGAGCACCAGCTCATCCAGCAAGGCCAGAACCCAGGTCTCGAAAAGTGGCTCGGCGGGTGCGCTCGACTTGAAAATCTGATGGAGCAGCGGGGTCGCTTGTGCCCATTGCAGCAAGTCGGCTTGCACGAAGCGCTGGACTTCGAGCAGTTTGAATTTGAGCAGTACTTTGGCCGCATAACGGCGGTGCTTTTGCGGCGCCTTGGCAAAGCTGTCGAGCCGCCGGCGCGCCCGCACCAGGGCCTCGGCCACATCGGTGAACGCAGCGCCATGGCCAGGAATGACGAGGGTCGGGGCCAGCGCCTCGATCACATCGAGGGTTTGCGCCACCTCGGTGAAGGCGTCGGCACCGTCGAGCTCCGGGAACACCACGCCAAAACCGTTTTCCCACAGCGCGTCGGCCGAGATCAGCAGGCGGCTTTGCGGCTCGAACAGGATCACCGAATGGGGGTCGTGCCCCGGCGCGGCGTGAATTTGCCAAAGCTGCTCGCCCAAGGCAATTTCCGTGTTTGGCTGCAGCGTGGCGCTGTAGCTGAAGGGCGGGCAGATTTGCCCGGTGGGCGCGTAGGACAGGGCGACGGGATCCCACGGCTGCACATGGCGCGCGTGCCCGGGCGGTATCCAGGTTTGCAGCTTTGGGTAGTGCGCCTGCAGTGCGGCGTTGCCGCCGCAGTGGTCGCTGTGCAGGTGGGTGTTGAGCAGCAGGTCGAGCGGCTGGCCCCGCAACGCGTTGGCCACCAGCGTCAGGGTCTGCCGGGTGTGCGTGGCATAGCCGCTGTCAATCAGCGCGCAGCCCCGCTGGCCGCGCATCAGGATGTTGTTGGAGGACAGCCAGCCGCGCTCGAACAGGGTGATGCCGTGGGGAAGTTGCACAAAAACCTTTGCCGGATGAAGGATGGACCGAAATGGCGGACGCGATGGCGCTGCCGACTTTAGCTGTTTTCAGCCGGCGCCAGACTCAGCGTCTGGGCCAGTTCAGTCATGCAAGCGACAGCCGGCGCATCGAATAGCCGCGCAATCCAGGCCGATTCGCGTGTTTTGACGGTGTCCAGAAAACTGTTGACCGTTCCTTTGCTGCGTGCCAGGCCGGCAAAAGTGGTAAAGCCCAACTCGAGAAAATTCTGCAGCGAAGCCAGTCCTGCCATTCGGGCCGGTTTGCGCATCATTTTGAGCATCAAAAGCAGGCCCGGCTTGCGCGTCAGGTGCCCGAGTTCCTGGCCAATGCGCTGCACGGTGTCGAGCTGCCACAGCCTGTCTTCGCGGCGGCCGACGGCGCGCCAGGCCCGCACGTAGGCTTGCTCCCTGGGCAAGCCGGGTTGCAATGGCCAGTTCAGTGCCATGGCCAGGTCGAGTTCTTCGGTCAGCTGGTGCAACTCAGCCAGCGCCACGGCCGTGGCCACCACTTGCTGCGGAAATGTGCGCTGCAGAGCGCCCGCGATGCGGGCAAATTGGGCGTCGCGCTCGGCGTAGTTCTTGGCGCTGTAGAGCTCCTCGAGAAAGAACCTGGCGCATGCCGCATAGCTGGCCGAGTGCAAAAGGTCCTGATAAGTGCCGGCAAAACGTTGTGCCTGCAAATGCTTGACAATGTGGAGCGCTTGCGCCAACTCGGGTTGATCGACCACTTTTTGGCGCATGGCGACCACTTGGGCTATGGACTCCCGTATCTGGTTTGAAGCTTGCATCGTGTCCCAAGTTTATCCAGGCAAACTGCGCTAAATCCAACAATTCAGAGGGAGTTATGCTTTCTAGAGGTCATTACCTAGGGAAAACCCTTATAGTCTGAGCGCCATGTCCTATAACCTGCCCAACACCATGAATCCTGCTGCAAGCGATGACGCTGCAAGGCCGGAGGCTGCGCGGGCCAGTGCGGCCAGAAAACCCGATGTGATGGTGCCGATTCGCTCGCTGGGAGAAAACCACCGTGCGCGCATCGCCGGCCACCTCAAGGCCCTGGATGCCCACGACCGCTATTACCGTTTTGGGTTTTCAGCCAACGACGAGCAGATCGACCGTTATGTGAATGGCCTGAATTTCGAGCGCGACGAAATTTTTGGCATTTACAACCGGAATCTGGTGCTGATTGCCGTGGCGCATCTGGCCTATGCCCCCGATACAGGTGCCAATGCGAGTGCCGAGTTTGGCGTTTCGGTGCTGCCGCAGGCGCGTGGCCGCCATTACGGCAGCCGCTTGTTCGAGCGCGCCGTGATGCACGCCCGTAACGTGGGCGTGAGCAAGCTGTACGTGCATGTGCTGAGCGAAAACACCGCCATGCTCAGAATTGCCAAAAACGCCGGCTCCACTTTTGTGCGCGATGGCGCCGAGACCGAAGGACATTTGGTGTTGCCGCCCGCCACCCTGAACACGCACCTGACCGAAATGGTCGAAGAGCAACTGGCCCAGGTCAACTACCAGTTCAAGCTGCAAGCCAGGCAATTTCAAAACACGTTGACCAGCCTGCAAAACGTCTGGCGGGGTGGCAACGGGGCAGCGAAACCCGACTGACGGCAACGCCGCGCAGGGCGCTTGAGCGCGGCCCGTGCGTTATCCGCTATCCTAGAGGCTTGTTCAACAAATGCATGTCCTGCTAGATTGGCTGTGTCCGACCCTTACCCCACGCGCCCCGACCGGGAAGACAACCGAACTTTTCTGCAAAAAATTGCCGAGTTCATCCACCCCGGTCCGGATTCGACCGACGAGTTGCTAGCAACCCTGGCAGAGGCCGAGCACAACCAGCTCATTGGGCCCGAGTCGCGCAAAATGCTCGAAGGCGTGATCCGCATGGCCGACATGAGCGCCGGCGACGTGATGGTGCCCACCACCCGCATGGAACTGGTCAACATCGATGACCCCTACGACACCATGATGCACGGGGTGATCGACACCGCGCACTCGCGCTTTCCGGTGTTCGAGGGGGAGCGCGAAAACATCATTGGCATCCTGATGGCCAAGGACCTGCTCAAGCTGCAGCGCGCGCCGGAACTCAACATTCGCGCACTGCTGCGCCCGGCCGTGTTTGTGCCCGAGAGCAAGGGGCTGAATGATTTGCTTCGCGATTTTCAAAGCAACCACAACCACCTGGCCATCGTCATCGACGAGTTCGGCCGCGTGGCGGGGCTGGTCACCATCGAGGACGTGCTGGAAGAAATCGTGGGCGAGATCGAGGACGAATTCGACATTGACGACGACGAAGGCGACATTTTTGGCCTGCCAGACCGCAGCTACCGCGTCAGCGGCGACACCACCGTTGAGCGGGTCGAGTCGGCGTTTGGCGTCAAGCTCGACAGCAGCGACGCCGACGAAGACTTCGACACCATCGGCGGCCTGATCGCCCACGACATGGGCCATGTGCCCCGGCGCGGCGAGCATCATGTGAAATCAGGCCTGGACTTTGCAGTGATGCACACCAAAGGCGGAGCGGTGAAGTGGTTCAAGGTGTCGCCAGTGCCGAATGAGCCGACCTGACCCGCGGGGCTTTGGCCTGTTTGTGCGGGAGTCCCGAAGCACATCCCTGATGATCTGGCTGGTGCTCATGCTGGCAGGCGCCCTGCAGGCGGCCAGCCTGGCCTGGCCCGTGGCCATGCCGCAAGCGCTTGCCTGGGCTGGCTTGGTGCAGGGAGAACCGCTTTGGTGGGGGCAGGGGCTGGCGCTGGCGACCTTGGCTGGCTTGTTAAGAGGCAGCTCCGGCTGGCGGCAGGCGGCGCTGCGCGGCTGGCTGTTTACCACGGCCTGGCTGGCCTGCACCTTTGGCTGGCTGTTCACCTCGATGCACACTTACGGTGGTTTGGCGGCCCCGCTGGCCGTGCTGGCGGTGCTGGTGCTGGCAGGCTTGCTGGCGCTTTACTACGCGGCAGCTTGTGGCGTTTTCAGGCATTTGGCGCTCGGCCATCCGGTTTGGGCGGCGCTGGTTTTTGCCGCCCTGTGGCTGCTCGCCGAGATGGCCCGGGGCATGTTGCTGACCGGCTTTGGTTGGGGTGCCATTGGCTATGCGCATCTGGCCGGACCGCTGACCGGGCTGATTCCCTGGGTGGGGCTGTATGGCATCAGTTTTGCCGCGGCCTGGCTGGCAGCCAGCCTGGCGCTTGGGCTGTTGGCAGTACGGGAAGGCCGCCAACGCGATGCCCTTGGCGCAGGCGGGTTGCTGCTGGCGCTGTTGTTTTTGCCGACGTGGTTGCCCCAGCCGCAGGGCGGCTCGGCCGGCACCCTGGACGTGACCCTGTTGCAGGGCAACATTCCCCAGGACGAAAAATTCGACAGCCAGACCGGGGTGCTCAAGGCATTGCAGTGGTACGGCGAACAGCTTCAGCAAAGCCAAAGCCCGCTGGTGATCACGCCCGAGACAGCGCTGCCGCTGCTGCCAGCGCAGCTGCCGCCAGGGTATTGGCAAGCCTTGCAGCAGCGTTTCGCCGGCGGCGCGCAGGCGGCGCTGGTGGGCGTGCCGCTGGGCAGCTACGACGAGGGCTATACCAATTCGGTGGTCGGATTCAAGCCGGGGCAGAGCAGCCCCTGGCGCTACGACAAGCACCATTTGGTGCCCTTCGGCGAGTTCATTCCGCCGTTTTTTCGCTGGTTTACTGAGCTGATGAACATCCCGCTGGGCGATTTCAACCGCGGTGCCTTGCCGCAGCCCACCTTCGACTGGCAGGGCCAGCGCCTGGCCGCCACCATTTGCTACGAGAACCTGTACAGCGAAGAACTTGCCCAGCAGTTTCTGATTGATGCCAAAGCCCCCACGATCCTGGTCAATGTCAGCAACCTGGGCTGGTTTGGCGAGCGACTGGCGATGGACCAGCACCTGCAGATCGCCCGGCTGCGCACGCTGGAGTTCGATCGCCCCTTCTTGCTGGCGACCAACACCGGGCGGACTGCCATCATGGACCACCGCGGCCGCGTGACCCATGCGGCCGCGCCGCATACGGCGGTGGCGCTGCACGGGCAGGTGCAAGGGCGCACCGGCATCACGCCTTATGCCTGGTGGCTGGCGCGCTGGGGCCAGTGGCCGATGGCGCTGCTGGCTTTGGTGCTGCTGGCTTTTGCCTGGACACGGCGCAAGAGGTGAGCGCTGCGCCACAAGGCGCCTGGATTTCGGCAAACGTCCCGCCCTTGAGGGAACGCAAAGGTCAAGCCCGTAAAATCGCCATCTTTCATGCAACTGTCTGCGTGAACACGTTTACTTCCTGACGGCGCATGGCGCCGACGCACAAATCTATGTTGACTTTCCAGCAAATCATTCTGAAACTGCAGTCGTACTGGGATGCCCAGGGCTGCGCCTTGTTGCAGCCCTATGACATGGAGGTCGGCGCGGGCACCTCGCACACGGCGACATTTTTGCGGGCGCTGGGCCCCGAGCCCTGGCGGTGCGCCTATGTGCAGCCGAGCCGCCGCCCGAAAGACGGCCGCTATGGCGAAAACCCGAACCGCCTGCAGCACTATTACCAGTACCAGGTGGTGCTCAAGCCCGCGCCGAGCAACATCCTTGAGCTGTACCTGGGCTCGCTTGAAGCACTCGGCTTCGACCTGAAGAAAAACGACATTCGTTTTGTCGAGGATGACTGGGAAAACCCGACGCTGGGCGCCTGGGGTCTGGGCTGGGAGGTCTGGCTCAACGGCATGGAGGTGACGCAGTTCACTTATTTCCAGCAGGTGGGCGGCATCGACTGCCGGCCCATCACCGGCGAGATCACTTACGGGCTGGAACGCCTGGCCATGTACCTGCAAGGCGTCGACAACGTGTACAACCTGACCTGGACCGAGTCGCCCGACGGCAGCAAACTCAGCTACGGCGATGTTTACCTTCAGAACGAAAAAGAGCAGTCGGCTTACAACTTCGAGCACAGCGATGCCGACTTTTTGTTCACCGCCTTCACGGCGCACGAAAAGCAGGCCAAACACCTGATGGAAGAACAACTGGCGCTGCCCGCCTACGAGCAGGTGCTCAAGTGCGCGCACAGCTTCAACCTGCTCGACGCCCGCGGCGCCATTTCCGTGACCGAACGCGCCGCCTACATCGGGCGCATCCGCAACCTGGCCCGTGGCGTGGCGCAAAGCTACTTCGACAGCCGCGAACGCCTGGGCTTCCCGCTGGCGCCGCGCGCTTGGGTTGAACAGATGGCCAAGAAAGCAGCCTAATCATGACCCACCAAAATCTTCTTGTTGAATTGTTCGTTGAAGAGCTGCCGCCCAAGGCGCTGAAGAAACTGGGCGAGGTGTTTGCCAGCCAACTGTGCGCGCAATTGCGCACGCTGGGTCTGGCGTCTCATGACTCGGTCGCCACGCCCTTCGCCTCACCGCGCAGGTTGGCGGCGCACATCACCCATGTGGCCGCCAAGGCGGCCGACAAGGCGGTGCAGCAAAAGCTGATGCCGGTGAGCGTCGGGATCGATGCCCAGGGTCTGGCCACGCCCGCCCTGCTCAAGAAACTGCAGGCATTGGGCGCCGATGTGTCCGACCCGGTGTTTGCCGTGGCCGCTTTGCGCAAGGCGCAGGACGGCAAGGCCGAGGCGCTGTTTTACGACAGCCTGGCGACCGGCGCCACGCTCGATGTCGGTTTGCAGCAAGCCCTGCTGGCCACGCTGGCGCAGTTGCCGATCCCCAAGATGATGAGCTACCAGCTGGAGTCCGATTGCGAATTGCCTGGCTGGAGCAGCGTGAATTTCGTGCGGCCGGCGCACGGCTTGCTGGCCCTGCACGGCAACACCGTGGTGCCGGTGAAGCTGCTGGGCTTGAGCTCGGGCAAGCTCACGCAGGGCCATCGTTTCGAGGCTTCGATGTCGCCGGTGGAGGTGGCCCATGCCGATGACTACGCTGCCACGCTGTTGCGCGACGGGTCCGTGATCGCCAGTTTCGGCGACCGGCGTTTTGCCATCGTGCAGCAACTCGCGCAGGCCGCCGAGCGCCTGGGCCCGGGCTTCGAGGTGCTGATGGACGATGCCTTGCTCGACGAGGTGACGGCGCTGGTGGAGCGCCCCAATGTGCTGACCTGCGCCTTTGAGGCGCAATTCCTGGATGTGCCGCAGGAGTGCCTGATCCTGACCATGAAAGCCAACCAGAAGTACTTTCCGCTGGTGGACACCCGGGGCAAGTTAACCCATCAGTTCCTGGTGGTGAGCAACATCAGCCCGCCAGACGCCAGCCTGGTCATTGGCGGCAACGAGCGCGTGGTGCGCCCGCGCCTGAGTGATGCCAAGTTCTTCTTTGACCAGGACTGCAAAAAAACGCTCGAATCGCGCGTGGCCGGGCTCGACAAGGTGGTCTATCACAACAAGCTCGGCACGCAGGGTGAGCGCATGGCCCGCGTGTGCGCCATTGCCCGCAGCATTGCCAGCCTGCTGGGCGACGCAACAGCCCCCGTCATGGCGGGCGAAGCGCGGCAATCCATGCTGCTGGCGGTGGAAACGGCCGCGCGCCTGGCCAAGACCGACCTGCTGACTGATATGGTGGGCGAGTTCCCGGAGCTGCAAGGCATCATGGGCGGCTACTACGCGCGCCACGATCGCCTGGGCGCAGACATTGCCCATGCCATCGAAGACCACTACAAGCCCCGTTTTGCCGGCGACGCATTGCCGCGCAACATGACGGGCGTGGTGGTGGCGCTGGCCGACAAGCTGGAAACGCTGGTGGGCATGTTCGGCATCGGCAACCTGCCCACGGGCGACAAAGACCCGTTTGCCCTGCGCCGCCATGCCTTGGGTGTGATTCGCATGCTGGTGGAAAAAGACCTGGCGCTCGACGTGCATGCCCTGGTGGCTGCCGCCGTTCCCGCGTTTGGCGAGCGCATCGCGAACCCGAGCGTCGCCTTGCTCGATTTTGTTTATGAGCGCTTTGCCGGCGCGCTGCGCGAGCAGGGTTACAGCGCGCTTGAGGTCGATGCCGTGCTGGCGCTGCGCCCGCCGCGCCTGGGTGACGTGCCGCGCCGCTTGGCGGCGGTGCGCGCCTTTGCCGCCCTGGCCGAGGCGCCGGCGCTGGCGGCGGCCAACAAGCGCATCGGCAACATCCTGAAAAAAGCCGATGCAGATGCCGTGGTCGATGCCCACGTCAGTGAACTGCTGCTCCAGGAGCCAGCCGAAAAAGCGCTGAATGCGGCCATGCAGGACATCACGCCGCGTGCCCAGGCGCAGTTTGACGCGGGCGACTACACCGCCGCGCTGCAAACCCTGGCGGCCTTGCGCGCACCGGTCGATGCGTTTTTTGACAGCGTGATGGTCAACGCTGACGCGATGGACCTGCGCCTGAACCGCCTGGGTCTGCTCAAAACCCTGCACCAGGCGATGAACCAGGTGGCCGATCTGTCGCGCCTGGCGGCGTGACGGGCTGCAACACTAAAAGAGGCACACCATGACCCCGATCAAGCTGGTGATTCTGGACCGTGACGGCACCATCAACGAAGACAGCGACGACTTCATCAAGTCGGCCGACGAATGGCGGCCGCTGCCCGGCGCGCTGGAAGCCATCGCCCGGCTCAACCATGCGGGCTGGCACACGGTGGTGGTGAGCAACCAGTCGGGGCTGGGGCGCGGGCTGTTCGAGGTGTCTGATTTGAATGCCATTCACGCCAAGATGCACCAGATGCTGGCCGCCGTGGGTGGCCGTATGGATGCCGTGTTTTACTGTCCGCACACGCCCGATGACGCATGCCAATGTCGCAAGCCCGCCACGGGCCTGTTTGAGCAAATTGCCGATCGTTACGGCCTTGACTTCAAGAAAGTGCCGGTGGTCGGCGACTCGGTCCGCGATCTCATTGCCGGTGCGGCGGTGGGGTGTGAGCCGCATCTGGTGCAGACCGGCAAGGGTGCGGTGTACAGGGGCAGGCCCTTGTCCGATGCATTTCCGCCCAACACCCAGGTGCACGAAAACCTGTCGTCGTTCGTCGACTTTTTGCTCAGCCGCGAAGAAGAACAGACCTGAGACCATGGTGGCCCTGATCCGCTCAATCGTGCACATGGCCTGGATGGTGCTCACCGTGATCCCCTGGACTTTTGCCGTGTTGCTGGTGTCGCTGTTCTCGCGCCGCGCCGCCTGGTGGACCGCCGTGAACTGGTTCAGTGTGGTGATGTGGGGCACGCGCGTGATTCTGGGCGTGCGGTTCAGGGTGCTGGGCTTTGACAACCTGCCGATCGGCCAGAGCAGCGCGGCGGTGCTGTTGTCCAAGCACCAGTCGACGCTGGAAACCCTGCTGCTGCCCACCCTGATGACGCATCCTCTGGCATTTGTCTTCAAGCGCGAATTGCTCAAGGTGCCGTTTTTCGGCTGGTCGATGGCGCGTCTGGACATGATCCACATCGACCGTGAGTCACGCACCGAGGCCATGAAACACGTCATCGAGCAGGGCTGCCGCCTGCTTGCCCATGGCACCTGGGTCATCATGTTTCCCGAGGGCACGCGCATGCCGCGCGGCCAAAAAGGCACCTACCAGACGGCTGGCACGCGACTCGCCGTGCAGTCGGGCGCGCCGGTCGTGCCGATCGCGGTGGCCACCGCGCGCTGCTGGCCGCGCGATGGTTTTGTCAAACACGCCGGCGTGGTGACGGTGTCGATCGGCCCGGCCTTGCCCAGCGCAGGGCGCGACCCCAAGAGCCTGATGCGCGAGGCCGAGGCCTGGATCGAGGCCGAGATGCGCCGCATCGACCCCGAGGCCTACGCGACCTGAGTCCATTGCACGATGCATCCCTTGCTTCGCTTCACGCTGGACTTGTTTGAGACCAACCCCGGTTTGGCGCCAGACGCCCATGCAACAAAGGCGATTGAGCATTTTCGCCACCCGCACGCCAGCCGCGAAGTGCGCCTGGGCCATGCGCTGGTGGCCTATGAATTCAAGCGCGGCCAGCGGCGCAGCATTGGCTTCAGTGTCGGGCCGCACGGCCTGGCGGTGCGCGCGCCCAAGTGGGTGCCGCTGCATGAGGTGGACGCCGCGCTGCAGGAAAAGTCGGCCTGGATTTTGCGCAAACTGCAGGAAAGCCGGGAACGCCATGCGCGGCTGGCCGAGCACACCATCGACTGGCGCGACGGTGCCAGCCTGCCGTTTTTGGGGCAGACCGTCGTGCTCAAGCTCGACCCGGCGCACGGCTTTGTTGGCGCTGGCGCCGAGCTGATCGCCACCGGTGCCGACGCGGCCGCCCTGACGCTGCGCCTGAGCTTGCCAAACAGTGCCAGCCCCGAGCAAATCCGCGATGCGGTGCAGGCCTGGCTGATGCGCCAAGCCAAACGGGTGTTCCTGGAGCGGCTCGACCACTTTGCACCGCTGCTCGGGGTGCGGTGGAAAAAAATGACATTGAGCAACGCCGGCACGCGCTGGGGCAGCGCGCGCGTCGATGGCTCGATCCGGCTCAACTGGCGGCTGGTCCATTTCAGAATGGCGGTGCTGGACTACGTGGTGGCGCATGAGCTCAGCCACTTGCGCGAGATGAACCACAGCCCGCGCTTCTGGGACACGGTGCAGTCGGTGGTGCCCGACTATGCGGCGTTGCGGCGCCAGCTCAAGGACGAGGCCGCCCCACGCTGGGCTTGAAGGCCGGTTCGTTTGGTGCTGTCTTGACGCAAATCCGTGCTGAATTTGCCTCATAATTGACGTTTACGTTAACGTCAATCTATCTCAGGCATTTGTCATGGCACACACCTACAGCATCAGCGACCTGGCCAAGGAGTTTGACCTGACCACGCGCGCCATGCGTTTTTACGAGGACATGGGGCTGTTGCAACCCGAGCGCACCGGCCCGGCCGGGCGTAGCCGCGTGTACAGCAGCCGCGACCGGACACGCCTTAAATTGACACTGCGCGCCAAGCGCCTGGGCTTGAGCCTGGTTGAGGCGAAAGAAATCATCGACCTGTACGACAGCCCGCGCGACACCGCGGTGCAGCTGGAAAAATTTCTGCTGGTGCTGGCCCAGCATCAGCAACAGCTTGAAGCCCAGATGCAAGACCTGCAGGCCAATCTCGACGAGCTCAAGGTGCACCAGCGCGAGGCCAAAGCCTTGCTCGCAAAATCCCAGTCAAAGAAAGCCAAAGCATGACCCACGCAGAGCCGCCGCTGCAGCGGGTGCAAACCAGTTTTGAGCGCCAGGGCTTGATGCGCCATTGGGGCGCGCAAATTGAGCGTGTTGAGCCCGGGGTATGTGTGCTGAGCTTGCCGTATTCGGACAAGGTCACGCAACAGCAGGCCGGCTTTCACGGCGGCGCCATGGGCGCGCTGGCGGACATTGCGGCTGGTTATGCCGGACTGACCCAGGCCCCGGCGGGCATGGAGGTGGTGACGGTGGAATACAAGATCAACTTTCTGGCATCCTGCCAGGGCGGAAAGTTACGGGCCACCGGGCGCGTCATCAAGGCCGGCAAACGCGTGATCGTGACCAGCGCCGAGGTGGTGCATGTGGCTGATGATGGCCGCGAGACGGTCTGTTCGATCTTGCAGCAAACCCTCATGGCCGTGCCCAAAACTTACTGAATGACCGACTGAATTTTCAATTTCACCCACCAAACCACATCAGGAGACAAAACACATGAACAACCTGCCCGGACTCAACTTTCAACTCGGCGAAGACATCGACGCGCTTCGCGACGCGGTGCGCGACTTTGCCCAAGCCGAGATCGCGCCACGTGCCGCTGAGATCGACCGCAGCGACCAGTTCCCGATGGACCTGTGGGAAAAGATGGGCAGCCTGGGCGTGCTGGGCATCACCGTGGGCGAAGAATATGGCGGCGCCAACATGGGCTACCTGGCGCACATGATCGCGATGGAAGAAATCAGCCGCGCCAGCGCCAGCGTGGGCCTGAGTTATGGCGCGCACAGCAACCTGTGCGTGAACCAGATCAAGCGCAACGGCACATCCGAGCAGCGCGCCAAATACCTGCCCAAACTGATCAGCGGCGAGCATGTGGGCGCACTCGCCATGAGCGAGCCGGGTGCCGGCAGCGACGTGCTGTCGATGAAGCTGAAAGCCGAGGACAAGGGCGGCTACTACCTGCTCAACGGCAACAAGATGTGGATCACCAACGGGCCCGACGCCGACACCCTGGTGGTTTATGCCAAAAGTGATCCCGAGCTCGGTGCGCGCGGCGTCACTGCCTTCCTGATCGAAAAGGGCATGCCGGGTTTCAGCATCGCGCAAAAGCTCGACAAGCTGGGCATGCGCGGCAGCCATACCGGCGAGCTGGTGTTCAACAACGTCGAAGTACCCGAAGCCAACATTTTGGGTGGCCTCAACATGGGTGCCAAGGTGCTCATGAGCGGGCTGGACTACGAGCGCGCGGTGCTCACCGGCGGCCCGCTGGGCATCATGCAGAGCGTGATGGACAACGTGATCCCCTACATTCACGACCGCAAGCAGTTCGGCCAGAGCATTGGCGAATTCCAGCTGATCCAGGGCAAGGTGGCCGACATGTACACCGTGCTGCAGGCCGCGCGATCTTTTGCCTACACCGTGGCCAAGAACCTCGACCTGCTGGGCGTCGAGCATGTGCGCCAGGTGCGCAAGGACTGCGCCTCGGTCATTTTGTGGACGGCCGAAAAGGCCACCTGGATGGCCGGCGAGGGTGTGCAGATTTTTGGCGGCAACGGCTACATCAACGAATACCCGCTGGGGCGCTTGTGGCGCGATGCCAAGCTGTACGAGATTGGGGCGGGCACCTCGGAGATTCGCCGCATGCTGATTGGGCGCGAACTGTTTTCCGAAACCTGCTGATGTGACATGACCGCCCGGTAACATTGGTGCATGATCCCATCTCTCCAAAACCTCCTCGACAACAACCGCCTCTGGGCCGCCCGCATGGAAGCGCAGCGGCCTGGTTTTTTCAGCCAATTGGCACAGCAACAAACGCCCAAATACCTTTGGATCGGCTGTGCTGACAGCCGCGTGCCAGCCAATGAGATCACCGGACTCGACCCCGGCGAAGTGTTCGTGCATCGCAATATTGCCAACGTGGTGGTGCATTCGGACCTGAACGCGCTGTCGGTCATCCAGTTTGCCGTGGACCACCTCAAGGTCGAGCACATCATGGTGGTGGGGCACTACGGCTGCGGCGGCGTGCTGGCCGCCCTGCGCGGCACCCGCGTCGGCCTGGCCGACAACTGGTTGCGCCACGTGCACGATGTCAAGCTGCGCCATCGGCGCCGGTTGGACCACCTGAGCGTGGCCGAGCAGGAAGACACCTTGTGCGAAATGAATGTGATCGAACAGGTGGGCAACGTGGCCTTGAGCAACGTGCTGCAGGATGCCTGGGCAAGAGGTCAAAAGGTGGCGGTGCATGGCTGGTGTTACGGCATCAAGGACGGACTGGTGAATGACCTGGGTGTCAGCATGCGCGGCGCGAACGAAGTGGTGAATGTGTTTCGCAATGCATTCAAGCGTTATCCACGGCCAAGCCAGATCTGACCTGGTTGGTCACAAGAGACAGGCCTTGAAGGCGGTGGCCGCCGCCGACAGTTTTTTGCCCTTGGGGCAAACCACGTACCAGTGCCGAATCAGGGGGAAGCCCTGAACATCGAGTTGCACCAGTTCTCCAAGCGCCAACTCTGACACCACCGTGGTGCTTGAGACCACCGCCAGGCCCAGCCCGCCCGCCACAGCTTGCTTGATGGCCTCGGTGCTGCTGAGTTCCAGCCGATTTTTTAGCGTGATGCCCAGGGTCTCAAAAAACCGTTCGGTGGTCAGGCGCGTGCCAGAGCCGGGCTCGCGCAAGATGAAAGGCTCATTCGCCAGCCGCTTCGCCGCCAGGTTGCGCTTGCCCGCCAACGGGTGCGCCGGCGGTGCCACCAACACCAAACGGTTTTCGGAAAAGTGCTCGCTTAGCACCTCCATATTTTTGGGTGCTTGCCCCATGATGTAAAGGTCGTCCTGGTTGGCTGCCAGCCGCTGCAACAGGGTTTCGC
>JAABQI010000057.1 GCA_011391545.1 Rhodoferax sp.
GAATTTTTCGCCAAGATGGACGCCGCCAATGTCGACCTGAAGGCCTTCACCGAAGACTTTTACTTCAAGCTCACCAGCGCGCACCTGCAGCCGGTGCTCGACACCCTGCGCTACCTCAAGCACGAAACCAAGGTCTGGCTGGAGCTCACCACCCTGCTGATCCCGGGGCGCAACGACTCGGACGAGGAGCTGACGGCCATGTGCGCCTGGATCAAAAAGGAGCTCGGGGCCGACGTGCCGCTGCACTTCTCGGCGTTTCACCCCGACTACAAAATGGGGGATGTGCCGCCCACGCCGGTTGCCACGCTGGTGCGCGCCCGCAACATCGCCCTGCAACAGGGGCTGCATTACGTCTATACCGGCAACGTGCACAACGTCGAGGGCGACACCACCTTTTGCCCCAATTGCAAGGCGCCGGTGATCGTGCGCGACTGGTACCAGATCAACGACTACCGGCTGACCACCTCGGGCCATTGCCCGGACTGCGGCGGCGCGGTGGCCGGTCGCTTCGATGCGACATGCGGCCACTTTGGCCGCCATCGCATCCCGGTCGTGCTGGGCTGACGGTATTTAGTAGCTTGCCAGCGGCACCAGCGTGGCGTTCTTGAAGGTATAGACCGTGATCGGGGCCTGCTTCATGTTGCCCTTGTCGTCGTAGGCGTAGGTGCCCATGATGCCCTTGTAGCTGTCCTTGTAAATCACAGCACCCACTTTGTCCACGTCCAGTGAACCGGCTTTCTGGATGGACTCGCCGATGAACATGGTCTGGTCATAAAACGGTGCGGCGTACACGTCGGCGTACTGGTTGTAACGCTGCTTGTACTTGGCTTTGAAAGCCGGGCCAGCGGCGGTCTTGTCCAGCATCGAGCCGCCCTGCGCGCAGAACACCACGTCATTGACCGCATCGCCTGCGAGCTTGCCCATTTCGGGGCTGCACAGGGTGTCACCACCGAGCAATTTGGCTTTGACGGCGAGTTGCTTCATCTGGCGCGTCATGGGCGCGGCTTGCGGCGCGTAGCCGCCAAAGAAAATGGCGTCCGGATTTTTGGCCTTGAGGGTGGTCAGGATGGACGTGAAATCAGTGGCCTTGTCCGTGGTGAACTCTTGCCCGACGACATTGAGCCCCAGGCGCTTGGCTTCTTTGGTGAACTCCTGAGCCACGCCCTGGCCAAACGCGGTGCGGTCGTCAATCACCGCCACGGTCTTGACCTTCAGCACATTGGCGGCATACTTGGCCATGCCGGTGCCAATCTGGTTGTCGCTGGCGATGATGCGGAACAGATTTTTGTAGCCGCCCAAGGTGACCTTGGGGTTGGTGCCGACGGTGGACATCATGGCGCCACCTTCGTTATAAATCCGCGAGGCGGGAACCGCCACACCCGAGCAATAGGGGCCCATGACGAACTTGACGCCGCCATCGACTAATTTTTGCGCAACTTGCACACCGGCTCTGGGGTCGCATTGGTCGTCTTCGGATTGCAGGACAAATTTGAGTGTTTTGCCACCGACCGTGATCTTCTTGGCGTTGAGGTCTTCAACCGCCAGGCGCACGCCGTTTTCGTTGTCCTTGCCGGCAAAGGCGTTGGAGCCCGACAAGGGGCCGGTCAGGCCGATGACAACCGTTTGTTCCTGGGCATAAACCTGGCTGGCAAAGGCAAGTGTCAAAGCGCCCATCAGGGGCAAAAGTGTGGAAGTGAGTTTCATAGGGTTTCCTGAAAACAAGGGTTTAGAAAAAGCGGGAATACGTGTTGTCATTGCGAGCGAATCGCGGCAATCCAGGCAGTCAGAAGTCATGGATTGCTTCACTGCGTTCGCAATGACGGAATCGGGGGCAAGGCCAATGTCAAACCCATGCGTCATGGCGGTGTCTTGAATGTCATCGATGTCTCCTTTTTTATAAAAATCAGCCCATCGTCATGAGCTGCGCGTTGCCGCCCGCCGCCGCCGTGTTGGTGCTGATGCTCTGCTCGTGCATCAGGGCGCTCAGGTCGTAGTGTGCACCAGAGGCCAGTTGCGCGGGTGAAAGGCTTTCAATGCGCACGATGGCACCAGAGCGCTGGGCCACTTGAGGCAACAGGGCCTGCAAGGCGTCGCCATCGCCCTCGAACAACATGGCGCTCAGATGCTCGTCGTTCTGCAATTCTTCTGCGCTGCGGCACTGCACCAGACGCTTGACCTCAACCGGCAGCATCTCCAGCAATCTTGCCAACATGCTGTCGCTGGCGGGCGTCTCGATGTAGCACGGATTGCCGCTGGCCAGGGCGGCAGCCACCTGGTGCAAGAGCCCGACGGGCGTTTGTGGAACGGCCCAAACGGCGCCACGCGGCAGCAACTGGTAGCGGTTCGATTCGCCGGTGGGGCCGGGCAGCTTGAAGGATTGCCCAAGCACCGTGGTGGCCAGATAGGCTTCGCAGGCGAGCACCCCCTGCCCGGCGTCCAGACTGCTCAAAACACCCTGTGACGCAGCCAGCGCGGGCTCTTGCAAGCTCGCCAAAAGATGCTGCAAGGCTTGCAGGCTGGCCGGCTCGGCCAGGTGGCGCTCAGCCGGGGATGGCACCAGCGCGCGCGCGGCGGGAGATGCTCTCAAGGCGGTCAGGCCGGGGTTGTTCTGCGACTCGCTGGCTTGCAGCAAGCGGTACAGATACAGCGGGCCGCCGGCCTTGGGGCCAGTGCCCGACAAGCCCATGCCGCCAAACGGCTGCACACCCACCACGGCGCCGATCACGTTGCGGTTGACATAAATATTGCCCGCCTGCACCTTTTGCGTCACCTGGGCAATGGTCTCGTCGATGCGGCTGTGCACGCCAAAGGTGAGTCCGTAGCCGGTGGCGTTGATGGCGTCGAGCACCTTGTCAAGGTCGTCGCGCCGGTAGCGCAGCACATGGAGCACCGGGCCGAACACCTCACGCTGCAGGCGCTCGATGCGGTCGACTTCAATCAGCGTGGGCATCACAAAATGGCCCTGGCCTCCGCTTTCGTTGCGCGCCATGCGTGTGACGGGCTGGCCGTCGGCCTGCATGCGGGCAATGTGCGCCTCAATCTGCGCCCGTGCTTCTTCGTCGATCACCGGGCCGATGTCGGTGTGCATGTGGTCGGGGTTGCCCATCACCCACTCGCGCATGGCCTGCTTGATCATGTCGAGCACGCGGTCGGCCACGTCCTCCTGAATGCACAACAGGCGCAAGGCCGAGCAGCGCTGCCCTGCCGAGTCAAAGGCCGACGCCAACACGTCACCCACCACCTGCTCGGCCAGCGCCGATGAGTCGACGACCATGGCGTTCTGACCACCGGTCTCGGCGATCAGCGGGATGCAGCGGCCCTGCAGGCTCAGGCGTTTTGAGAGGGTTTGCGCAATCAGATGCGCCACTTCGGTGGAGCCGGTAAACATCACGCCAGCCACCAGCGGGTGCGCCACCAGGGCGGCGCCCACGACTTCACCGGTGCCGGGCACGAGTTGCACGGCGTCCAGCGGCACGCCGGCTTCGTGCAGGATTTTCACCATCACATCGGCGACCAGCGGCGTTTGCTCGGCCGGCTTGGCCAGCACGCAGTTGCCGCTGACCAGCGCCGCAGCCACCTGGCCAGCAAAGATCGCCAGCGGGAAATTCCACGGGCTGATGCACAGCACCACACCCAGCGCGCGGTGCGTCTGGTTGTCAAAGCTGGACTCGACCTGCGCCGCGTAGTAGCGCAGAAAGTCCACCGCCTCGCGCACTTCTGAAATGGCGTTGGGCAGCGACTTGCCGGCCTCGCGCACGATCAGGCCCAACAACGTTTGTGTGCGCTGCTCCAGCAGGTCGGCGGCGCGCTTCAGGCAGGCAGCGCGCTCACTCGGGGGCGTTACTGGCCAGATTTGTGTGGCTTGCGCCGCGCGGCTGGCTGCCAGCGCAACCTCCTCTGACGTGGCCGGGCGCACCCAGCCCACCTGGTCGCGCGTGTCCGCCGGATTCAGCACGGCTTGCCAGCCTTCGGCCGCTGCAGTTGCCGCGTTCACCGGAGTCACGTCAGCCACGGTGGCCGCGGCGGCATAGGTAATTTGCGTGCTGCGCAGCAAACCGGCGGCCAGCGAGGCCAGTTGCTGTTCGTTGGCCAGGTTCAGGCCCAACGAGTTGAGCCGCGACTGGGCGCCCAGTTCGGCAAAGAGCTGCCGTGGCAGGGTGATTTTGGGATGCGGTGCGCCCAACTGGCTGCACGCCAGCTCGATCGCTTGCGCCTCCTGCACCGGGTCGGCCACCAGCTCGGCCACCTTCACCTTGGGGTCACCGATGCGGTTGACAAAAGATGAATTCGAGCCGTTTTCCAGCAGCCGCCTGACCAAATAGGCCAGCAGCGTCTCATGCGTGCCCACGGGGGCGTAAACGCGGCACGGGCGGCCCAGCTTGCCCTCACTCACGGCACCGGTCACCTGCTCGTACAGCGGCTCGCCCATGCCGTGCAGGCACTGGAACTCGTACTGACCCGCGTAATAGTTCTGCCCTGCCATCTGGTAGATGGAGGCCACGGTTTGCGCGTTGTGGGTGGCAAACTGCGGGTACACCGCGTCCGGCACGGCCAGCAGCTTGCGCGCGCAGGCCAGGAAAGCCACGTCGGTATAGACCTTGCGGGTGTACACCGGGTAACCGTCCAGGCCGTCGAGCTGGGCACGTTTGATTTCGGCGTCCCAGTAGGCGCCCTTGACCAGCCGGATCATCAACCGGTGGCCGCTGCGCCGCGCCAGGTCGATCAGGTAGTCGATGACAAAGGGGCAGCGCTTCAGGTAGGACTGCACCACAAAGCCGATGCCGTTCCAGCCCTTCAGGCGGGGGTCGAAACACAGGCTCTCCAGCAAATCCAGCGACAGCTCCAGCCGGTCGGACTCTTCGGCGTCGATGTTGATGGCAATGTCGTACTGGCGCGCCAGCAGGGCCAGCTTGGTCAGGCGCGGCAGCAGTTCGCCCATGACGCGGTCGCGCTGGGCGCGGCTGTAGCGCGTGTGCAGAGCGGACAGCTTGACCGAGATGCCGGGGCCTTCGAAGATGCCCCGGCCGTTGGACGCCATGCCAATGGCCCGGATCGACTGCTCGTAGGATGCCACGTAGCGCTCGGCATCCGCCTCGGTGGTGGCGGCTTCACCGAGCATGTCGTAGGAGTAGCGAAAGCCCTTTTTCTCCAGCGCGCGGCTGTTGGCCAGCGCCTCGGAAATGGTTTGCCCGGTGACAAACTGCTCGCCCATGAGTTTCATGGCGCGGTGCACGCCCTGGCGGATCAGCGGCTCGCCGCCCTTGCCGATCATGCGTGTCAGGGCGCTGGCCATGCTCTTTTCGCTGGCGGTGGCGGTGAGTTTGCCGGTGAGCATCAGGCCCCAGACGGCGGCGTTGACGAACATCGACGGCGAGTTGCCCAGGTGGGAGTGCCAGTCACCATGGCTGATCTTGTCGCGAATCAGCGCGTCGCGGGTGGCGTTGTCCGGGATGCGCAGCAGGGCTTCTGCCATGCACATCAGCGCCACGCCTTCCTGGCTTGACAGCGAGAACTCTTGCACCAGCGCTTCCACGCCGCCACTGTCCTTGTTGGCGCGAAGGCCGTTGACCAGGCGTGCGCCGATTTCTTCGATGGCGGCGCGCTGCGCCGGGTCGGTCACATGGGCCAGTTGCACCAGCAGCGGCAGGCACTCGGGCTCGGGACGGTGCCAGGCGGCGGTGATGGCGGCGCGCATGTCGGTCTGCGGCAGCACGCTTTGCGCCCAGTCGAGGAAGGGTTGCGGCACCGAAAGGGTGGCTGGGACTGGGGTTGTCAGTTCGTCGGGTTCATCCGATTCAGACGCTTCAGCAGAATGGGTTGCACCTGTGGCTACATCCTGGGGCGATTGTCCGCGTTCGACGCTCTCGACGTACTGCATGACCGCCTGTTTGATGAGCCAGTGCGGGGTTTTGCCCTGCAAAGTGGCGGCCTCCTTGATGCGCGAACGCAGAGATTCATCGACCTTGATGCCAAGCGTGACAGTAGCCATGGGTGCAACTCTTCATGAAATAAGTTGCACTGATTTTATTTAAGGTGCAACCCGTTTAAATCGGGGTTAACCCTTGAGTTGCACAAACCCTCACTCGCGCACGCAATCGGCAAAGTAATGCACCTGGCCATCAGCGCCCACCTCTTCCACCAGGCCGTGAATGTCGGTCTCGAAGCCGGGGCACTGGCGGTTGAACTCGCGGGAAAACTTGAGGTAATCCACGATTTTCTTGTTGAACACCTCGCCCGGAATCAGCAAGGGAATGCCGGGCGGGTAAGGGGTCACAAGGCCCACGGTGACGCGGCCTTCGAGCTGGTCGATTTCCACGCGCTCGGTTTTGCGCAGCGCAATGTGGGCGTAGGCATCGCTCGGCTTCATCGCCGGGGTGAGGTCGCTCAGGTACATGTCGGTGGTCAGGCGCGCGATGTCGTATTTGGCATACAGCTGGTGGATGTGCTGGCACAGGTCGGCCAGGCCCATGTCTTCGTATTTGGGGTACTTCTGGCAAAACTCGGGCAGGATGCGCCACATTGACTGGTTTTTGGCGTAGTCGTCCTTGAACTGCTGCAGGGCGGTCAGCATGCTGTTCCAGCGGCCCTTGGTGATGCCGATGGTGAACATGATGAAAAAGCTGTACAGGCCGGTCTTTTCCACCACAACGCCGTGCTCGGCCAGGAACTTGGTCACGATGCTGGCCGGAATGCCGGTCTTGGCAAACTTGCCGTTCAGGTCCATGCCGGG
>JAABQI010000058.1 GCA_011391545.1 Rhodoferax sp.
AGCCTGGACCAGAGCCTGCAGCGCATGGGGCTGGGCTATGTCGACATCTTTTATTCGCACCGTTTTGATCCCGACACGCCGCTGGAAGAAACCATGGGCGCGCTGGCCAGCGCGGTGCAGCAGGGCAAGGCCTTGTATGTGGGCATCAGCAGTTATTCGGCCAGCAAAACGCGCGAGGCGGCCGCCCTGCTCAGGAGCATGGGGGTGCGCCCACTCATCCACCAGCCTTCGTACAGCCTGATGAACCGCTGGATCGAGGAAGACCTGCTCGATGCGCTGGACGACACCGGCATGGGCTGCATCGCCTTCAGCGCGCTGGCACAGGGCCTGTTGAGCGACAAATACCTCAACGGCATCCCGGCCGATGCGCGCATCAACCGCCCCGGTGGCGGCTCCTTCAGGCCCGATTTTTTGAACGAAACCAACCTGCGCCATGTGCGCGCCTTGAACGACATGGCCCAGGCGCGCGGCCAGAGCCTGGCGCAAATGGCCATCGCCTGGGTGTTGCGCGACGCCCGCGTCACCAGCGCCCTGATTGGCGCCAGCTCGGCCGCGCAAATCACCGAGTTGGCCGGGGCGCTGAACCAGTTGTCGTTCAGCGCTGCAGAGTTGCAGGCCATTGACCAGCACGCGGTCGAGGGCGGCATCAACCTGTGGCAAAAGCCCTCCACTGACCAGCGCCCTTGAAGCACGACCATTCCGCGCGCGCCAACCTGCTGGCGCTGGGCGCGATTGCCATGTGGGGCAGCCTGGCCACGCTCGGGGTGGCGCTCAGCCATGTGCCGCCGTTTTTGCTCACCGGCCTGTCGCTACTTGTGGGCGGGTTGATTGCGCTGCCGCTCTCAAACTTCAAGCTGGCGGCCTGGCGGGTGCCGCTGCCCACCTTGGCGCTGGGTGTCTATGGCCTGTTTGGCTACCACTTTTTGCTCTTTGTCGGCCTGCAAAACGCACCCCCGGTGCAGGCCAATCTGGTCAATTACCTGTGGCCGCTGCTGATCGTGGTGCTGGCACCGGTGCTGCTGCCGGGGCTGACCATGCGCTGGCAGCATGTGCTGGCCGGGCTGATTGGTTTTACGGGCGCCGTGATCGTGATTCTGGGCAGCGCCGATCCTTCTGCCAATGGCGCGGCCGATGCATCGGCAGGTCTTCAAAGCGACTGGTTGTGGGGTTATCTGGCCGCGCTGGTCTCGGCTTTCATCTGGTCCACCTACTCGCTGCTGACGCGCCGTGTGCCGCATTTTGATACCGCGGCCATTGGCACCTTTGCCTGGGTCTCGGGCCTGCTGGCCTTGCTCTGCCACGCGTTGATGGAGCCTGCCGTGACTTTAAGCCTGCGCGACTGGGCGCTGATCGGCCTGATGGGGCTGGGGCCGCTGGGCGGCTCCTTCTTTTTGTGGGACAAGGCGCTCAAGACCGGCGACGCACGCCACATCGGCCTGCTCAGTTACCTGACACCGCTGCTGTCAACGGCTGCGCTGTTGTGGGTCAGCGGCCGCGCCCTGACCTGGCCGGTGGCGCTGGCGGGCGTGCTGATTGTGGGGGCGGCCTGGCTCGGCACGCGTGTCAGATAAGGCGGCGCAAGACGGGCACAATGCGGCCATGATTGAACTCACCCACATTCAACAAGCGGCTCAGCGGTTGCAAGGCCACGTGCTGCGCACGCCCTGCGTGGCCTCCAGAACACTGTCGGACATCACCGGCGCGCAGGTGTTTCTCAAGTTCGAAAACCTGCAGTTCACGGCGTCTTTCAAGGAGCGCGGCGCCTGCAACAAGCTGTCGCAGCTCAACTTTGATGAGCGCGCCCGCGGCGTCATCGCCATGAGCGCCGGCAACCACGCGCAGGGCGTGGCCTACCATGCGCAGCGGCTCGGCATTCGTGCCGTGATCGTCATGCCGCGCTTCACGCCGGGCGTCAAGATTGAGCGCACGCGCGGCTTTGGTGCCGACATCGTGCTGCATGGCGACACGCTGGACGAGGCGCGCGCCCATGCCTTGCTGCTGGCCGAGCAGCAGCATCTGATTTTTGTGCACCCGTATGATGACCCCGACATCGTGGCCGGCCAGGGCACGGTGGCGCTGGAGATGCTGGAAGACGAGCCCGACCTCGACACGCTGGTGGTGGCGATCGGCGGCGGCGGCCTGATTGCCGGCATGGCCACGGCGGCCCGGGCGATCAAGCCCGGCATCGAGATCATCGGCGTGCAGGCCGCGCGGTTTCCGGGCATGTACAACGCGATCAAGGGCACCCACCTGCCCCAGGGCAACAGCAGCATTGCCGAAGGCATTGCGGTGGGCACGCCCGGCGTGCTGCCGCAGGCCATCATCCGTGACAAGGTCAACGACATTGTGCTGGTGGACGAAGGCGACATCGAGCAGGCCATCGTGATGCTGCTCGAGGTCGAGAAAACGCTGGTCGAAGGCGCCGGTGCCGCCGGGCTGGCGGCGCTGCTGAAATACCCCGAGCGCTTCAAAGGCAAAAAGGTGGGCGTGGTGCTGTGCGGCGGCAACATCGACCCGCTGTTGCTGGCGGCCATCATCGAGCGCGGCATGGTGCGCGCTGGGCGGCTGGCGCGCCTGAAGGTCAGCGCGCGCGACGTGCCGGGCACGCTGGCCCTGATCACCGCCACGGTGGCCAATGCCGGGGCCAACATCAATGAGGTGCACCACCAGCGGGCGTTTACCACGCTGGCGGCGCAAAACGTCGAGATCGAGCTGGTGATCCAGACCCGCGGCCCGCAGCACATCACCGAGGTGCTGACGGCGCTGCAGCAGGCGGGCCTGCAGGCGCAACTGGTGCATTGAGCACGGCGAGGCAGGCGGCAGTTCATGATCCGTGGCTCGGTATTTCTTGGCCTGGATCAATATCGGTGCAAGTATTGATGTAACCGTCAGGTAACTGACGGCCACTTTCCCTAAAATTAACGGCTTTGAGTGGTCGAGCCCGAGAGCCGAACACCCTGCCGTTTTTATAACATCCAGAGGACCTATCCGCCATGCCAAGCCTGAACCCCAACGCGCCAAGCCATGTCAAAAACGCCAAACTGATCGCCTGGGTGGCGGACATGGCGGCGCTCACCCAGCCGGACAGCATCTATTGGTGTGACGGTTCCGACGAAGAATACGCCCGCCTGTGCCAGCAACTGGTGGATGCCGGCACGTTCAAGAAACTGAACCCCGCCAAGCGCCCCAACAGTTTCCTGGCCTGCTCCGACCCGACTGACGTGGCGCGCGTGGAAGACCGCACCTACATCTGTTCCGAGAAAAAGGAAAACGCCGGCCCCACCAACAACTGGATGGAACCCGCCGACATGCGCGCCACTCTGCAGCCGCTGTTTGACGGCTGCATGAAGGGCCGCACCATGTATGTGGTGCCGTTCAGCATGGGCCCGCTGGGCTCGCACATTTCGCACGTTGGCATCGAACTCACCGACAGCCCCTATGTGGCGGTCAACCAGAAAATCATGACGCGCATGGGCAAGGCGGTGTATGACGTGCTTGGCGCCGATGGCGAGTTCGTGCCCTGCATGCACACCGTGGGCGCGCCACTGGCGGCGGGTCAGGCTGATGTGAAATGGCCCTGCAACAACACCAAATACATCGTCCACTTCCCGGAAACCCGCGAAATCTGGTCTTATGGTTCGGGCTACGGCGGCAACGCCTTGCTGGGCAAAAAGTGCTTTGCGCTTCGTATTGCCTCCAACATGGGGCGCGACCAGGGCTGGCTGGCCGAGCACATGCTGATCCTGGGGGTGACCAATCCGCAGGGCAAAAAATACCATATCGCCGCCGCTTTCCCCAGTGCCTGCGGCAAAACCAATTTCTCCATGCTGGTGCCCCCGGCTGGCTTTGAAGGCTGGAAGGTCACCACCATTGGCGACGACATCGCCTGGATCAAGCCGCATGATGACGGCAAGATGTACGCCATCAACCCCGAGGCGGGATATTTTGGCGTGGCACCGGGCACCAATTTCCACACCAACCCCAACTGCATGGCCAGCCTCGACAAAAACGTGATCTTCACCAACGTCGCGCTCACTGATGACGGCGATGTCTGGTGGGAAGGCATGGAGCAGGACGGTGGCGGCTTGCCCGCGCACCTGATTGACTGGCAGGGCAAGGACTGGACCCCCGAGATCGCCAAAGCCACCGGCGCCAAGGCAGCCCACCCGAACTCGCGTTTCACCGTGGCGGCGGGCAACAACCCCGCGCTTGATGCCGAGTGGGACAACCCGGCCGGTGTCGCCATTGACGCCTTTATCTTTGGCGGTCGGCGTTCCACCACGGTGCCGTTGGTCACCGAGGCTCGCACCTGGATGGAAGGTGTCTACATGGCTGCCACCATGGGTTCCGAAACCACCGCCGCGGCTGCCGGCCAGATGGGTGTGGTGCGCCGCGATCCGTTCGCCATGCTGCCGTTCTGCGGCTACAACATGAGCGACTATTTCCAGCACTGGCTCGACATGGAACACAAGCTTGAGGAAATGGGGCACACCCTGCCCAAGATCTTCTGCGTCAACTGGTTCCGCAAGAACGATGCAGGCAAATTTGTCTGGCCCGGCTACGGCGACAACATGCGCGTGCTCAAGTGGATGATTGACCGCCTGGAAGGCAAGGCGCAGGGCGTTGAGACCATGTTTGGCATTGCCCCCTTGTTTGATGAACTCACCTGGACCGGTCTGCCCTTCAGCGCCGAGCAATTCAACAGCGTGACCAGCATCGACAAGGCGGCCTGGGTTGAGGAGTTCAAGCTGCACGCGGTGCATTTTGAGCAGTTGTCCTACCATCTGCCGCAGGCGCTTCTGGAAACCAAGGCGGTGCTGGAGCAGCGTCTGAACGCCTGATGCGCCAGCCGGGGTGGATCGGATGAGCGGGCGGCCCGTGCGACGGTGCCGTCCCGTTGTTGCTTTGCGAGCCCTTCGCCCTGGTTTCTTGACAATTGGCAACATGCAGCACTGTCGCTTGGGTAAACTGGCATCCCGCTTAAGGAGTTCCCCATGAAAATTCTTCTCGCCGTTGACGGCAGTCAATACACCAAGAAAATGCTGGCCTACCTGGCTGCCAATGAGATGTTTTCGCCTAAAAACGAGTACGTTGCATTCACCGCCCAGATGATGCTGCCAAGCCAGGCGCGTGCCGCACTGGGCAAGGACCTGGTCGCCAAGTACCATGAAGACGAAGGTGAAAAGGTCATGGCACCGGTCACCAAGTATCTGGAGCGTCACGGTGTCAAGGCAAAGGCCAGCTGGAAAATCGGCAACCCGGGCGAACTGATCGCCAAAATGGCCGATGACGGCAAATTCGACCTGGTGGTGATGGGCTCGCATGGCCACGGCGCGTTGGTCAATCTGGTGGTGGGTTCGGTGGCCACCAAGGTGCTGGCCAGCTGCAAGGTGCCTGCGTTGATCGTGCGCTGAATCCACTCAAACAAAGAAGTTACATATGGCTAAAGGCATGATTTTGGCTGCAGGCCAAGGCACCCGCGTGCGCCCCCTGACGCGGGATATTCCCAAACCGATGGTGCCCATACTGGGCAAACCCGTGATGGAGTTCCTGATCGAGCACCTGGCGCGCCATGGCATCACCGAGATCATGGTCAACGTGGCCTGGCATCATCAAAAAATTGAAGAGTATTTTGGTGACGGCCGGCGTTGGGGTGTGCAGATTGGCTACGCCTACGAAGGCGTGCGCGACCATGGCGAGATCCTGCCTCGGCCGATGGGGTCGGCGGGCGGCATGCGGCGTATCCAGGATTTCAGCGGTTTCTTTGATGAGACCACACTGGTGCTGTGCGGCGACGCCCTGATCGATCTGGACATCACGGCGGCGCTGGCCGAACACCACGCCAAGAAAGCCATGGCCAGCGTGGTGGCCATGGACGTCCCCCTGGCCAATGTGCAAAGCTATGGCATCGTGGTGGCGGCAACGGATGGACGCATTCAGTCGTTCCAGGAAAAACCCAAGCCCGCCGAGGCCAAATCGACGTTGGCGAGCACGGGCATCTATATTTTCGAGCCGGCCGTGCTGGACTTCATCCCGCCGGGCACCATTTACGACATCGGCTCCCAGTTGTTCCCCGACATGGTGGCCCGTGATGTGCCATTTTTCGTGCAAAACCGGCCATTCAACTGGCTCGATATCGGGCGGGTCGGTGATTATTGGTCGGTGTTGCAGCAGGTGCTGCGCGGTGAGGTGGCCGACATGACCATGCCGGGACGGGAAATCAAACCGGGCATCTGGGTCGGGCTGAACACGTCCATACCCTGGGACCAGGTCAACATCGAAGGACCGGTCTATATTGGTTCGAGCGTCCGTATCGAGCCGGGTGTGACGATTGTGGGGCCGGCCTGGATTGGCCACGGTTGCCATTTGCGCACCGGTTGCAAGGTGGTGCGCAGCATTTTGTTCGAGTACACCCGCATAGCCGCTGACATGCGCATCACCGAAATGATCGTGTCGCCGGATTACTGTGTGGACCGCCATGGCGACACGCTGTACCACGACGACGACGCCACCCAGTTGCGTTGGGGTGATGCCCGGGCCTAGGAGCCTGGGCGGCAGAGCGTTCTGCTGCGTGTCCCCCGCCCTGCGGGCTCCTCCTTTTACCTGCGCAGAACGCTC
>JAABQI010000059.1 GCA_011391545.1 Rhodoferax sp.
GTCACGCCACCGTCAACATACAAAATGTGGCCATTGACGAAGCGCGAGGCTTCACTGGCCAGGAACACCGCAGCACCACCCAGCTCCTCCACGTCGCCCCAGCGGCGGCTGGGTGTGCGGCCCACCAGCCAGGCGGTGAAGGTAGCGTCGTCAACCAGCTTGGCGGTCAGCTCGGTCTTGAAGTAGCCTGGGCCCAGCCCGTTGACGTTGATACCCAGCGGGCCCCAGTCGATCGCCATGCCCTTGGTGAGCATCTTGATGGCGCCCTTGCTCGCGGTGTAAGGCGCGATGCCGGGTCGGCCCAGCTCGCTTTGCACCGAGCAGATGTTGATGATCTTGCCCTTGCGGCGCGCAATCATGCCGCCCACCACGGCCTTGCTGACGAAGAAAACACTGTCGAGGTTGGTGCGCATCAGGCGGTGCCAGTCGTCGTCGGCAAACTCGTGCAGCGGGTTGCGGATCTGCATACCCGCGTTGTTCACCAAGATGTGAATGTCGCCGAATAGCTGCTCGATGCGGGTCACGCCATCGCGCACGGCGGCTGAATCGGTGACGTCAAAGGCGGCCGTTTCTACTTGAAGACCCTCGGCCTTCAGTGTTTCTTGGGCCTTGCGCAGTTTGGCCTCATCGCGTCCGTTGAGCACCAGGCTGGCACCGGCCTGGCCCAGGGCGCGCGCCAGTGCAAGTCCGATGCCGCCGGATGAACCGGTGATGAGTGCGCGCTGCCCGTGCAGGCCGAACGGGTTGGAAGTTGGGGTTGGGGAGTTCATCGGTTGATCTCAAGTCGGTTGGTCTCAAGTTTTTTGTCAGCACAGGCCCGGCGCGGGCCAGTCGGCGCTCACGTCAGGTGAGAGTCGGGCGCGCTGGCAGCATGCTCCGCGCAAGCACGGCCCACCCAGGCCACCTGATCCATCAGGGGCTGGTCGGCTTGCAAGGTCCACACATCATGCTCATCGTCCCCCGGTCTTTCCAGGGTGCTGAGCTGGCTTTCCAGCAGCTGCAGCTGCATGAAATGGCCGGTGCGCTGCGCCATGCGCTGGCGCAACAGCTCGGCCTGGCCGTCCAGAAAAACGAACCGCAACCCGGGAACTTGGTGCCGCAGATGGTCACGGTAAGCGCGCTTGAGCGCAGAACAGGCAACCACCCGACCCTGCGTGCGCGCGTCGGGTTCAGGGGGTGCTTGCAGGCAAGCCGCGACGCGATCGAGCCAGGGCCAACGGTCGGCGTCGGTGAGCGGCACGCCGGCTTGCATCTTGCGCACGCTTTCGGGCAGGTGCAGATCGTCACCGTCGGTCATGTTCAGGTGCAAGGACTTGCCCAGTGCAGCGGCCAATGTGGATTTGCCGCAACCGGAAACCCCCATGACGACCAGGCGCAGCGGTGCAGAGCGGTTCATCCTTTCACCGCCCCCGCAGTCAACCCACTGATGATCTGGCGCGCAGCGATAAAGGTGAAGATCAGGGGCGGAATCGCAATCAGACTGGCCATGGCCATCACCTTGCCCCAGTCCACCCCGAGGTCGGTGATGAACAGCGAAGCGGCCACCGGCAGGGTGCGTGTGGTGCGATCGGTCAGTACCAGCGCCAGAATGAATTCATTCCAGGCAATGCGAAAAGTAAAGATCGACGCAGCAGCCAAGCCGGGGGCCATCAGCGGCAGCAGCACTTTGGTGAAGACGCGAATCGGGCCACAACCGTCGATGGCAGCGGCCTCTTCGAGTTCAACCGGCACCTGCAGCACAAAGCCGTACAGCAGCCAGATGGTGAACGGCAGGTTTACGGCCACATACAGCAGCACCAGACCCCACAGGCTGTTCACCAGCTGCCACTCGTTCCAGATCATGAACACCGGAATGGCCAGCACGGCCAGCGGCACCGTGCGCAGCAGCAAAGTGGTGTAGGCCACAGTGTGTCGGCCTGGAAAACGAAAGCGCGCGAGGCCATAAGCCGCCATACAGCCCAAGACAAGGGTGATGAGGGTGGAGACCACGCCCACAAACAAGCTGTTCCAGAGGTAGCGGTCAAGCCGGTCTTCTTCCAGCACCGCGCGGTAATTCTCCAACGTGGGCATGAAGATGAAGTTCAACGGCTCTGCGAAGATCTGCACCTGCTGGCGCAGGCTGGTGGCGAAGATAACGACGATCGGCAGCACGCACAGCAGTGCGAGCACGATCAGCATGGTGTAGTGGCCGATCACCAACGGCAGCGGGCGCTTCATGCTCATCGCTCATCTTTCATGGGGTTGCTCAGGCGCAGCGCGCCCCAAGACAAAAGGGCCACCACCACCAGCAACAACACGCTGATGGCCGCAGCCACGCCCAGCTGTTGGCCGACGAAGGCGGTTTTGTAAATATGCAGCGACAAAATCTCGGTGCTGTCACCCGGGCCGCCAAACGTCAGCACATACACCACTTCGAGCACGCGAAAGGCGTCGATCAGCCGCATCATCAGCGTGATGGCGATCACGTGCATGACCATAGGCAGTTTGACGCGGAACGTCATTTGCCACCACCGTGCGCCGTCGATCCGGGAGGCCTCGATAACCGAGCTGTCCACGTTGGCCAAGGCGGCAATCATCATGATGAACACAAACGGGGTCCATTGCCAGATGTCAGCGATGACGATGGCGACAAATGCGAGGGTGGGGTCGGCCAACCAGGTTTTGGGCTCCAGTCCGAACGCCATGAGCGCTGCGTTGATCAGGCCAAATTGCGCGTCAAACATGTAGCGCCAGACCAAGCCGACAGCGATCGGCGCAATCATCATCGGTAAGATGAACAGCGTGCGGAAAAATGCCATGCCCCTGACCTTGTGCTCCAGGGCCAGCGCCAGCGCAATACCGAGCGCCATTTCTGCCGACACGCACACCGCAGCGAAGATCAGCGTGGTCCACAGTGAGGACCACACCCGGTGGTTGCCAAAGGCAGAGACGAAGTTGTCCCAGCCTACCCAATTGGCGCTCTCCCAGGGCGTGCCCATGCTCCAGTCGTAACCAGCGAGTTGAAACGCGGTGAAAACAGGATAAAGACACGCTACGGCCATCACGGCCACGGCAGGGCCAACATACAGGGCGGGAACCCAGCGGGGTGTTCGCATCAGCGTCTCACTTCAAGGGGGCTAGGGCAAATGTCGCGGGGGCCGACCATACCGATCAGCATGCGGCACTTTCTTCAAGGAGAGCGCCGCGGCCGCAAACGGTGGGCTCAGATCTTGTAACCCGCTTCGCGCATGATGGCTGTGACCTGCGGCACCGCGCCGTTGAGCGCGTCCTCGGCGCTCTTCTTGCCGGTCAGTGCCTCGGAAATCGCCACACCCAGCGCCTGCACGTTGATCTTGTCCCACACCGGAATGATCGGGCGCCAGTCTGGGTTGCTGTGCTTGAGCGCCTCCACGAAGGTGATGAATTCAGGGTACTTGCGCACCGCGTCCACATCGCGCAACGTGGAATTGCGCATGGGCGCGCCGCCCAGCATGGTGACCGCTTTGTCCTGCGCCTTGGAGGTGAGCCACTGCATGAGCAGAAAGCCCGCTTCCGGGTTTTTGGAGTTCTTCGGAATCGCCAGCCCCAGGCCACCCGACTGCGACGCGCGCCGCATGCCTTTCGGATGAAGGGCCCAACTGACCTTGCCCACCACCTGGCTGCGCGCCGGGTCGGCCACCACGCCAGCGATGGAGGTGCTGTCAAGATACATGGCGGCCTTGCCCTGCAGGAAAGCGGTGTTGGCTTCGCCCTGGCCGTAGCCCGCAATGCCGGCCGGGCCGGTGGCCACCACCTCTTGCAGGAATTTCAGCGCATCGACACCGATCTTGTCGTTGAAGCGCGGGCGCCACTGGTCGTCAAACACGCTGCCGCCCAGCGGGTTCAGGTGCAGCAGCCAGGCGTGAACCGCCTGGTGGCCTGCCTGGCCGCGACTGGTCAGGGCGCCCATGCCCGAGCGCTCCTTGAGCACTGGCAGCAAGGCGCGGAACTCGGCGTAGGTCTCGGGCACCTTGAGCTTGAGCTCGCTGAACACATCCCGCCGGTAGGCCAGCACCGAGGTTTCGGCACCGTAGGGCAGGCCGTAGAGCTTGGCGCCGGGGCCCGCCAAATACCCTTTGGGGCCGCCCACCAGGCCCAGGTTTTCCAAGTAGATGGGCACGATGTCCTTCATGTCGTAGGACGGGTCGGCCAGGGCCGCGTTGGCAAAGAAGGGCTCCAGCGGATGAATCAGGTTTTTAGAGACGTATTCGCCTTTCCACATCACGATGTAGCAGCCGAGGTCGAAGTCGCCACTGGGTTTGGCCATTTCCAGCAGCTGCTTTTCCTTCAGGCGGCCAATCGCCACCTTGTCCACCTCAACCTTGATGCCGGTTTGCTTGGTGAACTCGGGCAACAGCTTTTGCATGGCGTCGTAGTGCGGGTGAGCCGGGATGTTCATCACCACCGTCTTGCCTGCGTACTTGGCGAAGCGGTTTTGCGCCATGGCGCCGCTGAAGGGAAGGCCGGCACCAAACACGGTGATGGCTGCGCTCTTGATGATGTCTCTGCGTTGCATGGTCTGTCTCCAGTTGGGTTGGGTGAAGGGGAGGCGCTCGGTTGGCGTCTTGGATAGGGCTCAGGGCCGCAGCGCTTGGCCGCTGGCGGTGTCGAAAACATGCAGGTCGTCGGCGCTCACCGACAGGCCGACCTTTTGATGCAGCAGAGGGTGCGCGTCGCCCGGCAGCGTGGCTGTGATGCGCTGCCCGCCGGGCACATCGAGGTGACCAACCACCTGGCTTTCGGTGCCCAGGTACTCGACCACATCGGCGCACAGCGTCAGGTCTGCCGTTTGCGGGCCGGCACGCAGCGCCTGCGGCCGGATGCCTGCGGTCAGCGCCTGGTTGGGCGAAGACAGGCGGCTGCGCAGCCAGGTGGGTGCGGGCAGGTCGAAGCCTTCGCCGCGCAGCCGGCCCGGGCCTGCGTCGTCCACAAAGCGGGCGCTCAGCAAGTTCATGCTGGGCGTGCCAATGAAGGCCGCCACGAACAGCGTGGCCGGCTGGTTGAACACCTCGTTGGGCGTGCCCACCTGCTGAATGCGGCCCTTGTCGAAGATGACAATGCGGTTGGCCAGCGTCATGGCCTCGATCTGGTCGTGCGTCACATACACCGTGGTCTTGCCCAGGCGCTCGTGCAACATGGCCAGCTCGGCGCGCATGTGTCCGCGCAGCTTGGCGTCCAGGTTGGACAGCGGCTCGTCGAACAGAAACACCTTGGGCTCGCGCACGATGGCGCGGCCAATCGCCACCCGTTGGCGTTGCCCGCCCGAAAGCTCTTTGGGCTTGCGCGCCAGCAGGTGTTCGATGTTGAGCACCTGTGCCGCCTTCTTCACCTGCGCCTCGATCTCGGCCTTGGGGCGGCCAGCCAGATCGAGTGCAAAGCTCATGTTCTGCGCCACGTTCATGTGGGGGTAGAGCGCGTAGTTCTGGAACACCATGGCGATGTCGCGCGCCATGGGCGCGGCCTGGGTCACGTCGCGCCCGCCAATCAGGATCTGGCCTTCGGTCACTTCCTCAAGGCCCGCGATCATGCGCAGGGTGGTGCTTTTGCCGCAGCCGGACTCGCCCAGCAAAACAACGAATTCGCCTTCGCTCACGGTGAGGTCGAGCTGTGTGACCACGGTCACATCGCCAAAGCGCTTGACGATGCGGCGCAGTTCCAGGCCGGGGGTGGTGGTCGAGGTGGGCATGGCGGAGGGTGTCAGTTGGCCGAACGGCGGGGGGAAGATTCAGAGGCCAGGCGACGAACGCCCCAGCCGGTCACAGGAAGCTGGTTGCCGGGGTGGCCTTGATCGGTTCCCCAGATGGCTTGGTAGGTGTCGAGGCAGCGCCCTTGCCGCTGCCAGCGCCAGGCCAGCGCGGACAGCAGCAGCCACCACAGGACCAGCACACCGGCCATCCAGCGCGGTGCATCGGCGGCCATCAGCCCGAGCGCCACGGTGAGCACCGCGATGCCAATGGCCAGCCAGCCCAGGCTTTTGTGCATACGCTCGAACCAGCGGCGGTGTGGCGTCATGTCGTAGTGGTCGCCGCGCAGGGTGGGCTCGGTGGGCCCGCCCTTGCTGCCGCGAGACCAGCCACTCACCAGTTGCCCGGCGCCCAGCGCCACCACGAACCAGCCCAGCCAGTGGTGCCACACAGCAACGGCCGTGGCCTGAGCGCCTTGGTCCCAGGCCAGCCAGATGCCCGGCACCACCAGCGCCATGCCGAGGTATTGCAGGCCGCGGTGGGCGTGCCACCAGAAGCGGTTGTCCAGCACGCGCGGCCAATCTTGCTGCGGCGTGACCTTGAAGTACCGTGCGGCCAACACACCCAGCGGCAACAGAACCGCCCAAGCTGCCACCATGGTGCGGGCGTGCCAGATGGCCCAGTCGGGCAGGTGGTGCTCGCTGGTACCGGACAGTGGGGTCAACCACCAGCCAAGAGAGAGTGCGGACATCATGGTCGCTGCACCCCG
>JAABQI010000060.1 GCA_011391545.1 Rhodoferax sp.
TGTTCCGCGTCAATGACGGATTTTTGCCAGCCTCCTCTGAAATATCCAACGCGAATGTCGTCATTCAATATCTTTATGTCAAAGCCAATGGTGAGGTGGCGTCTGTAAAAAAAATGCCGAGCAGTCCAGCCGACAACATAGCCGCGTGCATCGATGTCGATCGTCTCGACGAGTGCATCCGCTTTGTCGAAGTCTGCTTGAGCACCGGAGCGACTTGCAGCTCTACCCAGTCAATCCCTTTCAAACCCATGATTGGCCTGTTTTCAACCAGTGGGCCCAATTCCACTGATTTAACCGGCCTGCGTATCCCTTTATCCACCGTCCGAATGCCGGCCGAAAGCCTAGGTTTCGATCCGACTTCCTGAATGCAGAAAATCTCATGAACCTCAAAGCCTCCCTGATTTGCTCAAGCGCCCAAGAACGCGAGGCACTGCTCGCCACGCTGGTCACACCGGCGGGTGTCGAGATCAATGTGCATGTGGGCGACGCAAAGCGCTTGTTGTCGGTGATGCAAAAGGACCAGCCCAACGTGGTGCTGCTGGATTTTCCGAGTGCCGACAACGGCGCTTTCGAGCAGATCGAGGCGGCCACGCTGCGGGTGCCCGGCGTGATGGTGCTGCTGGTCAGCCCGGACCCGTCCATCGAGTTGCTCAAGCGGGCCATGCAGGCCGGTGTGCGCCATGTCTTGCCAGCCCCCCTGAACAAGAACAGCGTGCTGAGCGCCGTAGACTACCTTCGCGAATCGGCGTCGCTGAGCTCGCGCCTGGTGGCCAACGAGGGTGAGTTGCTGGCTTTCCTGAACGCAAAGGGTGGCTCGGGCAGCACGTTTTTGGCCAGCAACCTGGGCTACGCGCTGGCTGCCACCGGCAAAAAGGTGCTGCTGGTGGACCTGAACCTGTTTTTTGGCGATCTGGTGGCCAACGTGACCGACCGCAAGGTGGGTTCCAGCATTCTTGACCTGGCTCGCCAGAACGAATTGCTGGATGCGGCCTTGCTAGCCTCGAGCGTATTGGCCGCGCGTGACAACCTTTATGTGCTGGCGGCGCCGCAGTTGCCCTACCGCATCGACGTGCTCACGCCCGCCGTGCTGCAAAAAATTCTGGAATTGGCACTCAGCCAGTACGACTTTGTGATCCTGGACGTGGGCCGCACGCTGGACCAAACCAGCATCAAGGCGCTTGACATGGCCAGTCGCATTTACCTGATTTTGCAACTGTCGCTGCCGGCGATCGAAAACGTCAAGCGCATCGAAACCGTGTTCGAGGGTTTGGGCTATGGGCCCGACAAATTGAATGTGGTGGTGAACCGTTATGAAAAAGGCGGCGCCATCAGGCTCGATGAACTGGAGCGGGTCACCCAGACCAAGGTGGCGCGCACGGTGCCGGCCAGTTATGAAGCGGTCATGGCGTCGATCAACGAGGGGGTTCCGCTGCCCTTGCTGTCCCCGCGCGATGACGTGACGCATGTTTTGCAGGCCTGGGCCAACGATTTGTCACCGGTGACGCTAAAGCCCAAAAAACGATGGTTGGCGGCGCTGACGGGCAGTTTTTAGTATTAAGAGAGAATCATCATGGACATCCAAGCAGAAGAACTCCGGCTGAAGTCATCGCCGACCGAGCCGTCTGGCGGGCGCCCTGCCGCCGCCTACACGCATACCGAATACCACAGCCTCAAGGACAGCCTGCACAACCAGTTGCTGAGCCGGATCGATTTGACCGTGATGGGCGCGATGAAGCCCGAGCGTTTGCGCGAGGAGCTCGGCCTGCTGGTGGAGCGGTTGCTGCACGAGACCGGCGTGGCGCTGAACGCGCCGGGGCGCAAGCAACTGGTGCAGGACATTCTGGACGAAATCATGGGCTTGGGGCCGCTTGAGGCGCTGCTGGCCGACTCGTCCATCTCCGACATTCTGGTCAATGGTCCGCATCAGGTGTTTGTGGAGCGCAACGGCAAGCTGGAGCGCACCGAGGTCAATTTTTCTGATGACGAACACCTGATGAAGATCATCGACAAGATCGTGTCGCGCGTGGGCCGGCGCATTGATGAGTCGAGCCCGATGGTGGACGCGCGCCTGCCCGACGGCTCGCGCGTTAACGCGATCATTCCGCCGCTGGCGCTGGACGGCCCGCTGCTCTCCATTCGCCGCTTTGCCGTGGTGCCGCTGACCATGCACGACCTGCTGGAAAAGCGCACTCTGACGCCAGTGCTCAGTCAACTGCTGGCGGGCATGGTGCGCGCCAAGATGAACATTTTGATTTCGGGCGGCACCGGCACTGGCAAGACCACGCTGCTGAACGTGTTGTCGGCCTCGATACCACACAACGAGCGCATCGTGACGATTGAAGACGCCGCCGAGCTGCAACTGCAGCAGCCGCATGTGGTGCGGCTGGAAACCCGCCCGCCCAACATTGAAGGCAAGGGCGAAGTGAGCCAGCGGGCGCTGGTGCGCAACAGCCTGCGCATGCGCCCGGACCGCATCATTGTGGGCGAGGTGCGCGGCGCCGAGGTGCTGGACATGATGCAGGCCATGAACACTGGCCACGAAGGCTCAATGGCCACGGTGCACGCCAACTCGCCGCGCGACGCGCTGACCCGGCTGGAAAACATGGCCGGCTATGGCGGAGTTGCCATGCCGCAAGAAGCCATGCGCCAGCAGATCAGCTCGGCCATCATGGCGGTGATCCAGATAGCCCGACTCAACGATGGGCGCCGCAAGATCGTCAGCCTGCAGGAAATCAACGGCATGGAGGGCGACATCATCACCATGCAGGAGATCTACCACTTCAACCAGACTGGCATTGCATCGGATGGCACGGTCAAGGGCCACTTCAGGGCCACCGGCGTGCGGCCCAAGTTCATGGACCGGCTGAAGTCCTACGGCATTGAGGTGTCTGACGAAACCTTTGATCCATCCTTAATTTACGAGTGACATCATGGACTACAGCTTTTCACTGTTATTGATCCTCGGCTTTGTGGCGGTGGTGCTGCTGTTCGAGGGCATCTACGCTTACTGGAACGACACCCGCAGCCCGGAAGTGCGCCGCGTGGCGAACCGGTTGCGCGCCATTTCGGCCGGTGGCCACGTCGAGGGCGAGGCCAAGTTGTTCAAGGAAAGGGTGCTGAGCCACACCCCGTCCGTGCAGCGCCTGCTGATGGTGCTGCCGCGCGTGGGCCAACTGGACCGTCTGATGATGCAGGCGGGCAGCAGCAGCACGGTGTCGCACTTGCTGGCGGCCTCTGCCTTTCTGGCGCTGGGCGGTTTGGTGGCGGGCTTGTTGTTGCGCTGGCCCGTGCTGGTCATTGGGCTGGTGATGCTGGCGCTGGCGCTGCTGCCCGTGTTGCGTTTGACGTGGCTGCGCAACAGGCGGCTGAACAAGATCGAAGCGCAGTTGCCCGACGTCATGGACCTGATTGGCCGGGCGCTGCGCGCCGGCCATGCATTTCCGTCGGCGCTGGCGATGGTGGGCGCGGAGGCGCAGGAGCCAATTGCCAGCGAGTTCAAGATCACCTCCGATGAAATCGGCTATGGCCTTTCGGTGGACAACGCGCTCAATAACCTGGCCAGCCGCGTACCGAGCCCTGACATGCGCTACTTTGTGATGGCGGTGATTATTCAGCGTGAAACGGGCGGTAATTTGTCCGAGTTGCTCGGCAAGCTGGCCGAACTGGTGCGCGAGCGCTTCAAGCTGTTTGCCAAGGTGCGGGTGCTGGCGGCCGAGGGCAAACTGTCGGCCTGGATTCTGGTGGCACTGCCGTTTTGCGTGGCTGGCGTGGTGCAGCTCTTGAACCCGGAATACATGGCGGTGCTGTTCACCGATGCGATGGGCATCAAGCTGGTGATCGGCGCGCTGGTGCTGATGGTCATCGGCATTTTTGCCATGTGGCGGATTATCGACATCCGGGTCTGAGGGGGCCATCATGAACATGCAAATATGGATTCTGGTTCTGATCTTTCTGGCTGTGACGGGGCTGGTTTGGGGGGCGACACTGTGGTTCGATCGCGATTCGGCCCTGCGCCAGCGCCTCAACCAGCTGATCAGCCCTGAGGGCGGCGGCGAAAAGAGCCTGATCGCGGGCAGCGAGTGGCAGGCCAAGGTGATCAAGGCGGTCGGCCCCATGGCCAAGCTGTCCACGCCCAAGGCGGGGTGGGACGAGTCGAGCCTGCGCGTGCGCTTTATGCAGGCAGGGCTGCGCGAGGCGTCTTGGCCTTCTATTTACTTTGCCACCAAGACCGTGCTGGCGCTGCTGTTGCCCGGTCTGTTTGTGCTGTATCAGGGTGTGAGTTCGATGGAGTTGACCGTGAACACCACGGTCATGCTGCTTTTGCTGACCGCTGCCATCGGCTACTACCTGCCCAACGGGCTGCTCGCCCACATGATTGAACGGCGCAAACAGGAGCTGGAGGACGCCTTGCCCGACGCGCTGGACATGATGCTGGTCTGCGTGGAGGCCGGCCTGGGGCTGGACGCTGCAATGAACCGTGCCGCCGGCGAGATCGGGCTGCGCAGCAAGGCGCTGTCTGACGAACTGAACCTGGTGGCGCTGGAACTGCGCATGGGCGTTAACCGCGAGCAGGCCTTGCGCAACCTTGCCTTGCGCACGGGCGTGGACGACATCGCCTCTTTTGTGGCCATGCTGGTGCAGTCGGACCGTTTTGGCACCAACGTGGCCGATGCACTGCGCATAGAGGCAGAAAACATGCGCACGCACCGGCGCCTGCGGGCCGAGGAGCGGGCGGCCAAGATTCCGCTCAAGTTGCTGTTCCCGCTCATTTTCTTTATCTTTCCGTCGCTGATGCTGGTGCTCATGGGCCCGGCCATGATCAGCATTTACCGTGTCTTGTTGCCCACCATGGCGGGCAACGGCTGACCACGGTTCATTTGTCAAGGAGTCTGTCATGAAATTCAAACTCAACGCTGTTGCTTCCGTGACCCTGCTGGGCACGCTGCTGGGCTGCGCCCCGCTCACGCCAGTTGCGCCGCTGGCAGGCTCCAATGCGGCACTGTCGCGCGGCCAGGCCACTGCCGTGCCGGTCAAGGTGGCGCAGGCACCCGTCATCACTCCGGCAATGCCCACGGGTGAAGCAATTTACACCCAGGGCCTCGTGGCGCATGGCGCAGGCCAGCTCGCACTGGCCGCGCAGCGCTATGCGCAAGCCCTGAAGATCGCGCCGGAGCATGTGGGGGCCTTGAATGCGCTGGCGGTCATTTATGCCCAGTCAGGCCGCACCGATGAAGCCCTCAAGATCTTTGCCTACGCCAGTGAGCTGGCACCCGCCAGCGCGCATGTGCGCAACAACACCGGCTACGCCCTGCTGCGTGCCGGCCGGCTGGACGAGGCTGAAATCGCCCTGAACAAGGCGCGCGACCTGGAGCCGTCCAATGCGCAGACGCAGCAGAACCTGGTCTTGCTGGCCACCGCCAAGGCAGCCCGCGCGCCTGCCGTACAGGCAGTTCAGGCAGACGCTGGCGACCAGGCCGGGCCGCGACTGGTGGCGGTGGCGCCCAATGTGTTTGAGTTGCAGGTACCCGTCGGTTCCCCCGCTGGGGCGGCCGCGCCTGCTCAGGCTGAGGCCACATTACCCCCCGGCAATGGTCTGGCAGCGGCGTCTGCTGCCAACCAAGGAGTCATTCCCCGCCTGGCCGCCATGACCACCGGCGCCGGTCTGCGCGGCGTGCGGCTGGAGGTGTCCAACGGTGTGGGCATCACCAGACTGGCGCGCCGCACGGCAGACCGCCTGGCGAGCGAGGGCGTAGTCACCTCCCGGCTGACCAATGCCAAACCCTACCGGCAAGCCAAAACCGAGATCCAGTTTGTAACGAGCCAGGCACTGGCGGCGCAGGCGCTGCAGTCCCACTTGCCGGTAGCAACACTTGCTGAGCCCGCGAGCCAGTTGAAAGCGGGTGTTCAGGTGCGCTTGGTGATCGGTCATGACATGGCGGGCAAGGCCATTACCGCATGGCTTGACAGCGCACAAGCGCCCCAAGTGGCGAACAGCCAGCAGGGTGGCGGCTGGCGCTGGAGCTGACAGCGCGTCAAGGTTCTTCTGTCCTGGCCTCTTCAAGCAGCCAACCGGCGTAACCTGCTGCGTTTGCGGAAAACGGCCAATGTCAAACGGCTGGCCGAGCGACTGTTCAACCGTCAGACCTGGACAACGGCCATTTAGGGAAAGATCACAGGATATGGCGGGTGCCGTTTCAGACTTTTCGCTGACGCGCGACGCGATTCATGGCAATGGTCGCATCGATCAAGCCTTTATCGAAAAGTGCCTTGATGGAATGGTCCATCGTCAGCATGCCGTGCTGCGAACCGGTCGTGATGGCGTTGCGGATTTGGGGAATATTGTTTTCCCTGATCAGATTCGACACCGCCGAA
>JAABQI010000061.1 GCA_011391545.1 Rhodoferax sp.
GCCCTTGGAGATGCAATTGGCGGGGTCGGTGACCATCAGGTCTTCATGGCCGTCCTTGGGCGCGGTGAAAGGGTGGTGCACCGCCATCCAGCGGTCAGACTCTTCGTCGTGCTCGAACATCGGGAAATCCACCACCCACAGCGGCGCCCAGCGGTCCTCGAACAGGCCGCTTTTCTTGCCGAAGGCACTGTGGCCGATCTTGATGCGCAGCGCGCCAATGGCGTCGTTGACAATTTTTTCCTTGTCGGCGCCAAAAAACAAAATATCGCCGTCCTTGGCACCGGTGCGCTTGACGATTTCTGCCAGCGCGGCATCGTGCAGGTTTTTGACGATGGGGCTTTGCAGGCCTTCGCGGCCCTTGGTCACATCATTGACCTTGATCCAGGCCAGGCCCTTGGCGCCGTAAATCTTGACGAATTCACCGTAGTTGTCAATTTCACTGCGGGTGATCTCGGCTCCACCCGGCACGCAAAGCGCCACCACGCGGCCGCCCTTGGTGGTGGCGGGCGTCGAGAACACCTTGAAATCGACATCGGCCATGATATCGGTGAGCTCGGTGAATTCAAGCTTGACGCGCAGGTCGGGCTTGTCGGAGCCAAAGCGGCGCGCCGCCTCCTGGTAGGTCATGACCGGGAATTCACCCAAATCGACATCCAGCGTGTTCTGGAACACGGTCTTGATCATGCCCTGAAAAATCTCGCGGATTTCTTCCTCGTCCATGAACGAGGTTTCAATATCGATCTGGGTGAATTCGGGCTGGCGATCGGCGCGCAGGTCTTCGTCTCGGAAGCATTTGGTGATCTGGTAATAGCGGTCAAAGCCGGCCACCATCAGCAACTGCTTGAAAAGCTGCGGGCTTTGCGGCAGCGCAAAAAAGTGGCCGTCATGGACCCGGCTGGGCACCAGATAGTCGCGCGCGCCCTCGGGCGTGCTCTTGGTGAGCATCGGTGTTTCAATGTCGACAAAACCGTTGGCATCGAGAAACTTGCGCACTTCCATGGTCACGCGGTAGCGCAGCATCAGGTTGTTTTGCATGTAGGGACGGCGCAAATCGAGCACACGGTGCGTCAGGCGCGTGGTCTCGCTGAGGTTTTCCTCGTCGAGCTGGAACGGCGGCGTGACCGACGGATTGAGCACCTTGAGCTCGTGGCACAGCACTTCGATCTTGCCGCTTTTGAGGTTGGCGTTGACCGTGCCGTCCGGGCGCGCCCGCACCAGGCCCTTGACCTGGATGCAGAACTCGTTGCGCAGGTCTTCGGCCACGCCAAACATCTCGGCGCGGTCGGGGTCGCAGACCACCTGCACGTAGCCTTCGCGGTCACGCACATCGACAAAAATCACGCCACCGTGGTCACGCCGACGGTTGACCCAACCGCACAGCGTGACGGCTTGGCCCATCAGGGCTTCGGTGACCAGTCCACAATAATGAGAGCGCATCGCCATAAAACTGCTTTCTAAAACCACCTCGAAGAAGTGGCAGGGTTATCAAAAAAATTACTTGGGCAAAACGACCGAAGCGAACGGCGCCGGCGGAGCCACCGACCCCATTGAGATGACGTAGGTCAGCGCTTCGTCGACACTCATCTTGAGTTCAATCACATCGCTGCGCGGCAGCATCAGGAAAAAACCACTGGTGGGGTTGGGTGTGGTGGGCACATAGACGCTGACAAAGCCGGGCCCCAAGTGCTCAGCCACCTCGCCGCCCGGCGCGCCGGTCTGAAACGCAATGGTCCAGGCGCCGGGGCGCGGATACTGCACCAGCATGGCGGTGCGAAAAGCGTTGCCGTTGCTGGAGAACAGCGTGTCGGACACTTTCTTGACGCTGTTGTAAATCGTCTTGAACACCGGGATATTGGTCTGCAGACGGTGCCATTGCACCAGCCACCAGCGCCCCGCCACATTGGACACCAGCGCTCCGGTGATGAGCAACCCGCCAAAAACCAGGATCACGCCAAGGCCGGGAATGTGCTTGAAATACTCCAGCGTGCTGGTCAGGGATTCCGGCAAAACGGCTTGCAATACGATCATCAACCCGACAAAGATGCCGTCGAGCAAGTCCATCAGCCACAACAAGACCGCAAAGGTGATGGCCGTGGGCAACCAGACCAAAAGGCCCGTCAACAGGTATTTTTTAAACGGCACAGTAACTTTCAAGCTAATTCAGATCAGCTGTGACAAGCACAACCTGTGCCACAGGATGCTGCGGCTGGCGCAGCGTCAGCTTTGACGGGGGTGGCGGCCGTTTCAGCGGCTGCCGGCGCTGCGTCCGCCGCGGGTGCTGCAGACGTGGCAGCGGCGGCACCGCCTTTGAAATCAGTCGCGTACCAGCCCGACCCCTTGAGCTGGAAACCCGCCGCCGTGAGCTGTTTGACAAAGCTGGGCTGGCCGCAGGCTGGGCACTGGGTGAGCACCGGGTCGGACATTTTTTGCAACACATCCTTGGCAAGGCCACAGGCGTTGCATTTGTAAGCGTAAATTGGCATGGTGTTGAAGCTAAAGAAAGAGTCGCAAAGCCCGAGATTATAAAGTGCGCCTCCCGGCGCAGCAGCGGTTCGCCCCGGCGCTCAGAAAAGGCGCACCCGCACCAGGATCTGCATCACGATCAGGCCCAGCACAAAGCCGATGCCGCCGTACACAATGGCCTGCAACAAACGGTTGGTTCGCTTTTGCTCGGCCAGCAAGGCCTGCAGCTCCAGCGAATTGGTCTTGGACGGCGCTTGTTGCAAAAAGTCAAACAAGAGGCGCGGCAATTCAGGCAGCATCTTGGCGTAGCGCGGCGCCTCGTTGCGCAATTCCTTCAACAATTTTTTGGGACCAATCTGTTCCACCATCCATTTTTCAAGGAACGGTTTGGCGGTGTGCCACAAGTCCAGTTCGGGATCAAGCTGGCGCCCGAGGCCTTCAATGTTGAGCAGGGTTTTTTGCAACAGCACCAGCTGCGGCTGAATTTCAACCTGGAAACGCCGTGAGGTCTGGAACAGCCGCATCAGGATCATGCCCAGTGAAATCTCCTTGAGCGGACGATCGAAATAGGGCTCGCACACCGCGCGCACGGCGGCTTCGAGTTCGTCAACCCGGGTGGCGGCAGGCACCCAGCCCGATTCAATGTGCAGCTCGGCGACGCGCTTGTAGTCACGGCGGAAAAACGCGATGAAGTTTTGCGCCAGGTACTCCTTGTCGCCTTCGGTCAGCGTGCCCACAATGCCGAAGTCGAGCGAAATATAGCGGCCAAAGGTGGCCGGATCCAGGCTCACCTGGATGTTGCCGGGGTGCATGTCGGCATGGAAAAAGCCGTCGCGAAACACCTGGGTGAAAAAGATGGTGACACCATCGCGCGCCAGCTTCGGGATGTCAACCCCGGCGGCAATCAGGCGTTCGACCTGGTTGATTGGCACACCCTTCATGCGCTCCATCACCATCACATCGGGCATGCAGTAATCCCAGTACATCTCGGGAATCAGCACCAGGTCGAGATCGGCCATGTTGCGCCGAAGCTGCGCGGCGCTCGACGCCTCGCGCACCAGGTCGAGTTCATCGTGCAGGTATTTGTCGAACTCAGCCACCACCTCTCGGGGTTTGAGGCGCTTGCCGTCTTCTGTCAGACCTTCGATCCAGCCTGCCAACATGCGCAGCAGCGCCATGTCCTTGTCAATCACCGTCAACATGTTCGGGCGCAGCACCTTCACTGCCACATCCCGGTGCGTGCCCTGCCGGTCCTTGAGCACCGCAAAATGCACTTGCGCAATTGATGCGCTGGCCACCGGCTCGCGCTCGAACGAGACAAAAATATCGTCCACCGATTTCCCGAAGGCGCGCTCGATGATGCCGATGGCCACCTCGCTGGGGAACGGCGGCACGCGGTCCTGCAGCATGGCCAGCTCATCGGCAATATCCACCGGCAGCAAATCGCGCCGAGTGGACAACACCTGGCCAAACTTGACAAAAATAGGGCCAAGGCTCTCCAGGGTCTGGCGGATGCGCTGGCCGCGCGGAGCGTCGAGTTTTCGACCCAGCGTCAACATGCGGGCAAGGCGCAGCAACCAGGGTTTCTTGAAGCTGGTGAGCACGAGCTCATCCAGACCATTGCGCAACATCACCCAGAGGATGAAGGCGCCTCGGAAAATGTTGGTCATTTGGCAGACTTGCCGGGCGCGAACGCTGCTGCTTTGGCCAAAAACTCCCGCAGGCTGGTGCTCATGGTCTGAGACATCTGGCTCAGGGTGTGGGCCGGCACGTCGCCGATGACGCGCGCCAAGTCTTCTTCCATGTCCCAGCGCACGTGCTCGGTCAACCAGTTCACCTCAGCCGCCAACTGCACATCGCCCTCGATGCGCACCGCTGGCTTTTCACCCCTGAAGACCGCCTGCGCCAGCGCCAGCGGCGACTCGTCTGTCACCGTCAGCACCAGATCAGGCTTGGCCTCGGGGTCAGCCAGGTCGAGCAGGCCGGCCGGTGTGGCGACCAGCTTGAAGTAGAACGTGCGCCACTGGGCCAGCATGATTTGGCCCTTGTGGCGCGCCAACCGTGTCATGGCTTCACTTTCCTGCATCAACACATGGTTGAGCAGCAAAACAATGCGGCGCTGGGCCTCATTGACGGCCCAGGCGGGCGGGGTGAATTTGGGAAGCGGGAGTTTTTCTGCAAAACTCTCCAGAAAAGAAAAAGGGGTCTGTGTTGCCATAGACCCCATTATTCCCTGAAATCGCAAGACTGCGCTTACTGCAAGGCCTGAACCCCTGCCACCAGCCAGCCGCTGCGGCCACTTTTGGGTTTGATCATGTTCCAGACTTCCCGGAACGGGCTCGCTCCCGCCGAAGGCTCCTCGCGGATCATGCCGGTAAATTCGACACTGGCCATGTACTCGTCGCCCAAGTCTTCAATACCGAGCAGATGCGCCTCGATCATGACCACCTCGGTCTGGTTGCCTGGCCCGCCGGTGTGGGCTTCGCGCTCGGCCAGTTGCGCCTGAATTTCCTTGAGCATGGTGTCCGTCATCATGACACGCAAGGCCGGAATGTCCGACTTGTCCCACGCCGCCTGCAGCGAAACAAAATTGGCCTTGGCCGCCAGCAAAAATCCGTCCGAATCAAAACCGGCCGGAATGCCCCAGGTCTGTGAACCCGACAGGCCGGAGCCAATCATGGAACCCGTCGCGGCAGGGAGCGCCGAACCAGACAAGCTGCCGTCGAAGGCTGCCGTGTTGCGTTCCCAAGGACGCGCAGAAGCATCATTGCCCACGTTTTCCGGGCGGTAGCTCGCTGGCAAGGCGGCCTGACCAGCGGCGCCGGCACCAGCGCCCTGAAACGCAAAAGGCGAAGCAGACGACTGAGAAGCCGCATTGTTACGCCGTTTGAACCACGTCACAGCGGCCATGATCAGCATCGCAAGCAAGGCAAACATCAGAATTTGCCCCATCTCTTCACCCAGACCAAGCGAACTGGCCAACCAGGCCAAGCCCAGACCCGCAGCCAGACCGCCCATCATCGCACCCCAGGGCTTCTTGGGAGCAGCGGCGGCGGTGCCTGCCGCAGGAGACTTGGCGGCTGCCGTCTGTGTGGGTGACGGAGCAGGTGCCGCCTGGCGCTGCGTCACGTTGCTTGACTGCTTGCCAAAGGACATGCCACCGCCAAAGCGCTTGGCTGCGTCGGCGTGACCGGTCAGCAGGACCAGACTCATCGTCAGAACTGAAAGCCATCGTTTCATACCATCTCCAGGTTGAATGAATCAATAAAAAATCGGGCGGTCAAGCGCTTGACCCAGGTCAACACTTGATACCGACATGCAAGGCTACCAGACCACCCGTCATGTTGTGGTAATCGACATGGCCAAAGCCATTAGCCTTCATCAGGGATTTGAGCTCTTCCTGGCTGGGGTGCATGCGAATCGACTCGGCCAGGTACTGGTAGCTGGAGGCGTCGCCCGCCACCCACTCGCCCAGCTTGGGCAGCACCTTGAAGGAATACCAGTCGTAGGCTTTTTCCAGCGGCTTGGCCACTTTGGAAAACTCCAGCACCAGCAATTTGCCGCCGGGCTGCAACACCCGGTTCATCTCGGCGAGCGCCTGGTCCTTGTGCGTCATGTTGCGCAGGCCAAAAGCGACCGTGACCAGGTTGAAATGATTGTCGGGAAACGGCAATTTTTCGGCATCGCACACCAGCGTGGGCAACACCACGCCAACATCGACCAGGCGGTCACGCCCGGTGCGCAGCATGTCTTCATTGATGTCGGTGTGCACCACCTGGCCG
>JAABQI010000062.1 GCA_011391545.1 Rhodoferax sp.
TCAAAGCCCATGCCGTACTGCATTTCGCCGTCGGCATCTTTTTTGGCTGCCACGCGCAAGGCCAACTCGGCCGCGCCACTGGCCTGGGCGGCTTGCTGGATTTGCTGGGCGGCGGCAGGGGTGAGGTTAAACATGCGTTGTGCTCCTGTAAAAATTAATGTTCGCCTTTGGTCTTCAACAGACCAGCCAATCGGTTGCCCTGTTTTTGCGGCCCCCCGATCGGAAAAAGCGCGTGCAAATGGTGATTGTTGCCCAACTCAGGCCCCCAAATTTTGGAGAAATGCTGGATCATGGCGCGCACCTGCGCCTGCACCCGGTGCTCTTCATAGTAAGCGCGCAGGAACTGAATGATTTGCCAATGCGCCTCGGTCAGTTCCAGGCCTTCGGCCTCGGCCTCGGCGCGGGCAAAGTCTTCGGACCAGTCGTCCAGGTTCTTCAAGTACCCTTCCACGTCGGTTGCCACCGGCTGACCATTCACCAACAGGGTGCGCGCCGCACTGGGAATTTGCGTTTGGGTTTCCATTGTCTTGTTCCGAACAAAGTTGACAAACTCCTTGGCCCAATCCGAACCGGCACCTGTGCGCAGGTGTGCATAGGATGCCAGCACGTTGCGATGGACCACACCATCGCGCTGCCCGTCAACGCCATGACCGCGCAGCACCTTGTAGGCAAATTTCAGGCCGGGCTGGACATTTTCAAGGCTGGAATAATGAAATTCGTGGCCGCGCAGGGTTTCCCCGGCGGCTTCATCTGCCGTCAGCCAGGGCGCATCGGGCGTGGTTTGCAACGTGACATAGCCCCGGCCCACGGGCCGCTCGTGCATCAGCACATCCACCGGCAGCGCGCCCACCATGTCCACCTGGGTGTCTTTCCAGCGCAGCGTTCGGGCCAGGTACATCAGGCCGCCGCATTCGGCATAGACCGGCAGACCGGCCTCGATGGCGACCCGGATGCTGCTGCGCAAGGCGGCATTGGCCTGCAACTCGGGCATGAAGACCTCGGGGAATCCACCACCGATGAACAAACCATCGACGGCTGGCAAGGCGCTGTCCTGCAGGGCGTTCACGGTGACCAGCTCTGCGCCGGCGGCTTGCAGTGCCAGCAAGTCGTCGGGGTAATAAAAACCAAACGCCTTGTCGCGCATGATGCCCAGGCGCAAGGGCTTGCCAGATACAGCCGGCGCGGCGGCCACGGCACCAGAAGGTACAGCATCAGCGGTCACCGGCGTGCTGCCTGACTGCTCCGGCAAAGGCGCTGCGCTTTTGGCCAGCTCAATGATTTTGTCCAGATCGACCTGCTCGGCAATGCGCTGGCCGATGGTCTGCACATGTTTTTCCGCATCGTCGCACTCCTGGTTTGGCATTAGCCCCAGGTGGCGCTCGACCAGCGCCAGTTGCGGGTCGTGCGCAATGGCGCCAAGCACGGTCACGTTGGTGTAGTGCTCAATCACGGCGCGCAGTTTGGCCTCGTGTCGGCTGCCGCCGAGCTGGTTCAAAATCACGCCGGCAATACGGATGCGCGCATCGAAGGCCTGGTAGCCCAGAATCAGTGGGGCAATGCCACGCGTCATGCCACGCGCATCGAGCACCAGCACCACTGGCAGGTCCAGCAACTGGGCCAGCGCCGCGTTGCTGTTGCTGCCGTCCAGCGCCAGGCCGTCGTACAGGCCCTTGTTGCCTTCTACCAGGCTGATGTCGGCGAGAGCAGAAAAGCGCGCAAAGCTGGCGCTGATCTGCCCGGCCGTCATCAGGTAGGGGTCGAGGTTGAAGCAGGGCCGGCCGCTGGCTTGCGCCAGCCACATTGGGTCAATGTAGTCCGGCCCCTTTTTAAAGGCCTGCACTTTCAGCCCTCGGGTCGTCAAGGCGGCGCACAGGCCAATGCTGACCGTGGTTTTGCCAGACGACTTGTGTGCGGCTGAGACCAGAAATCGTGCCATGGGCGATGGACGTCAGGCCCCAGTCGGGCTGGGTTGCTGGGGTGCCATCTCCAGCGCGGCATCATCCATGCGTTCAGGCAAAAAGCCCATCACCCTGAGCGCCAGCATGACAATCAGCCCCACCACCGCCACGCCGCCAAAACCCAGGAGCAACTCGGGCAGGCTGGGGCTGTAACCGGCCGTGACACCATCAAAAAAGCTGCTGCTCACCTCATAGCCCGGGAACAGCACCAGGCCAAAGGCCTGGCCGCCGATGATGGTCACGTACATCTGCGCAAAACCGCCCAGGATCACCAACCCGGCGCTGGCCGCAATCCGGCTGCGCAGCGCACCAATGCCGGGTGCCAGCAACAAGGCCAGCGGCAGCACCGTGCCCAGCACAACTTGACCCAGCCAGAACATGGCGGTGTAGATGCCGCCGTCGAGCAAAATGAAACGCTCAAAATCGTGGTGCTTGGTGAAGTACATGTTGGTCAGGTGGTAGACCAGCACAAAATAGAAACCGGCGGCGACAAAGATCACCTGCAGGCGTGCCAGACGCGCCATCAGCACCTCACCCAGGGGCCGCGCACTGCCCTTGCTGGCCAGCATCAGCACCCAGATGAACACCGCCAGGCCGTAGCTCAACGACAGGGCAATGAACAGGGGCGCCAGCAGCGCCGAATCGTAGGCCTGGCGCGCCACCAGAAATCCAAAAATGGAACCGGTGCCGGTCGTCAGCGCCATGCGCCAGATAAAGGCCATAAAACCGGCCAGCGGCGTGAAGCGGTTCATGCGCCGCTCCATCATGGTCCACAAATATGCCACCACAAAGCCGACAAAGCCTGAATACAGGAAGATGTTCATGGCAAAGATCGACTTGAAATTGAAGTAGGTCATGGCAATGATCAGCCGGTCGGGGCGACCCAGGTCGAGCATGAGCACCATCAGGCCGCCGATCAGCAGCGCAATGGCCAACAAGGCCGACAAGGGGGCCAGGGGCTTGAATTCGGTCTTGCCGAACACCGACGACATCGAGGCGATGTTGAGCGCGCCGGATGCCGCCACCACCAGAAACACCGCGAACACATGGGGCAAGCCCCAGACGATCTGGTTGTTCATGCCGGTCACGATGTGGCCGTTGTGCTCCACATACCAAACAGCACCCAGGCCCATTGCCAGCAGCACGGCAAATCCGCCCAGCAACAGGTAAAAGCCTTGTTGCGTGTCTTTCAAGGGGCGCAAAACAAGTTTCATGACTTTGTCTTCCTTCAGATGCCGCTGTAGCGCACGCCGGTGTTGAGGTTCAGGTCTTCACGAATCTGGCGCGACGGGTAGCTGGCCACCCGCTTGGAGATTTCGCTCTCGGGGTTGTTCAGGTCACCAAACAAAATGGCGCCGTGGCCCGCACTGGAGCAGGCCGTGACGCAGGCGGGCTGTTCGCCCTTGTCGACCTTGTGCACACACATCGTGCAGCCCTCGACCGTTCCCATGCCGCGCGGCACATCGGTCTTCTGATTGCTCAGGGGCTCGTGCACAAACGAGCGCGCCTTGTAGGGGCAGGCCATCACGCAGTAGCGGCAGCCGATGCATATATGCTTGTCCACCAGCACAATGCCGTCGGCGCGCTTGAACGAGGCACCGGTGGGGCACACATCCACGCAAGGCGGCTCGGCGCAGTGCTGGCACATCATGGGCAGCGACTGCGTCTTGCCGGTGCGCACCTCCTTGATTTCGATCTTGCGGATCCACTGCGAATCGGTCGGCAGCGTGCCACCCGACAAGCCGTTTTCGGTGTTGCAGGCCGTGACGCAATCGGTGCAGCCGCTGGCGCACTTGCCGCTGTCAATCAGCATGCCCCAGCGCACTTTGCTGCTGGCCCCCGCGCTGGCGCTGCCGTTAGCCGGCGCAGCCTGGGCGATTTCGAACAGACGAACGCCCGGCGCAAGCAAAATGCCGGCCATGCCCGCGGCGGCCACCCCCAGAAAACCGCGACGGCTGGACGGCTTGGCGGCAGGCTGGGAGCCTGAATTGTTGTGATCGTGCTTCATGGTTTGACCTGTGGCTGTGCCACCGCGGCTTGGGCACCGATGGCGGGCGGCTTGCTGGCATGGCAGCCAAAGCAATCAATCTTGACGGCGGCAAAGGTATGGCAGCTCTGGCAAAAATCACCGGCCTCGGCGCTGACGCTCTGGCTGGCCTCGCTGGCGTGGCAGGCCACGCAGGCTTTCAGCGAATACTTGCCGCTGCGCACACCGCCATGCATGGTGTCGTCACGCTGGTGCTTGAGCAGCGCCATGTGGTTGCGGCGCATGAACACCGGATCGTCCACACACTGGCCCCCGCGCGCCTTGGTCACCAGCGGCCCCAGCCCCTGGCTGGCGCCGGCCGCGGTTTGTGCCGCTGCCGGCAAAGCGGCGCCCAGCAACACACCCACAACCAGTGCCAACAAGCGCATAAAGCCATGGAAGCGCGGGACACCACGGAGTCGGCTTTGCCGGGCCGCTGGTGTCGCCCCCCCGCGGGGGGAGGCGCCGAAGGCGACACAGGGGGAAACCATTACTCCCCCAGGCCCATCTGGATATAACCCGTGGGGCAGACGTCGGCACAAATGTGGCAACCGATGCACTTGCTGTAGTCGGTATCGACATAACGGCCGATGGTGGACTTGGCTTTTGGCACCTTGAACACCGCCACCTGCGGGCAATACACCACGCAGTTGTCGCACTCAAAACACTGGCCGCAGCTCATGCAGCGCTTGGCCTCGGCCACCGCCTGCGCTTCCAGCAGGGGTTGCAGGCGCTCCTCGAAGTTGTCCAGCGCCTCTTCAGCGGTGAGCGACACAATGCCTCGCTTGTTGCGCGGTGCAAAGCCGAAGTGCCCGAGGAACAACTCCTTGTGCGAGATCACATAACGGTCCGAGCGGTTGTCAAAATTGTGAATGGCCGCGGTGCTCTTGTCAGTGCCACGGGTGGGTTCATGGACCTCGGTCAGGGACATGCCCTTTTCGATTAGCTTGCGGGTCAGATCAAAGGTATGCACGTCGATCTTCGGACGTTTTTCCAGCGGTTCCTGCTGCAGGAAGCGATCAATACCGTCGGCCGCAATGGCGCCATGGCCAATGGCGGTGGTCAACAAATGCGGGCGCACCACGTCGCCACCGACAAAGAAACCGGGCTGGCCCTGCACCTGATAGTTCTTGTCGGAATTGATGGCGCCCTTGCCGTTGTTGAATTCTTCCAGGCCGGTGAAGTCGACCGCCTGGCCGATGGCTGACACGATCAGATCGGCTGGAATATCTTCCTCGGTGCCTTCGATGTTTTTGATTTCCAGACGACCACCGACCATCTTGGCTTCGCAGCGCATGATGCGTAACGCCACCGCACGGCCGTCTTCGCCACGGATCACCGCCACGGGCGCCATGCTGCCGCGGATGGTGATGCCCTCGGACAACGCGTGCTCGACCTCGTGTTTGGAGGCCTGCATTTTTTCAATGTCGAAAATGGTGGTCAGCGTGACCTCGGCACCCTGGCGCACCGATGCGGCGGCCACGTCGTGGGCCACATGGCCGGCGATGGCGTGCTCAGGTCGGTCCGACTCATGGGTTTTTTCGATGTGACCCAGGCGGCGCGCCACCGTGGCAACGTCGATCGAGGTGTCGCCACCGCCAATCACGACCACGCGCTTGCCCACATGGCGCAAGCGACCGTCGTTGAAGGCCTTCAGGAACGAGGTGGCCGTGACGCAGTTGGGCGCATCGGCGCCCTCCACCGGCAAAGCCCGGCCGGCCTGTGCGCCCAAGCCCAGGAACACGGCGTCAAACTGCTCGCGAATCTGCGCCATGGTGATGTCGCTGCCAATGCGGCAGTTCATGCGGACGTTGACCCCGAGGTCCAGAATGCGCTGGATCTCGGCGTCGAGCACATCACGCGGCGTGCGGAAACCCGGAATGCCGTAACGCATCATGCCGCCCAGCTCCGCGCGCTCGTCAAAAATGGTGACCGAGTGGCCTTTCAACGCCAACTGGTAGGCGGTCGACATGCCGGCCGGGCCGCCACCAATCACGGCGACGGTTTTGCCGGTCAGTTGCGTCGGCTTGTTGTAGGCCAGCTTGTTCTTGATGGCATAGTCGCCGAGGAAATGCTCGACCGAGTTGATGCCGACAAAATCTTCCAGTTCGTTGCGGTTGCAGCCGGATTCGCAGGGCGCCGGGCACACCCGGCCCATGACCGAGGGAAACGGGTTGGCCTCGGTCAGGCGGCGAAACGCGTACTCCTGCCAGACCATGCCTGCCGGCGGCTTCTCGATGCCGCGCACGATGTTGA
>JAABQI010000063.1 GCA_011391545.1 Rhodoferax sp.
GCCCGGAAGTCATTGAGGCCATGACGGCGGCCACCTGGCGTTCCAAAGTGGCCTTGTCCATCAACCTGACCGGCGCGGTTTTTGTCAACCAGTCGGCCGCGTTTTCTGACTACCACGGCACCGGCGGCAACCCGGCGGCCAATGCCTCGTATTCGGACTCGGCCTTTGTGGCGAACCGTTTCCGCGTCGTGCAACGTCGCACCCACGCTTAAGGCGCACCATGACTTACCAGCACATTCTCTTTGAAGCCAACGACGGCATTGCCCGCCTGACGCTCAATCGCCCGGACAAGCTCAACAGCTTTACCGGCGCCATGCATGTGGAGTTGCGCGCCGCTCTGGACACCGTGCAACACGACAAAACCATTCGCGTGCTGGTGATCACGGGCGCGGGCCGCGCGTTTTGCGCGGGACAAGACCTGGCCGACCCCGACATGGCCATGGGCCCGATGCAGCCCGACATAGGGCATGTGGTTGAACAAAACTACAAGCCGCTGATTCTGGCGCTGCAAAACCTGCGTGTGCCCACGGTGGCCATGGTCAATGGCATTGCAGCCGGGGCCGGGGCCAGCCTGGCGCTGGCCTGCGACCTGGTGATTGCGGGCAAATCGGCCTCGTTTTTGCAGGCCTTCAGCAAGATCGGCCTGATTCCCGACACCGGCGGCACCTGGTTTTTGCCGCAGCGCGTGGGCATGGCCCGGGCCATGGGCCTGGCCATGCTGGCCGACAAATTGCCGGCTGAAAAAGCCGAGGCCTGGGGCCTGATCTGGCAAGCCGTGGATGACGCTGAACTCTCCTCAACCGTGGACAAGCTGGCGGCCCAACTGGCCCAAATGCCGACCCGGGCACTGGTCGCCACCCGGCTGGCCATGCATGCCGCGCCCAACCACACGCTGGAACAGCAGCTGGGTTTTGAAGCCGGTTTCATGCGCGAGCTGGGCTGGCGCGACGACTTCAAGGAGGGCGTCGCCGCCTTTCAGCAAAAGCGCGCGCCCAAATTCACCGGAAACTGAAAAGCCATGACACAAGCGCTCTCCACACAAGCCGTGATCGCCGTCATAGGCGCTGGCGCCATGGGTGCCGGTATTGCCCAGGTGGCCGCCGCCGCCGGGCACACTGTCAAGCTGCTTGACAACCGCCCCGGTGCTGCCGCTCAGGCCATTGCCGGTATTGCTGCCCAGTTTGAAAAAATGGCGGCCAAGGGCAAGATGCGCCCGGAGGCTGCCCAAGCTGCGGGCGAGCGCTTGCAGGCGGCCGTTCAACTGGCTGACCTGGCCGATGCGGCCCTGGTGGTCGAAGCCATTGTGGAAAATCTGCAAGTCAAGCAAACACTGTTCAAAGACCTGGAAGCCGTGGTGTCTGAGGGCTGCATACTGGCCAGCAACACCTCGTCGATTTCCATCACCGCCATTGGCGCCGCGCTTAAATCTCCGCAGCGTCTGGCCGGGCTGCACTTCTTTAACCCGGCGCCGCTGATGGCGCTGGTCGAGGTGGTGTCGGGCTTGGCTACCGACCGGGCCGTGGCTGACACCCTGTTTGCCACGGCGGCGGCCTGGGGCAAGACCCCGGTGCATGCCAAGTCCACGCCCGGTTTCATCGTCAACCGGGTTGCGCGCCCGTATTACGCCGAAGCCCTGCGTGTGTTGACCGAGGGCGGTGCCGATTGCGCCACGCTCGATGCCTGCTGTCGCGAGGCCGGTGGTTTTCGCATGGGGCCGTTTGAGCTGATGGACATGATTGGCCATGACGTGAACTTTGCCGTGACCCAATCAGTCTGGCGGGCGTTTTTCAACGACCCGCGTTTTTTGCCCTCACTGGTTCAGCAGGACTTGGTGGACGCCGGCTTTCTGGGCAGGAAGTCTGGCCGGGGGTTTTTTGACTACAGCGCCAGCGCTGCCAAGCCGTTGGCCGCCACCGAGCCGCTGCGCGCTCAACCCAATGACATCGTGCTTTACGGACAGTCGGCGGCAGCCCAAGCCCTGGCAACACGCCTGCAAGCCAACAGTGTCAGCTTCACCCAGAGCCAAGCGTTGGGCGACACCGTGGCCAGTGCGGGCGGGGCCACCCTGCGCGTGACCGACGGCCGAACCGCCGCGCGTTGCGCCTTTGATACCCAGAAACCCAACACCGTGCTGATGGATTTGGCGCTGGACTATCAAACCGCCACCCGGCTGGCTGTCAGCGTGGCCGCCCAATGCGACAGCAGCGCCGCCAACCATGCCATCGGCGTGTTGCAGGCGGCGGGTTTTGCCGTGTCGCCGTTGCAAGACATTCCCGGCCTGATCGTGATGCGCACCGTGGCCATGCTGGCCAATGAGGCAGCGGACGCCGTCAACCAGGGTGTGTGTGACACCACCGCCGTTGACACCGCCATGCGCCTGGGTGTCAATTACCCCTGCGGCCCGCTGGCCTGGGCCAACGCCATAGGCATCGACAAGCTCAGTACGGTACTTGCGCACCTGGCGCAAACCTATGGCGAAGACCGCTACCGCACCTCGCCCCTGATTCAACACCAACTTTACGCTGCAAAGGTCTTTTCATGACTGATTCCTACGCCAACCCCCAAGAGCTGGCCGACGCCGTGACGCAGGCCATGTGGTCGCGCGACCGGGCCACGCAAGGCTTGGGCATACAAATTCTCAGTGTCAAACCCGGCTACGCCATGTTTGCCATGCCGGTGCGCGGCGACATGGTCAACGGTCACCACATCTGCCACGGCGGTTTCATCTTCACGCTGGCCGACAGTGCCTTTGCCTTTGCCTGCAACAGCTACAACCAGAACACTGTGGCGTCGAGCTGCAATATTGACTTTCTGGCACCAGCGCACGAGGGTGAGGTGCTGGAAGCCGAGGCGGTGGAGCGCTCGCTGTCTGGCCGCACCGGGGTGTATGACATCGCGGTGCGCACCCGCAGTGGCAAGACCGTGGCGCTGTTTCGCGGAAAAAGTTACCGCATCAAGGGTGAAGTCATCTCCGGCTTGCTGCAAATCGATGCCACCCCCTGACTTCAAGATTGTTAAATGGACCGATACCCAGAGGAGACCTGAATGACTGCCAAAAACCCCCAACCCGGCGAACTCGACGCCATCGAAACCGCCAGCCGTGATGAGATCAGCGCACTGCAATTGCAGCGCCTGAAGTGGTCGCTGCAGCACGCCTATGACAACGTGCCGTTTCACAAGGCGGCGTTTGATGCCAAGGGCGTACACCCGAGTGACCTGAAAACCCTGGCCGACCTGGCCAAGTTCCCGTTCATGACCAAGATCGCTCTGCGCGACCACTATCCGTTTGGTCTGTTTGCGGTGCCACGCAACAAGATTGCCCGCTTGCACGCCTCATCCGGCACCACGGGCAAGTCGATCGTGGTTGGCTACACGCTGAAAGACATCGACAACTGGGCCAACCTGGTGGCGCGCTCGATTCGCGCCGCCGGTGGCCGCGCGGGCGACATGCTGCACAACGCCTACGGCTACGGCATGTTCACCGGCGGCCTGGGCGCGCACTATGGTGCCGAGCGCCTGGGTTGCACCGTGATACCCATGTCGGGTGGCCAGACCGAAAAGCAGGTGCAGCAGATTGTCGACTTCCAGCCGCAAATCATCATGGTGACACCCAGCTACTCGCTGGTGATTGCCGAAGAGTTTGAGCGCCAGGGCATCACACCGGACCAGATTTCCCTGAAGATAGGCATCTTCGGCGCGGAACCCTGGGGGGAAGGCATGCGCGCCGAGATCGAGCGCAAACTGGGCATTGACGCCATTGACATTTACGGTCTGACCGAAGTCATGGGACCCGGCGTGGCCTGCGAATGCATCGAGTCCAAGGACGGCCCGGTGATCTGGGAAGACCATTTCTACCCCGAAATCATCAACCCCGAAACCGGCGAGGTGGTGGCCGACGGCGAAGACGGCGAACTGGTGTTCACATCCCTCACCAAAGAAGCGTTCCCGGTGATTCGTTACCGCACCCGCGACCTGACGCGCCTGTTGCCACCGACCTCACGCGCCTTCAGGCGCATGGGCAAGATCACCGGCCGCAGTGACGATATGTTGATCATCCGTGGTGTGAATGTGTTCCCGACCCAAGTTGAAGAACAGATCCTGCGCGACAAGCGGCTCTCCGGAAATTACCAGATTCAGCTCAGCCGCGACGGCCATCTTGACAACGTGGAGGTTCGCTGCGAGTTGCAGCGCGAAGCGGCGGCGCAACTGTCTCCCACGGATGTTGCCCTGATCGCCAAGGAGCTGCAACACCACATCAAAACCATCATTGGCATCACCACAAAGGTCAGCGTGCTGGCCCCCGAGGCGATTCCGCGCACACTCACCGGCAAGGCTCGGCGGGTGATTGATGAACGCCCCAAACAACTCTAAAGAAAACACCATGACTGAAGCCTTTATTTGCGATGCCATTCGCACCCCCATTGGCCGTTATGGCGGTGCGCTGGCTGGCGTGCGCGCCGACGACCTGGCCGCGATTCCCCTGAAAGCCCTGATGGACCGCAACCCGCAGGTCAACTGGGCCAGCGTGGACGACATCATTTTTGGCTGTGCCAACCAGGCCGGCGAAGACAACCGCAATGTGGCGCGCATGGCTGGCCTGCTGGCGGGCTTGCCCATTGAGGTGCCCGGCACCACCGTGAACCGCCTGTGTGGCTCTTCGCTGGATTGCGTGGGCATGGCGGCGCGAGCCATCAAGTCGGGCGAAACCGAACTGATGATTGCCGGCGGTGTCGAAAGCATGTCGCGCGCGCCCTTTGTCATGGCCAAGGCTGAAGCCGCCTGGTCGCGCAGCGCGGCCATTTTTGACACCACCATCGGCTGGCGTTTCCCCAACCCGCTGATGAAAAAGCTCTACGACACCCATTCGATGCCACAAACGGCTGACAACGTGGCCGCAGACTTTCATATCTCGCGCGCTGACCAGGATGCCTTTGCCGTGCGCTCGCAGCAGCGCTGGGCGGCAGCTCACGCGGCCGGGCGTTTTGCCGACGAGCTGATTCCGGTGCTGATTGCCCGCAAAAAGGGCGACCCGCTAGTGGTCGACACCGACGAGCACCCGCGCCCCGAGACCACGCTGGAGATGCTGGCCAAACTCAAGGGCGTCAACGGCCCTGAGCTGTCGGTCACTGCGGGCAACGCCTCTGGCGTCAACGACGGCGCCTGCGCCTTGCTGATTGCCAGCGCGGCCAGTGCGCAGGCCAACGGCCTGACGCCGCGTGCCCGTATTGTGGCCATGGCCAGCGCCGGTGTGGCGCCGCGCATCATGGGGTTCGGTCCGGCGCCGGCGGTGCGCAAGGTGCTGGCCAAGGCTGGTTTGACGCTGGACCAAATGGATGTGATTGAACTCAACGAAGCTTTCGCCGCTCAAAGTCTTGCCGTGTTGCGTGACCTGGGGCTGAAGGACGACGAGGCGCGGGTCAACCCCAATGGCGGCGCCATTGCGATGGGCCACCCCCTGGGTATGAGCGGTGGCCGTTTGGTGACCACCGCCATGTATGAACTGGCACGGCGTGGCGGGCGTTATGCGCTTTGCACGATGTGCATTGGTGTGGGGCAAGGCATTGCCCTGGTGATAGAGCGAGTCTGATTTTTTAACCCTGTAGGAGACAAACCCATGAAATTTACGATGAAAAAACTGGCAATTGGTACCGCACTGGCATTTGGCACACTGGCCGCCATGGCCGCTGACACCATCAAAATTGGCTCGGTGCTGTCGGTCACCGGTCCGGCCGCGTTTTTGGGCGACCCCGAGCTGAAGACCCTGCAGATGTATGTGGAAGACATCAACAAAAAAGGCGGCGTGATCGGCCGCCAACTGGAGCTGGTGCACTACGACGACGGCAGTGACGCCAGCAAGGCCAACGGCTTTGCCAAGCGCTTGATCGACGACGACAAGGTCGACCTGATGGTCGGTGGCACCACCACCGGCGCCACCATGTCGATGGCACCGCTGGTTGAAAAGGCCGGTGTGCCCTTCATCTCTCTGGCCGGCGCCGTGGTGGTGGTGGAGCCCGTCAAGAAATGGATATTCAAGACCCCGCACACCGACCGCATGGCCGCTGAAAAAGTCTTTGAAGACATGAAAAAGCGTGGCCTGACCAAGGTGGCGCTGTTCTCCGAGACCAGCGGTTTCGGCCAGTCCGGCAAGAAGGAAACCGAAGGCGTGGCGGCCAAGTACGGCATCACCCTGGTGGCCAATGAAACCTATGGCCCCAAGGACACCGACATGAGCCCGCAGCT
>JAABQI010000064.1 GCA_011391545.1 Rhodoferax sp.
GCCACCGTCTTCACCGGCACGCAGATCGACGATGCGCTCTACGAAGACCTCGAAACCGCGCTGCTGATGGCCGACACCGGGGTCAAGGCCACCGCACATTTGCTGCAGGACCTGAAACGCCGCGTCAAGGAGAGTAAAACCACCGACCCGGCGGCCGTCAAGGGGCTGCTGGTGGAGTCGCTCACCGACCTGCTGGCGCCACTGCAAAAGCCGCTGGTGATTGGCCGCTTCAAGCCCACCGTGATCATGGTCGCGGGTGTCAACGGCGCCGGTAAAACCACCTCCGTTGGCAAGCTCACCCGGCATCTGGCTGCCAGCCACGCCAGCGTGCTGCTGGCAGCTGCCGACACTTTCCGCGCGGCGGCGCGTGAACAACTCGGGGTGTGGGCCGACCGCACCGCGGTTGACATCATCAGCCAGGACGGCGGCGACCCGGCTGCCGTCGCCTTCGATGCCGTCAGCGCCGGCAAGGCGCGCGGCCGCGACGTGGTGCTGGTGGACACCGCCGGGCGCCTGCCGACCCAGTTGCACCTGATGCAGGAGCTGGTCAAGATCAAGCGCGTGATTCAAAAAGCCGGGCCAGCCCAGGACAACCTGGGGCAGCCAGTCTCAACGGCAGACCACTCAAAAATGGCCACGCCACCGCATGAGGTGCTGCTGGTAATTGACGGCAACACCGGCCAGAACGCGCTCACGCAGGTCAAGGCTTTTGATGACGCGCTGGGTTTGACCGGCCTGATCGTGACCAAGCTCGACGGCACTGCCAAGGGCGGCGTGCTGGCGGCCATCGCGCGCGAGCGCCCGGTGCCCGTGTATTTCATCGGCGTGGGCGAAAAGCTGGAGGACCTGGAAACTTTCAACGCCCGCGAATTTGCCCAGGCGCTGCTTTCGTAGCTTGATCTTCTGCAACCAACCCCATCCGACCCACATGACCGCACCGCTCCCCCACATCCAGATCGAAACCGCCCCCAACCCAAGTGCCGCCGTGATCTGGCTGCATGGCCTGGGCGCTGACGGCAACGACTTTGCCGCTCTGGTGCCCGAGCTCGACCTGTCCGGCTGCCCGGCCATCCGCTTCATATTCCCGCACGCCCCGAGCATGCCGGTCACGATCAACGGCGGCTATGTCATGCCCGCCTGGTACGACATTCGTGGCGCGGACTTGACCAGCCGCCAGGACGAGGCGGGCATTCGCGCCTCGGAGCAAGCCATCGCGGCGCTGATTGCGCGCGAAATCGCACGCGGCATTCCGGCCAAAAACATCGTGCTGGCGGGTTTCTCCCAGGGCTGCGCCATGGCGCTGCACACCGGGCTGCGCTTTCCCCAGGCACTGGCCGGCATCATGGCGCTGTCTGGCTACCTGCCGCTGGCCGAGCACTTTGCCGTGGAGCGCGCCCCGGCCAACGCCCACACCCCCATCTTCATGGCCCATGGCAACCAGGACCCGGTGGTGGACCCGGCACGCGGCGCAGCCAGCCGCGATCTGCTGAAGCGGCTGGGCTACCCGGTGGAATGGCACAGTTACCCGATGCCGCACAGCGTGCACCCGCATGAAGTGGCCGATATCGCCATCTTTTTGACCCGGGTGCTAACCCCGGAAGTGGTCTGAAAGCAACCCTGCGCCAGTTGGTTTGCCCGGCCTGCACAAATTTAACTTGAATAAAGTGAAAATAGCACTTGCTTCGCTGAAAGAAGTGCGTGCTGTCAGCAACGATTAACTCAACCTTTCAAGATCTTATGGCAACCGAAAAAAAAACCATCAAGGAATTTGTCTTTGAGTGGGAGGGCAAGGACCGCAATGGCAAGCAGATGCGTGGCGAGACGCGTGCGGCAGGCGAAAACCAGGTGAAATCTTCCTTGCGCCGCCAGGGCATCACGCCCACCAAGATCAAGAAAAGGCGCATGAGTTCGGGCAAATCCATCAAGCCCAAGGACATGGCCATCTTCACGCGCCAACTCGCCACCATGATGAAGGCGGGCGTGCCGCTGCTGCAGGCGTTTGACATTGTTGGCCGCGGCAACCCCAATCCGAGCGTGACCCGGCTGCTCAACGACATCCGCAACGATGTCGAAACCGGAACCTCGCTGAGCGTGGCCTTTCGCAAGTACCCGCTGTACTTCGACAACCTGTACTGCAACCTGGTCGAGGCCGGCGAAGCCGCCGGTATCCTGGACCAGTTGCTGGACCGGCTGGCGGTTTACATGGAAAAAACCGAGGCCATGAAATCCAAGATCAAATCGGCCCTGATGTACCCCATCTCGGTGCTGGTCGTGGCTTTTGTGGTGACCGCAGTGATCATGATTTTTGTAGTGCCGGCGTTCAAGGAAGTGTTTTCCAACTTCGGCGCCGACCTGCCGGCCCCCACCCTGATGGTGATTGCCATCAGCGAGATTTTTGTGCAGTACTGGTGGCTGATTTTTGGCGGCATCGGCGGGGGTTTTTATTTCTTCATGCAGGCCTGGCGGCGCAGCAAAAAAATGCAGCTCGTGATGGACCGCATCATGCTGAAACTGCCCATTTTCGGAACCCTGGTCGAAAAATCGTGCATTGCCCGCTGGACGCGAACGCTGTCCACCATGTTTGCTGCCGGCGTGCCGCTGGTCGAGGCGCTGGACTCGGTGGGAGGCGCGTCCGGCAACTCAGTGTACGAAATGGCCACGGTCAAGATCCAGCAGGAAGTCTCCACCGGCACGGCACTCACGCAGGCCATGACCAACGCCAACCTGTTTCCCACGATGGTGCTGCAAATGTGCGCCATCGGCGAAGAATCCGGCTCCATCGATCACATGCTGGGCAAGTCAGCCGATTTCTATGAGTCCGAAGTGGACGACATGGTGGCCGGCATTTCGAGCCTGATGGAACCCATCATCATCGTGATTCTTGGCACCGTCATCGGCGGCATCGTGGTCGCCATGTACCTGCCCATCTTCAAGCTCGGACAGGTGGTCTGATGGGTGCTGAAGGTTTGGATGCCGGCTTGCTGGGCATTATGGGGTTGCTCATCGGCAGTTTCCTCAACGTGGTCATTTACCGCCTGCCGGTCATGCTCGAAGCCCAGTGGAAAGCCGAATGCGCCGACCTGCAGGGCCAGAGCCCGCCCGAGAGCGCGCCCTTCAATCTGCTGGTGCCGCGCTCGCGCTGTCAAAGCTGCGGCCATCAGCTCAGCTGGTATGAAAACATCCCGCTGATCAGCTACCTTGTGCTGCGCGGGCGTTGCGGCCATTGCAAGGCGGGCATCAGCCCGCGTTACCCCACGGTTGAACTCGTCACCGGGCTGCTGTTTTTTTGGTGTGGCTGGCAGTGGGGAATCAACGCCACTGCGCTAGCCTGGTGCGCCTTCTGTGCGACCTTGGTGACGCTCACCCTGATCGACTGGGACACCACGTTGTTGCCGGATGACCTGACGCTGCCGCTGCTGTGGGCCGGGCTGGCATGTGCCGCACTGAACCTGACCTCGATCGGCCTGCCGGATGCCTTCTGGGGTGCCGTGGGCGGCTACCTGTCGCTTTGGCTGGTGTACTGGGCCTTCAAGCTGGTCACCGGCAAGGAGGGCATGGGCTATGGCGACTTCAAGCTCTTTGCCGCCCTGGGCGCCTGGTTTGGCTGGCAAGCCCTGATTCCCATCATCCTGATGGCGTCGGTGATTGGCGCCGTGGTGGGCATCGCCATGAAATTCTCCAAGAATCTTCGCCAGGGCGGCTACGTCCCGTTTGGGCCCTTTTTGTCGATGGCAGGCCTCACGGCCATGGTGATCGGACCCAACGCCATTCTCAAGGCCGTCGGGTTATAGCGCGTGCAGGCACCGTTTCATGTCGGGCTGACCGGCGGCATTGGCAGCGGCAAAAGTACCGTGGCCTCGATGCTGGCCGGGCACGGTGCCTTCGTCATTGATGCAGATGCCATCGCCCGCCAGGTCACCGCCCCCGATGGCTCCGCCATCGGCGCCATTGCCGAACAATTTGGCGCGGACTTCATCACTGCGCAGGGAGCATTGGACCGCGACCGGATGCGCGCCCTGGCCTTTACCGACGTCAATGCCAAACAACGACTGGAGGCCATCATCCACCCGATGGTGGGCGAGGCAACTTGGCGCCAGGCCCGCGCCGCCCAAGCGGCGGGCCACGCCTGCCTGGTTTTTGATGTTCCATTGCTGGTGGAATCAGCCTCCTGGCGACGAAAAGTCGACCACGTCCTGGTCGTGGACTGCCTGCCAGAAACCCAGATCGCGCGCGTCATGGCGCGCAACGCCATGACGCGCCCGGCAGTCGAGGCCATCATGGTCAACCAGAGCCAGCGCCTGCAGCGTTTGAAGGCAGCCGACAGCGTGATCTTCAATGATGGCTTGACGCTTGAGGATTTGACCCAGGAAGTGGCGGCCCTGGCGCCGCGCTTCAAGCTATCATTGCACTTTACGACCTGACCGACTGAACATTAGCGTGATCCTTTACGAATTCCCATTGCAAGAACGCATTCGCACCTATTTGCGACTGGAGCATCTATTCATCCACCTGCAACAGTTGTTACCGCGGGTCGATGCCATGGATCACCACTTTGCGTTGGCAACCCTGTTCGAGATTCTCGAAGTCAGCACGCGCTCCGACCTCAAATCCGATCTGCTGAAAGACTTGGACAAGCAAAAACATACCCTCGACAGCTACCGCGGCAACCCCGCCATTGCCGAGTCAGTGCTCGATGAGGTGATCGGCCAGCTCGACCACTGCTTTGAAGCCCTGAACCTCCTGCCGGGCAAAATTGGCCAGACCTTGACCGAGAACGAGTGGCTCATGGCCATTCGCAGCCGCATTGCCATGCCCGGTGGCACCTGTGGTTTTGACCTGCCCGCCTACCACGCCTGGCAGCACAAGCCCAGTGCGGTCAGGCAGGCGCAGTTGCATCAGTGGACCCTGTCCCTGAAGCCCATGGCCGATACCGTGCACCTGTTGCTCAAATTGTTGCGCGACTCCGGCGCACCCCAAAAGGTCATCGTCAACAACGGTCAGTTGCAACAAAGCCTGCCGCAAGGGCGCACCTTTTTGTTGCTGCGGCTGGCGATCGATGAAGCGCTGGACATGGTGCCCGAAATCAGCGGCAACCGGCTGATGGTGTCGGTGCGGCTGATGCATCAAGGCGAAGATAACCGTCTGCAGGCTGTCACCGAAGATGTCAGCCTTGAGCTGGCCTTGTGCGCATGAACCAGCCTGGCATTGAACCCGTCGTCCCCACCAAAATCGTCACCTGTCCGCGGTGTGGTGGCATCAGCGTTTATGCCACTAGCAACCGCTATCGCCCGTTCTGCTCGGAGCGCTGCAAGCAAATCGACATGGGTGCCTGGGCCAGCGAGCAGTTTGCCCTGCCCGCAAAGGCGTCTCCTGAAGATTTTTTGCCTGACTAGGCGCTGCGTTCCTGCGCCAGCCATTGGAGCACCGGCACCGTGCCGGGCAACACCGGGCTGACCGACACCGGCAGGCGCTGCCAGGCGAACGACTGGGCCTCGCGCATCTGCAACTCACCCGACCAGGCCCATACCTTGCAGAAATGCAGGCGCACCAAGGCGTGCGGGTAATCCACCAGTTCCTGCCGCCAGGGCTCAATGCGATCAATGTGAATGCCAAGTTCTTCCTGCAACTCACGTTGCAGCGCCTGCTGCACCGATTCACCCGGCTCGAACTTGCCACCCGGAAATTCCCAGTAACCGGCATAGACCTTGCCTTCCGGGCGCGACGTGAGCAAGAAATCGCCGTCAGGCCGGATCAGCACGCCCACCGCCACATCCACCACGGCGCGGTCATCGCCGCCCTGGCGCGGCTGGGCAGCGTCAGCCACCAGCGGCGTCGCAGTGACACCTGCGTTCATGCGGCGGGCGCGTGCTGGCCGGCGTAGTCCCGGGCAAACTGGTAGGCCACGCGGCCGCTGCGCGAACCCCGCTCCAGGGCCCATACCAGCGCTTGCGCGCGTGCGGCCTCGACGGCGTCTGCCGGCACGCCGAAGGACGCCAGCCACTGGGCCACGATGGTCAGGTATTCGTCTTGCGAGAACGGGTAAAAACTCACCCACAGGCCAAAGCGCTCGGACAGAGAAATTTTTTCTTCCACAACCTCGCCCGGATGCACTTCGCCGTCCGCGGTGTGGGTGTAGCTGAGGTTTTCTTTCATGTACTCGGGCAAGAGGTGGCGACGGTTGCTGGTGGC
>JAABQI010000065.1 GCA_011391545.1 Rhodoferax sp.
TTCCTTGCCGGTGCCGCTTTCGCCCAGCAACATCACGGTGGCGTTGCTGCTGGCCACTTTTTCGATCACACGGCACAGGCGCAACATCTCGGGGTCGCGCGTGATCAGGCCGGCCAGGGCATCGGGCTGGTGCAGGGCTTGCAGCCGCCGGTTTTCAGCCTGCAACTCGAACAGCCTGAAGGCGCGCTCCACGGTGAGGTTGAGCAGTTCGGGCTCGAACGGCTTGGCGAAAAAATCGTAGGCACCCATGGCCACCGCGCGCAACGCATTGGCCTGGTCGTTTTGCCCGGTCAGCACAATCACCTTGATGTCGGCGTCAAAGGCCATGATCTGCTCAAGCAGCCTGAAGCCTTCTGACACGCCGTCGGCATCGGGCGGCAAACCCAGGTCCATCGTGACCACGGCCGGCTGGCTCTTGCGCAGCTGCAACAACGCGCCTTCGCGGTCACTGGCGCAAACCGACTCGAACCGGTCAAGCGACCACTTGATCTGCTTTTGCAGCGCCAGATCGTCTTCCACGATCATCAAGGGGCGGGATTTTTCTGAGGTCATACGGTCTCTGATGAATGAAGGTCTGATTTGCTTTGCGACTCGAAGAGCGGCAACTCCAGGGTGATCGTGGTGCCTTGCCCAACCTGGCTCTGCACATCGATCCGGCCACCCAGCTCCTGCACATACTGGAAACTTTCATAGGCACCAATCCCCATGCCGGCCTGTTTGGTGGTCTGAAACGGCTTGAACAAACGATCGCGAATAAAGTCCTGCGTCATGCCCTGGCCGGTGTCGCTCACCACAATCCTGGCCCGCCCGCCCGCACGTTCCAGCTTCAGGCGCACATGACCGCCCGGGTCGGTGGCATCGAACGCATTTTGCACAACATGGCCGATGATGCGCTCCACCCGCTCCTCATGACCGCGCGTATCCACGCCGTCCATCAATTCGACTTCAAGCTCGCGCCCACGCGTGGCAGCCACCGCCTGCACGCGGCGCACGATGGCAGCCAGGTTGACACCAACGGCCGTGCCCGGCGGTGTAGCGCCCTCGCGCAACTGCAGCATCAGCTGGCGCATCCGGTCGAGCGAGTTTTCCACGGTCAGCAACATATCCTGCTGAAACTCGGGGTTGGCACCCAGCCGCTTCGCGTTTTTCATCATGAGCGAGAGTTGCGTCACAATATTTTTCAGGTCATGCACAACAAAGGCCGACATTTTATTGAAGGCGTCAAATTTGCGCACTTCCAACAAGGCTTCTGTGGCCTGCATCTGCGCCATATAGCTGGCCGCCTGCTGGCTGGCGGTTTGCAGCAAATCAAGCACTTCCCAATTCACGTCAAAGACAGTCCGGGCGCTGGCAAGCACCACAAAACCAATCATTTCGTCACCCTTCATCAGGGGCACCACCAGCCAAGCCTGCGGCAATTCCTGCAGCCAGGGCGCAATCTTGAGCTGCCCGTAGCGCCTGGAAAAAGACCGATATTCCTCCAGGTTAATGATCTTTCCGCCCTCGCCCAGATACTGGCACATGGGCGAGCCGATGTCTTCCTTGACTGTGATCTGGGCCAGATTCCAGCGCGCAGTCTGGCTGAACACGGCCTCGCCCTTGACGCGCAGCCACAAGCCGCCGCCCGGGCTCTCCAGCATGTCGGCCAGGCCGCGCACCACCTGTTCACCCATTTCCTGGGGGGAATTTTTGGCCGACAAGGCCCGCGTGAATTTCAGCCATTCTTCGCGGTAGTCATAGCGGTAGCGAAAAAAATGCTTGCCCAGGAAGATGCGCAACTTGGCGCGCATGGTGCCGGACAAAGCCAGAATCATGAGCACGATCAAGGCCAGCACGATCAAGCCCAGTTGCAGTGCACGCCCCCATTCGCCGCCAAAATAGCGCACGTAATAGCCCACGCCCGAGATAAAGATCAGGTACAAACCGGCCATCAGCAGCGTAGCCGAGTGAAAAGCCGCCTTGGGTGACAGCCGAATCATCGAAATCCAATCGCTGCGCCGGGTGCTCGACAGCAGCAACAGCGGCACCATCAGGGCGTGCACCGCGCCGCGGATGCTCAACGCATCTTCGTCGGGGCGACTGAACAACACCGCCTGCGAAAACAAATACAAATCGAACAGAAAGACACTGGCCAAACCCAGGCTCAAAGGCTTGATACCCCAGCGCGTGTCTTCAGTGGCGTTGCGAAACACCTGTTCGAGCAACACCAGGGCAAACACCGGCATGGCCATGGCACTGAACAAAACCAGGCGCACCGGCTCGCCAAAAACAGCAACCCCAAACAGGCCCAGGCCCAGCGCCAGCGGGCCCAGCGCCGACAGCGCCACGGCCCAGAAAATCAGCCATCTGGAGCTCCCGGTGCCCTGGCGAAAATGGTTGGCATGCAACAGCATCAGCAAAAAGCCAAACCAACTGGCATAGCGCAGTTGGTCTGCCAGCATGCCGAACAGGGGAAAAACGGCAAGCCCGGTGAGCACCAACGCCAGCTCAAACCAGCCCCACAGCGCGGTCAAGCCCACTGCCGTGAGCAGCGCCAGCTTGGACCAGTCCCTGGGGCGCTGCAAGTAGCCCATCTGGAGCAGCCGCAGGGCAAATACCGTGTAGCCCAAACCCGCCAGCGCGCCGCTCCAGGCGGTTAAACCAAACTGGCCACTCTCTGTCATGACAAGCTCAATGCGCGCCCTTGCGCATGAGGACAACGCCAATGGTCTCGAAAATCACCACAATATCCAGCAGCAATGAATGATTCTTGACGTAATAAAGGTCATATTGAAGTTTTTCGGCAGCATCTTCCACTGTTGAGCCATATTGGTAGCGCACTTGCGCCCAACCCGTCACGCCTGGCTTGACGCTGTGACGCACCGCATAAAACGGTATTTCCTGGGTCAATCGGTCAACAAAGAAGGGCCGCTCGGGGCGCGGCCCCACCATGCTCATGGAGCCGCCCAGCACACTGAACAACTGGGGCAGCTCATCAATGCGCAGCTTGCGAATGAAGTAACCAACCCGCGTGACCCGATCATCCGACTTGGTCGCCCAGCGCGGCTGACCGTCTTTTTCGGCATCCTTGCCCATGCTGCGGAATTTGACGACATCGAACAAGCGGCCATTGAGCCCCACGCGCTCCTGGCGATACAAAATAGGCAGGCCATCCTCGAGCACAATCAACAGCGCCGTCAGCAGCATGACGGGCAGCGTCAGGACAATCAAAATGCTGGCGCAGATGATGTCAAAAATCCGCTTGGTCATCGCTCGCACCCAGCCCGAACCAAAACCGTCGCCAAAAATTAGCCAGCTGGCCGACAGGGACTCGAGCCTGACCTGCCCCAGGGTTCTCTCGAAATGGTTCTCGATGTCAACCACCCGCACACCCTGCAGCTTGCAATCGAGCAACTCACGCAGCGGCATGCTGCCACCACGCCGCTCGTTCAGGGCGACCACTATTTCGTCAACCTTTTGCTCGGCAACAATATCGGACAAGGAATTGGTCATTGACAGCAGCCCCCATGCCGACACCATGGCTTCCTGCTCGTTGGGGCCGGCGTAATAGCCCACCAGATCAACAGTGGGGTCAGACCTGAGGAGTTCCTTACCCACCATTTTGGCGCGCGTGCCGGTGCCAAAAATAAGCACCCGCTGGCGCATCAGGCTGGTGGGCGTGGTGTACATGGCGACCACGCGCATCGCCAGAATCAAGGTGATCGCCGCAACCAGCATCAGGCCGGAAGTCATTGAATTTGGCAGGTGTCTTGACATGAGATACACCACCGGCAACAAGCACAGCAAAGCCAGCACAGCGCGCGCGCCTGTCAGACTTATCGAACGGCTGTGCACCCGCTGGTAAAACCCCAAACCGTAGTTGACCAGAAGCATGGCCGAGCCCAGCACCAGAAAAATTTTGCTCACCAGGAGCCAGAAACGCTCCGGCCCCACGTCATGCACCAGCACAATGGCGATGACAACCAGCAGCAACAGCATCAGGTCCACAACAATTTGCAGCAGGGTCCGTCGATGGAAATAATGGTTGAATATCTTTATCATGAACTCATTCGTGGCTTTTGCGCTTGTAGCAAGGGTTCATGCATCAGGCTTGGCAAAACCAAGGCGTCAGGCAAGCGTGCGGTGAGGCTGTCGTCATGATCAATCCCTTTTCAAATCCTTTTTTCTACATTATCACCAGAAAAAAGCCGCAAACCTCAACAGGGCTGCAGCTTGCGCGCTACAGGTCCTGAATTTTGAACAGCCACGAACAATAACAGCAAAAACAGGAAGGCCACCCGCGGCACATCCATCACACTGCTGACCAAGCCCACCAGCAGCACCGCCACCAGCGAGGCCGCCAAAAATGGAGCCAGCGGCAAATGCCTGCCCGGTCCGCGCCACAGCGACCCCATCGCGCCAAGCACCACGGCCAAAAGCAACAGCAATGCCGGCAGGCCGCGCTCCACCAGCACTTCCAGGTACAAGTTGTCGAGGTGCCAGGGCAAGAAATTCGACTGGGCAGCCGGAAACCATTGGGCCATGCCAGCCGAAAAATCAGCATTGCCCAGCAACTGGGCGGTGCCCTGGCCCGTCAGCGTCACATTGTCAATATCTGCCGCACCGGCCACGTTGATCACCGACACCGAGAACATCAGCAGGCGCGCATCGTGCCAAGCGTCATTGGCAAAAGCATCCCCGCGCAGGGTGACCGTGAGCGGCTGCCAGGTGACCTGCCCCAGCGCCTCGACGGGCTTGACCCGCACCCGCGCGGCCTGACAACGCCGGTCGTACAGCAAATGCCGTTCGCACACAGAGACTTCGATTCGGGTCATTTTTTCTACCCTCACGTCAAACCGCGCCTGGTGCGCCATGCCCGCAAGCCCTTCGACGCGCTGCGTCAGCGCAAAGCCGCCGCTCGCCGCTGGCCGTGTCTTTGGGCCATGCAGCGTCACAAAAGCGTTCCTGGGCTGGCCCGGCTGCGGCTCGACGCGGTGGCTGACCGTACCCGGAAACTCACCCTTGGGCGCCTTCGCGGCATAGTTGGCAGGCAGGCGCCCCAGGCCTTTGCCCAGCAGCCAGTCCGCCGGACTGGCCAGCAAGTCAAGGCCATGGCGCCAATGCTCAACCCGGCTCGAAAGGTCTGGCCCGGCGCGGGTCAGTCGCTCGGCCATGAAGCTGCCGCCCACCAGCACCGCCGCCACTTCGAGCAGCACCAGCACCGACAGCGCCGCATTGGCCCGGGCACGCCAAACCAGCCGTCCGCCCGGTGGCAGCACCCGCCTTTGCCGCCACTGCATCCACACCAACGCAAGCAAAGGCAGCGCCACGGCCAGATAGACGCCCCGCGAGAAGGTGGTCAGACAGGCATAAGCGGTCAAAACGGCCAGCAGCGCAAGCATCAACCACACAAGGGGACGCCGCGTGTTCACCAGCGCCCACAGCACAAACGGGCTGCTCATGGCCAGATAGACGTCAATGGCGGCACCGCCCACATGCATCTCCCAAAACAGCGCCACCGTGCGGTAATTGGCAGAAAAATCAAAAACGCCGGGGAAAGCCGCGCGCTCCCACAGCACGGCCAATGTCACCAATGCCAGTCCGACCACCATGCCCTGCGCCAGTCGCCTCACTGCCAAGTTGCCGTCATCGGCGGCATGCCAGCGCAGCAAGGGGAAAAACAGCAGCGCAAAGCCCAGGCTCTTGAAGACACGCCAACTGTTCAGCGCATCGGTGTAGCCGGCAAACCAGTCAAACCGAAAGCCCCCCGCGTCAGCAAAGCCGCGCCACAGGGAAAGCAGGCCAAGCATGGCCATGGCCGCCAGCAGCGCGTTCAAGCCGCGATGCAGTTGGCCATTTGGTAACTTGGTCGTTTGATGGGCACGGGCCGTCCATGCCATGTGGGCATAAGCAGCCGCCAGCGTGCCCAGCAGCAACAGGTCGAACTCCTCAAACACCAGCCAACCGGTCCAGGGCGAGAAATTCAGCACCGGCATGGCGGCCGGCACCACCCACAGCCAGACGCCGGGCCGCCAAAACACCAAGCCTGCCCAAAGCCACAAAGCCGCTAGGCACAACACAGGCCACAAGGGATGATGCCAGGCCAGCGCCGAGCCGCCCACGAGGCAGGCCAGCGCAACCAGCCACATAAGCAACTTCAGCAAGAATCCTCCTGCCTCGTCATTGCATCC
>JAABQI010000066.1 GCA_011391545.1 Rhodoferax sp.
AGCGCGCTCAGGCTCATTTGCAACGCATCCAGTTCAGCGCCCAGCGCATCGGGGGGCCGTTTGCCGCGCAGCGCCTGCTCAAGCGCCACCACGGCGCCATGGATGGCCGTGGCCCCCAGCGTGCCAGCCACGCCCTTGAGGGTGTGCACGCGCTGGCGGGCGGCCTCAAGTGCCCCGGCATCGGCTTGCCCGGCGGCCAGTTCAGTGCGCAAGCGCCGGCCATCGTCGGCATGCTGGGCGGAAAGCTGGCGCAGCAGGGCCAGGTACTTGGGCGTGTTGCCGCGCAGCACTGCCAGTCCTTGCCGGGTGTCCAACTGGTCAGATTGGGCCAGCGCCGCCGGCAAAGGGGGCCACTCGGCAGCCACCGGGGGCTCTGCGGGCGCGCCGGGTGGTGTCTGGGCCGGTGGGGCGCTGGCGGCCATCGGCGGCAACCAGCGCAGCAGGGCCGCGTAGAGCTGGTCGGGGTCCACCGGTTTGGCCACAAAGTCGTTCATGCCCGCGGCCTTGCAGGCGTGGCGGTCTTCGTCAAAGGCATTGGCGGTCATGGCAATGATGGGTTTGCCGTTCCAGCGGGCGCCGGCGCGCAGCGCGCGGGTGGCCTCCAGGCCGTTCATGCGGGGCATCTGGATGTCCATCAAGATCAGGTCAAACGCCTCGTTTTGCGCTTCCTGCACCGCCTCCACCCCGTCCACTGCTTCCGCCACGGCCAGGCCCACCGCATGCAACAACTCCACCGTGACTTCGCGGTTGATGGGGTTGTCTTCGGCCAGCAAGACCCGCTGGCCGCTGTGGTGCAGGCGCAGCTGCGTCTCGGCATCGGCCACCAGGTTCTTGGGCTCGGCCAGCATGACGCCATGGCCGCGTTGCAGCGCGGCGGTAAACCAGAAGGTGCTGCCCTGGCCCGGCACGCTGTCCACACCCGCCTCACCGCCCATCAGCTCGGCCATGCGCCGCGTGATGACCAGGCCCAGGCCGGTGCCGCCATAGTTGCGGGTGGTGCTGGCATCGGCCTGCTCAAAGGCCTTGAACAGCCGCCCAATCTGGTCTGGCGCAATGCCAATGCCGCTGTCGGCCACCTCAAAGCGCACCAGCAGCCCGTCGGCTGTGTCTTGCAGCAGGATGGCGCGCAGGGCAATGAAGCCCTTTTCGGTAAATTTGACGGCATTGCCCGCGTAATTGAGCAAAGCCTGGCGCAGGCGCGTGGGGTCGCCGCGCAGCCACAGCGGCACCGAGTCACCGTCAAGCTCAATCACCAGCCCCTTGTCGCGCGCCGACTGGCCAATGATGGAGGCCACGTTGTCGAGAACGGCGCTGAGGTGAAAGTCGGTTTGCTCAAGCTGCAGCCGGCCGGCTTCAATCTTGGAAATATCCAGAATGTCGTTGATGATGGACAGCAGGTGATGGCTGGCGTTGTCAATTTTGTCCAGCCGGGCCAGCTGTGCCGGCGTGGCGCCGTCGCGGCGCAGCAGGTAATTCATGCCCATGATGGCGTTCATGGGGGTGCGGATCTCGTGGCTCATGTTGGCCAGAAAATGGCTCTTGGCCACGTTGGCGGCGTCGGCCTGTTGGCGCGCGCTGACCAGCTCGGCGGTGCGCTCTGTCACCAGGCCTTCAAGGTGGTGGCGATACTGGTCAAGCTCATGACCCATGCGTATTTTCTCGGATACATCCTCTTTGACGGCCACATAGTGGCTCACCATGCCGTCGGGCTGACGCAGCGGCGTGATGATGGCAAATTCGGTGTATTCGCTGCCATCTTTGCGCTTGTTAAAAAGCTCTCCCTTCCACGGCAAGCCCCGGGTCAGGGTGTTCCACATCGACCGGTAGGTTTCGACCGGTGTTTTGCCAGAGTGCAAGATTTTTGGATTCTGGCCAATCACTTCGTCGCGGCTGTAGCCGGTGGCGCGCACAAAGGCCTCGTTCACATAGTCAATGCGGGCCTCCAGGTCGGTGATGACAATGCTTTCAGGGCTTTGCTCGATGGCCAGCGACAGCTTGCGCAGCTGGCCCTGCGCTTGCTCGCGCTCGGTCACATCCTGGGCCAGAATCAGTTTGGCCGCCCGGGTATTGAACTGCAGGGTGTGCGAGGTGATGTCCACCAAAAACACGCTGCCATCTTTGCGCTTGTGCCGCCACATGGCAGGCTTCAGGCCACTCTGGTTGCGGCGGTCTGACAGATCTTGCAGCAGCAAGTTCAGGTCTTCTGCCGGGCGAATGTCTTTGATCGTCATGCCCAGAAACTCTTCGCGGCTGTACCCGTAGTTGGTCACCGCCGCATCATTGACCGCCAGAAAGGCCAGCGTGTCCACGTCGTAAACCCACATCGGGTGCGGGTGGCTTTCAAACAGTTCGCGGTAACGCGCCTCACTGGTTTTGACGTTCTCAAACAGGGACGCAATGCGCGCCTGGGCGGCCACGGCGTCTTCCATCAGGTTGAGTGCCGCCAACTGGCTTTGCCGCTGAAACTCCAGGTCAGCCGCCATCGCCTTGCCTTGCAGGGCGGCGTTTTCGCTCACCTGTATTTCAGCCCGCTTGCGCTCGGTGATGTCCAGCCACGAGCCAATCACCTCAACCGGCTGGCCACGGGCATCGCGGTGCAGCCGCATCTGGTCATGAATCCACAGGTAACGCCCGTCCTGCGCCTGAAACCGGTACTCGTGCGCATGATGGCCGTGGGTAAACAAGGCCGACATCTCGGTCAGCACCCGCTGCTGGTCCTGCGGGTGAAGGTGGTTGACCCAAAACGCTGAATCGGTCACAAGCGCACTGGCCGGGTAACCGAGCAAGCCTTGCACGTTGTCCGAGACAAAGGTGGCACCAAAGTCCCCCGATGCGCGGCAGGTGTAGATGACGGCGGGCGTGCTGGTCAGCAGCTGCTTGAGCCGGGCGTCCTGCTGGCGCAGCTGGGTAATGTCATACAACACCGCCAGATTGCTGTCACCCGCGCTCTCGTGCAACCGGGTCAGGCTGATCAGGCAGGTGCGAACGCTGCCGTCCTGGCTTTGGATGTTGACCTCGACGGGTTCAAACGGCTCACCCGAGCGGTTGGCTTCATCCAGATGCTGCGCCCACTGGGCCTGCACCTGCTGGCGGTAGCTGGCATCCGGGTAAGCCCGTGGCCACCAATCGGCCAGGGTGGGAATGTCGCTGAGCGTGTAACCCAGCAGCTGCACAAACGCCCGGTTCAGAAAAGTGATGTTGCCCTGCGCGTCATTGAGCGCCATGGGCACCGGCACGGCTTCAATGATGGCCCGCCCGCGGTTCTCGCTGGTCTGCAGCAAGGCCTCGCGGTCTTTCAGGGCGGCCAGCAGGCGGTTAAAGCCATGGATCAAGTCGCCAACCTCGTCCTGGCGGGCAATCGGCAAGGCCTGCAGACCATGGTTTGCCGGGTCGAGCGTTGCCAACTGCTGCGCCGTTTGCAAAATGGGAGCCAGCTCGCGCCGCAGCAGCCACCAGGTCAAGGCACCGGCCAACAGCGTGAGCAGCACGGCGGCCAGCAGCATGTGCTGCTGCAAATTGTCAATCGGGGCCAAGGCCTGTGCCGCCGGCAGCACCGCCACCAGCACCCAGCCCGCCACCGGAACAGCCCTGGCCGCCGTCAGCTCAAGCACCCCGCGCGAGCTGCGCGCCATGCCAAACCCCTCATAGCCCTGCATGTACCGGTCATGCATGGCATTGAGCCCTGTTTGCGGCAAGGGCTGCAGGATGCGGCTGGGGTCGGTGGCCGCCACAAACATGTTGTGCATGGGCGAGATCAGCAAATAGCTGCCGCTCGGGGCGGTGTGGTCGCTGGCCAGCTCGTTCAGAAAATTGGCTTTGGCCAGGTCATTCACTCCGGCCAACACCCCCACCACCTCGCCTTGCGCGTTGCGCAGGGGCACGGCCATCACCAGCGTGGGCGTTTGGGTGAACTTGCTCAGCACCGGCTTGCCAATGTTGGCTTTGCCCTGCGTGAGTGCCGCCCTGATGTAGTCACGATCGCTCAAGTTGGTGCCCAGCCGCCCTGCCGCCTGGGGGGCCATTGCCACCACGGTGCCGTCGGTGCCGGTGCTGAAAACACCCTGGTTGAACAAGCCCGCCAGCAGCGGTTGGGCGTCCAGCACGGCCTGCACGGCAGCGGGGTCATAGCGGGTCGCCGGGGTGACGCGCGTGGCCACCTGCTCAAGCGCCCGCAGCCGGCCGTCCAGCTCACGGTTGATGACGGCGGCCACACTGGTCACGCGGGCCAGTTGCTGCCCGCCCACCAGGTTTTGTATGTCATGACGCAGCAACCGCGCCGTGTAAAAAGTCAGCGCCCACAGGCAACCCAAAAAAATCACCAGGGTGCCCACGGTCACCCGTGTCTTGATCGAGCTGGGCCTGAAAAACGGCGTTTTCATGGACTCTTCTGCACAAACGCCAGCGGATAAGGTGCTGGCTGCCCGAGTTGCGCGGCGAGTTCATTGACCCGCTTCTTCAGGTCAATCATGTCAATCTCCCGCCCCACCGCCGCTCGGTTAAAGCGCGCCAGCTCTTCGTTGCGCTGTTCCTCCCGGGCGGCAGCCTGCATGCGCTCGGTGATGTTGGTGTGCACCACCACCACGCCGCGCCCGCCTTGGCCCAGCGGCGTCACGCTCATGCTGAACCAGCGCTGTTCCTCGGGGGAATGGCAGGGGTATTCCAGCGTGAAGCTGGGTAACTTGCCGTCGAGCACGGCGCGAATGCCGTCACCGGCACTCAGGGCCAGGTCTGCGGACAGCCTTGGCGGCGCACCACACACGTCCAGGTAATTGGTGCCCACACCGGTATGCGGCGCAAGCTGGCCCGGCTCCAGGCCGTTTTCCAGGCCAAACCGCTGCCAGGGCCGGTTCACCGCCAAAATCACCCCCTGGTTGTCAAGCACGGCAATCTCGGAACTCACCGAATCCAGAATCGCCTGGGCAAACAGGCTTTGTTGCTCAACCAGCTGCTCAGCCCGCTTGCGCTCGGTGATGTCGCGCGCGATGCCAAACATGCCAATCACCTGCCCCGACGCATCGTGCAGCGGCCCCTTGGTGGCCAGGTAGGTGCGCACACCGTCAACCGAATTGACTTCTTCTTCGAGGGTCGATACCTTGTTTTCGGTCATGACCCTGAAGTCGTTGGCCTGGATGGCGGGCGCGTGCTCAGGGAGCAAGGCCGCATCGTCCTGCCCCAGCAGCTCGGGCAGGCTTTTGCCCATCACCCGGGCCACCTCGGGGTTGGCCATGGTGTAGCGCCCCTGCAGGTCCTTGATGAAAATGGCATCGGTCGAGTTGTCAATCAGGGCGGCCAACAGCCGGTCTGCCTTGGTTCTGACTGCCAGCAGTTCCAACTGCTGGCCACGCCGCTGCTGTTGCCAGAGCAGGCCAAGTGCCAGCATGATGGCGGCCACCGCCACCGTGGCCGTCAGGGTCACCCAGTACAGGCTGCGCCACAGCGGGGCCAACACCTCGGCGCGGTCCACCTTGGCCACAATGTGCCAGTCAGTGCCTGCCACCGGCCGGTAGGCGGCCAGCACGCTCACCTCGCGGTAGTCCACGCCTTGCATCGTGCCGGGTTCAGTGGCCAGCACCGCCCTGGCAGCTGGCAAAGTCAGATTTTTTGAGGCCAGTGGCTTGCCAAAAAAGCTGCCCGGGCGATGGCGCAGGTCATTGAGGTAAACAGCGGTGTCGCCATCACGGCGCACCAGCAGGCTTTCACCACTCTCGCTGGTCACGGGCCAGCTCTGGATCAGCGGGTACAAGTAGTCGGCAGCCCTGGTGCGCAGCAGCAAAGCTGCCACCACTTGCTCGCCCTGTGGCGTTGAAACCAGCACCGGCACCACCCAGTCGAGATGGATGTCGCCGTTGTCAGCACGGTACAGTTGGCCGCGTTGCATTTGTCGGCTGCTGATGGCCAGCGTGGCCAGGGTGCGTGAGCTGGGTGGCATTTGCTGGTGCGCGCCCTGGCCCAGCAGCACTTTGCCGGAGGGTGCCAGCACCAAAATACTGGCATAGCCATAGCTACGGTGCCAGGTTTGCAGGCGCGCAAGCACGGCCCGCCGGGTGGTGGCATCGGCCTGACCCAG
>JAABQI010000078.1 GCA_011391545.1 Rhodoferax sp.
TGTCAAGTGCGTGGCCGAAGGCGCCAACATGCCGTCGACACTGGAAGCCGTCAAGGTGTTTGAGCAAGCCAAGGTGCTGTATGCGCCGGGCAAGGCCAGCAACGCGGGCGGCGTGGCCACCTCGGGTCTGGAAATGAGCCAGAATGCCATGCGCCTGAACTGGTCGCGTGACGAGGTGGATGAGCGCCTGCACGGCATCATGCGCGACATCCACGCGGCCTGCCTGCAATACGGCAAGCGCGCCGACGGCTCGTTCAGCTACGTGGATGGCGCCAACGTGGCGGGCTTCGTCAAGGTGGCGGATGCCATGATGGCGCAAGGCGTGATCTGAGCGCCTGTTGCGTCGCTGTGGCCTGACGCTATTGACGAGCAGGCACACAGGGCGGGCGCTCTATTTCGCTTTTGCCCTGGCTTCAAAGCGCTCCGAGAAGCTTGTCATGCGCGACCTGTTCTTGCCAAAATCATAGCGCCCGAGCAAGGATTGAGAGCGGAAGTTGATCCGTCCGGACGCTGCATCCAGCACAAAATCGACCTGGTCCCTGAAGCCCAGCGGCGTTGTGAAAATCACTTCCAGCCAAACCGGATCGCTGCGCACAATGGCCGCTTCCGGGTGGCTGGCCAGGGTGGCGCGCAACAAGCTCATGCCTTGCGAAGCATCGCCGGTGTAGCGCAGCGCCGGCAGGCCGCCACCCAGGGAATTCACGCAGTTGCTGCTGCGCGGGCAACTCAGGTCGGTGGGATGGGCATCGGGCCCGAGCCTGATTTCAGGGCCGGATTCCTGCGCCGCACAGGCGGCGAGCAGGAGCGCGACCAGCGCCGTGGTGGCGGTGATTGAAGAGCTTGGTGGTCGCATGGTGTTCAAATTTCTGGGGCAATGCCTTGGTGAGGCGGTTTCTTGTTCATGCTGAGCGCGCCGATGACGCACAGCGTGGCGCATTGTCCACAACCGTTGCATTGATCGGCATCATGCATCACAGCGGTCTTTTTCCAGGCGTGGGTTTCAAATGAGAACAGCCTGAAAGCGCAGGCCGAAATGCATCTGCCGCAACCTGAGCAGCGCGCTGCGTTGATCCGGGCGATTCGGGTGGTCATCTGGAAGTCATCCCTGATTCAGCAAGGATAAAAATGGGCCAGCGAGTTGGTCATGACCAGCGCCACCGGCATGTCGGCCTCGTAGACGTCGATGTTGCGCAGGCGCTCGGCGTCATACAAGCTCCGGGCCATGTGCGGCGCCAGGCGGCGGCTTTTGAGGCAGATGACGGCTTTGGCGCCATTGCGAACCGCATGCAGGTGCGCTTCCAGAGCGCCTTCCATCACGCCGACCAGGTAGTAATGGGCATATTCCACGCCCGCTTGGTCTGTCATTCCCAGTGCCTGCAACTCGCGCAGGCTCATGGCGCTGGCCTGGCCGCACAACAAGGCGCCTGTCAGCGCAAGCGCTGCGGCTGTTGGGAAGGAACACGGGGTGGCAGTGTGTTTCATGGTCTGGGTTGACTGTGGCGCCCATTGTTGCTTCAGGCGCATGCCCGTGGTGCCAGCGTGGGCTTGCACCGTATCAGGACAACTCGCCTGCTCATGGGTAGCGTTCGCGCAGGCTGCGCGAATTCAGCAGCAAGCCTGCCAGCAGGGTGAGCAGCGCGACCACCCCCAGAATGAGGGCGGCAGTGGTCCAGGTCCGCCCGACCTGTTGCCGCATCTGGACCAGCAGCACGATGACCAGCATCCAATTCAACGTGGCGCCATAGGCGGCCAGTTGCAGCAGCATCAGGCTCCAGCGCTTTCTGTAAAAAAACAGCAGCGGTGTAGCCAGGCTGAGGGCCACCAGGCCGTAGCTGCCTGCCCTCAAAAAATGGGCTGCCGTGAGCGTTGCGGCGATCATGAAAAGAACAATTCGAAAGGCCATCAAAGTCATCCGGAAATCAAGCAAAGGCGGACATTTTTGCATTGTTTCGGCTATTTTGATTCTGTTCAGCTTGGGTTCATGCAGGCGAATGCACACTGCACGCCATACCAACCCACGGAGCCTTCCATGCAACGTCTCACACAACTCACCCTTGCCAGTTTGTTCGCCACCGCCTTGTTCGGTGCCCAGGCCGCCACCTTCACCGACAACGCGCGGGTGCGCAGCGCCGAGCCGCAATATGAAAACATCAACGTGCCGCGCAACGAATGCACCAGCCAATGGATCAACGAACCTGTCAGCGCCGCGCCCCAGACGACTCCGGCGCGTCAATATGGCGGCGCCGTTCTGGGCGGTCTGGCGGGCGGCGTGCTGGGTCATCAGGTGGGCAATGGCAGGGGCAAGGATGCTGCCACCGTGCTGGGTGTGGTGCTGGGTGCCGTTGCCGGCAATCAGATTCAGAACCAATATGGTCAGACGCCGTACGACAACGGCCAATATGCCAGCAACGGGCGCTATCAGCCAGCGCAGCGCGAAGTCCAGCGCTGCCGCACGGTGTATGACGTGGAAAGCCGCATCAACGGCTACCGCGTGACCTATGACTACCGTGGCCAGCAGTACACCACCCTCACGCGCAACAACCCGGGCAGCAGCCTGCCGGTGCGTGTCAGCGTGGAACCGATTGAACAATAATCAGCCAGACCATTGGCGGTAGTACCATTGCCTGACGCTACCGCCCAAGACCACCCTACGCCATGAAATTTTTGACCACCGTGATCACTGCCCTGATGCTGGCGTTGTCGCTGCCGGCCTGGGCCGATGTCAGCCGCGATGGCGCCGCCGCCATGGTGCAGAAAGCCACCGGCGGGCGCGTGCTGGCGGTGGAGCAGACCGAGCAGGGCGGCCGCCTGGTCTGGCGCGTCAAGGTGCTCACGCAGCGGGGCGAAGTGATCGTGGTGCTGATCGACGCTGCCAGCGGGCGCAGGCTTTAACCACGGCCCGAGACTGAATCTGCATGCGACTGCTGCTGGTTGAAGACGATGCGGTTTTGCGGCTTGGCCTGAAGCGCCAGCTTGAAGCCGAGGGTTACCGTGTCGACATGGCCACCGACGGCGCCGACGGCCTGTTTCAGGCCCGCGAGTACCCGCTGGACCTGGCCATTGTCGATTTGGGGCTGCCCAAGCTGAACGGCCTGACGCTGGTGCAGACCCTGCGCGCCGAGGGCAGCACCCTGCCGATCCTGATTCTGACCGCGCGCGGCAGCTGGCAGGATAGGGTGCTGGGGCTGGAGGCGGGTGCCGACGACTATCTGGTCAAACCCTTTGAGTACCCCGAACTGGCGGCGCGCGTCAAGGCGCTGTTGCGGCGCGCACTCAAGGCGAGCTCGGAGGTGCTCACGCTGGGCCCTTTAAGCCTCGACTTTTCTGCCCAGAGCGCCCGGCTCAACGGCGTCGCGCTCGACCTGACCCCGTTCGAGTACCGCATGCTGGAATACCTGGTGCGTGAGCGCGACAGGGTGGTGAGCAAGCAGGAACTGTCCGACTACCTGTACCCGCACGATGAAGACCGTGACAGCAATGTGCTGGAGGTGCTGATCGGGCGGCTGCGGCGCAAGCTCGATCTGGATGGCCTGCTGGCGCCCATTGAAACGCTGCGCGGACGCGGCTACCGCTTCGTGCTGCAGTGAAGCCGCCTCTGTCCATTCGTGCGCGCCTGGTCTGGGCTGCTTTCGCCGTGTTGCTGGTCTTTTTGGCCGGTGCCGGTTGGGCTGTGCAGCAGGCTTTTGCGGACAGCGTGCGCAGCCAGCGTTTTGCCCGCCTGCAAACCACCATTTACCTGTTGATGGCCGGGACCGAACTCAGTGCCGAGGGCATGCTGGTCATGCCTGTGGCGCTGGCCGAACCCCGGCTGTCATTGGCGGCCTCCGGGCTGTACGCCAACATTGCCAATCCGGACAGGAATGAGGAATGGCAGTCGTCGTCCACGCTCGGCCTCGATCCCCCTTTTGTGCGCAAGCTGGCGCCCGGCCAGTGGCACTTTGAAACCATCAACGCGGTCCCGGCTGCGCAGAACGACGTCGAAGCCAAAACAGGCCGGGCGTTTCTGGCTGCCAGCTATGCGGTCAAGTGGTCGGTGAATGAGCAGGTGGCACCGCTGGTTTTTTCGGTGCTCGAAGACAAGTCCGAGTTCGACAAGGAACTGCAGGCCTTTCAGCGCACGCTGTGGCGCTGGCTGGGTGGCGCCGGGTTGCTGCTGTTGTTCGCGCAGACTGTTCTGTTGCGCTGGGGGTTGGCGCCGCTGGGGCGCGTGGCGCGGGAAATCCGGCGCATTGAAAGCGGCGACCAGGCCAGGGTGGAAGGCAGTTATCCGAGCGAGCTCGCAGGGCTCACGCACAGCCTCAATGGCCTGATGGACCAGGAGCGGGCCCGGCAAACGCGCTACAAAGACGCGCTTGATGACCTCGCTCACAGCCTCAAAACGCCGCTGGCGGCATTGCGCGCCTCACTGGATGCGCCCGGTGAACTGCCCGCTATGGTGGCGCAACAAGTGGCCCGCATGGACGACATCGTGGTGCACCAGTTGGGCCGGGCAGGTGCCAGCGGTGCCGCACGTTTTGCGCCTCAGCTGGCGCTGGCGCCCGTCGTGAAACGCATCAGCGACACGCTGGCCAAGGTCTACGTGGACAAGCCTCTGGCGTTTGCGCTGGAATGCCCGGCTGACTTGAGCTGGCGCATTGACGAAGGCGACGCCTTCGAGATGCTGGGCAACGTGCTCGACAACGCGGCCAAGTGGGCGCGGCAACGTGTGTCGGTTCGCCTCTGGGTGGATGGCAAGCGCTTGTGTATCCGGGTATGTGACGACGGACCGGGTTTTGCCGACCCGCGTGCGGTATTGGCCAGGCGCGTGCGGCTGGATGAGCAGGTGCCCGGTCACGGCATCGGTCTGGCCGTGGTCAAAGACCTTGTGGCGAGCCATCAGGGCGAGTTGACTGTCTCACGGGCTGATCTGGGTGGCGCGCAAATCGACATTGTTTTGCAGGCGGCGTAAGCCAGACCCATTGCGTAGCTCGTCATTGCGAGCAGACCGCATCGGCCCGATACCGCACACGGAGCTTGAACCGTCATCGCGAGCGAAGCGTGGCGATCCATGTATTCAGGAGTCATGGATTGCTTCACTTCGTTCGCAATGACAGTACTGTCATTGGTCCTCGGTCTTGGCGCGCTGCTGTTGCATGGCCGCTTCGATCGACTGCTTGACCTGCTGGCCAATTTGTTCGCTTTGCTGGCGGGGCGTCGAGCCCGGTGTCGTTTGTGGAGCGGTCACCTGCGCCCCGTCCTGGGGCTGGACTTTGATGTTGGACACATCCGTGAGTTGCTTCTTGGCCAGAAAGCCCACCAGAGCCACCACCACCAGAAGGCCCAGGATGCTGAAAATTGCGCGCATAGGCTTGCCTCGTAAAAATGATACAGGGAGGAACTTTAACTGCAGTGCCGCTTCATAGCTTAAGAATCCTGTTTTTGTAATCACATTCAAGGCGCACGCGATAACGATGAAATTACGATCTCTGGCCGTTCTGGCGCTCGGTACCGCACTGTTGGGCAGCTGCTCCACCGCAAAAGTTCCGGCGGATAGCAATGGCCTGACGCCTTACCCGCTCAGCGAAAGCCTGAAGGCCGGCGACATCATCCATCTGCCAACCGGCACCACCCTGGACTTCGAGCAGGCCATCGGCATGATCGCCGCAGCCAAGGTGATCTACATCGGCGAGATGCACACCAACCTGCAGGCGCACGAGGCGCAGCGACGCGTCATCGAAGCGCTGGAAACACGTTTTCCGGGCCAGATCGCCATCGGCATGGAGATGTTCCGCGAGCCGCAGCAAGGCGCGCTTGACCGCTGGTCGCGCGGTGAACTCGACGAACTGCAATTTCTCAAGGCGTCGAAGTGGTACGACAACTGGGGCTCCGACTTCGGCCACTACCGCGGCATTTTGAACTTTGCCCGCGAGCACCGCCAAGACGTGCTGGCGCTCAACCCATCAAAGGAAGTCCAGCAACAGTTTGCCCAGGCCGGTGCCGGGCCGCTGCCGCCTGAACTTGCTGCCAGGGTGCCGCAGACCGACTTTACCGACCCGTTTCAGCGGGCGCTGCTCGAGGCCGTTTTCAAGGGCCATTCGGCGGGCGGCAAACCCTCTAGTATGAGCGCCGAGGCCACGGCCAAAATGTTCGACCGTTTCTACCGCACCCAGATCCTCTGGGAGGAGTCGATGGCCAGCCGCATCGTGGACTACCTGAACAGCCCCGCCGGTGCGGGCAAGAAGATGGTGGTCATCGCCGGGTCCTTCCATGTGCGCCACGGGATTGGCGTGCCGCGCAAGGTGCTGCGCCGAGCCGCCTGGCCCTACGTGATCGTGCTGCCCACGGAGCTTTCGATCCCCGAGGAGCACAAGGAGGAACTGATGATGGACGTCGACACGCCCGAAATTCCACTCATTGCCGGGGACTTCGCCTGGATGATTCCCTTTGATGCCATCAAGAACCAGAAGGCGCAGCTGGGTGTGCTGATGCGGCTCGATGCCGGCGCGGTCGTCATCGACACGGTGGTGCCGGGCTCACCCGCGGCGCAGGTCGGCCTGATGCCCGGTGATGCCTTTGTTTCACTTGACAACTTTCCCGTGACTGAACAAGGCGATGTGAGCATCGTGATCGGCGGCAAGAAGCCGGGTGACGGGGTCGCGGTGAAGGTGCGCCGCGCGGGCCAGGAAATGTTGTTTTCGCCGCTGCTTGCCGCCCAGTCAGCGCATCCGGCAAAGCCGTAGTCAAGCGCTGCAGTGCGCTTAGCGGCGCAGCAGACGTACCGCGAGTTCGTGTGACAAGTTGGGATGGTCCACCTTCGCGTAAGGCGGCTTGGGCCAGACCCAGGCCTTTTCGGTGAACAAGGCGCGCATGGCATTGATGTCGCAGTGGTAGGGCGGTCCGTGGATGACGCCCTGCTCGCTGGCTGCCGGGCGCAGCATCTGCATGTACAGCACCCACAGGCTGCCCGCAGGCTTGAGCCACCGGTGCAGTTGCTGCGCGTAGTCCAGCCAGTGCTCCGGGTGAATGGCGCACAGACAGGTTTGCTCGTAAATGGCGTCAAACTTGTGCTGCGGCTGGTAGCTCAGCACATCGGCCTGAACCACGTCCGCATCGAGTCCCTGCGCCTGCAGCAGCGCGCTCGTTTTGGCCACCGCGGCGGCGGTGTAGTCGATGCCGGTGACCTCGAAGCCGCGCCGGGCCAGCTCGGCCACCTCCCAGCCCGTGCCGCAACCGGGCACCGCGATCCGGCAGGGCAGCAGCTCACCACGGTCCAGCCAGGCCAGCAGCTGCGGGCTGGGACTGCCCCGGTCCCAGCCGGTTTCGTTGTTGTCGAAGCGTTGCTGCCAAAAATCGGTGCTCGGGCCTGCCATCTGATTTGCTTTCTGAGGGGGTGAAAAGCCACAGTATGGCTCAAGCCGTGGCCTCAGCCCTTGGCGGCCGCGGTGCAACGTCGCCGGCGATCGAATCAGTGCGGCGGCACACAGACGGGCGTCAAGCTGTTGGCGTATCCTTGCCCGGCGATTAATTTTTTAAAACCAATTACCCGGGATAACTCATGAACCTTAACCTCAGTCTGACACCCCTCATTTCGCTCGTGGCCGGCATTCTCATTCTGGTGATGCCCAGACTGCTGAACTACATCGTGGCCATTTATCTGATTGCGATCGGAGTCATCGGTCTGATGGGTCGCGGCTAAGCCACGACGCTCGTTTACAATTTGTTGATCAGGCCGGTGTAAACCGGTCCTGTACACGCTAGGGGTGCTGATTTTCGCAAGAGGATCGGCTGAGATAACACCCTGGAACTTGATCAAGGTAATACTTGCGCAGGGAAGCGTCGCTGAACTCAGCCTGACATTCTGCTCGGGCTGAACGTGCACTGCCCTGCCGTCGATAAAGGAAATTCGATGGCATTCTGTTTAAAACTGTCCCCCCTCGCGCTGGCCCTCGCCGCAAGCGCATCCCTCCCCGCATTTGCCCAGACCGCGCCGCAGAACCTGCAGCCTGTCACCGTGACCGGCAGAACCGCGCCGCTGCTCGATGTCGAAAGCGCAGATGTCACCGGCTTTGGTGTGCCGCTGGCCAAATCGCCCCAAAGCGTGACGGTGCTGGGCGCAGACTTGCTCAGCGCCAGCGCTGCGCAAACCCTGTCCAGCGTGATCAAGCTTGACGCCTCGCTGGCCGACAGCTACAACACCACCGGCTACATCGAGAGCGTGTCGATTCGCGGGTTCTTGCTTGATCAGAGCGGCAATTTCACGCGCAATGGCCTGGCCACCTCAAACATCGCACCGATTGCGCTGGAGAACATGGAACGCATTGAGGTGCTCAAGGGCGTGGCCGGCCTGCAGTCGGGCGTTTCGGCGCCGGGCGGCCTGGTGAACTATGTCACCAAGGTGCCCACGAAGGACAGCTTTGTCACGGCGGCGCTGTCCGCCAATGACAGCGGCGGCGCCAAACTGCACCTCGATGTCAACCAACAGTTGGGTGCGGTCGGCGTGCGCCTGAACCTGGTTGATGAAGCCCTGCGCCCGCAGTTTGACCAGGCCGATGGTTCGCGCCAACTGCTCAGCCTGGCGCTGGCCAGTGCGTTGAGTCCGGCCACCTCGGTGACGGCCAACCTTGAATACCATCGCAAAAGTCAACCCTCGGTGCCCGGTCTGGGCCTGTTGGACAGCGATGGTGATGGCGTCGGCGACACGCTGCCCAGTGGTGTCAACCCGCTCCTGAACCTGAACAACCAGTCGTGGTCGCAGCCGTTCGAGTCCAGCAGCACGACGGCCGAAGTCGCGCTCAACCATTCGCTCAATGCCAACTGGAGCGCCCGCGTGGCGGTCAATACGCAGCGCCTGGACATTGATGACCGCCTGGCCTTTCCGGACGGCTGCAGCAGCGCGGCAAACTACGTCTATCCCGGCTTGTGCGCCAATGGCGATGTGGATATCTATGACTACCGCAGCGAGGGCGAGCGGCGTGATCTCTGGAGTTGGGATGCCCGCCTGGACGGCAAATTTCAGGCGCTCGGCCTGCAGCACGCCACCCGGATCGGTTTGAACGGGCGCAGCGCCAGCGCCGACCTGGCGCCGATGCAGGCGTACAACTGGGTTGGGATCACCAATATCTACGCGCCGGTCGTGCTGCCCGCCGATCCCACCCTGACGAGCCTCAACACCGACAGCCGCGAACGCGCGCTGGCAGCTTATGCCACGCTGACGTCTGACCTGAGCCAGAACGTGCAGTCGTTTGTGGGCTTGCGCAGCACCCGCCTGAAGCGCAGCAGCGAGCGCAGCGATGGCTCGCGCGCGGTGTCTTACGAGCAGACAGTGACCACGCCATGGGCCGGCCTGGCTTGGTCGCCCAACGCAACCACGATGCTGTATGCGTCCTGGGGCCAGGGCGTTGAGCTCGAAGTGGTGCCCAATCGGGCGGACAGATTCACCAATGCAGGTCAAGTGCTGCCAGCGCTCAAGAGCGATCAAACCGAAATCGGCATGAAATGGCAGGCCAATCCGCGGCTGCTGCTGACGGCGGCCGCCTTCAGCGTTGACAAACCCTATGGCGACGATGTGCCGGCAGCAGATCCGGACGGGTTGCCGACGCAGGTGGCCGGTGCCAAGACGGCGCGCCACCGCGGCCTGGAACTGGCCGCCAGCGGCCGCGTTGATGCGGCGCTGTCCTTGCAAGCCAGCCTGATGGCGCTCGATGCCGAGTACACCCAGGCGGTCGATCCGACGCTGGTCGGCCAGCGCGTGACCAACCTGCCGCGCCTGAAGGCTTCCATGTTTGCCGACTACAAGATCGCCGCACTGCCTGGCCTGTCGCTCAATGGCCTGGCCACGTTCGAGAACGGCAAGACAGTGACGGTGGACGGCAGCGTTGAGTTGCCCTCTGCCTGGCAACTTGATGCCGGGCTCAGCTACACGCAGCGCATGGCGGGCAAAGCAACGCTGTGGCGCTTCAACATCGAGAACCTGACCAACCGTGCCTATTGGCGCGAAGCGCCCACCACCTATTGGGGCGGCGTTTACCTGTTTCCCGCAAGCCCTCGCACGCTGCGCGCCAGCGTCACGGTGGACTTCTAAAACTCAAGCGCCAGCGCGACTTTCCCAGACATAAAAATGCCCGCATCAAGCGGGCATTTTTACGGGTTATGAGCGCTGAATTACTTCAGTTTCATTTCCTTGTAATCCACGTGCTTGCGAGCCTTTGGATCAAATTTCTTGATCAGCAATTTCTCGGGAGTGGTCTTCTTGTTTTTGTCAGTCGTGTAGAAGTGACCGGTGCCGGCTGTCGATTCCAGCTTGATTTTTTCGCGTCCGCCTTTGGTTGCCATGATGCTCTTTCAGTAAATGGGTTTAGGCCTGACCACGGGCGCGCAAATCTGCGAGCACAGCGTCAATGCCATTTTTGTCGATCAAACGCAGACCGGCGTTGGAGATGCGCAGGCGCACCCAGCGGTTTTCTGACTCGACCCAGAAACGGCGGTATTGCAGGTTCGGCAGGAACCGACGCTTGGTTCTGTTGTTGGCGTGGGAAACCTTGTTCCCGACCATGGGGCCTTTGCCCGTGACTTCACATACGCGTGCCATGTGGACACTCCGATACTTTTAAACGGCCCTGACTGACGCCAGAGGCCTCACCTCGCCAAGAATAGGGTGGCGGTAACCCGAATGCCGCCAGAATCCCTCACGGGATAAGCAGCAAAGCCCGGCATTATAGCCCGGCCTCGCGGCGTGGCGCTGGCGGTGTTTACGCCTGTTCCAGAAAGCGCTGCGCGTCCAGCGCCGCCATGCAGCCCGTGCCGGCGCTGGTGATGGCCTGGCGATAGACGTGATCCTGCACGTCGCCGGCGGCAAAAATGCCGGGCACGCTGGTCTGGGTGGCAAAACCCTGATTGCCGCTCTTGGTGATGAGGTAGCCGCCGGCCATTTCCAGCTGGCCCTGGAAAATCTCGGTGTTGGGCGCATGGCCGATGGCAATGAAGCAGCCCTTGAGCGTGAGCACCTCTGTGGCGCCTGTGTCGACATGTTTGATGCGCACGCCGGTCACGCCGCTGGCATCGCCCAGTACTTCGTCCAGGGTGTTGAAGGTCTTGAGCTCGATCTTGCCGGCCGCCACCTTGTCCATCATCTTGTCGATCAGGATGGGCTCGGCGCGGAACTTGTCGCGGCGGTGAATCAGGTATACCTTGGAGGCGATGTTGGACAAATACAGCGCTTCTTCCACTGCGGTGTTGCCGCCGCCGACCACGCAGACGACCTCGTCGCGGTAGAAAAAACCATCGCAGGTGGCGCAGCCCGAAACGCCACGGCCCATGAACGCTTCTTCTGATGGCAGCCCCAAATACTTGGCTGAGGCGCCGGTGGCCAGGATGAGCGCGTCGCAGGTGTAGCTGCCGCTGTCGCCGGTCAGGGTGAAGGGGCGCTTGGAAAAATCGACCTTGTTGATGTGGTCGAACACAATCTCGGTCTTGAAGCGCTCGGCATGGGCCAAAAAGCGCTGCATCAGGTCGGGGCCCTGCACGCCATCGACATCGGCGGGCCAGTTGTCCACCTCGGTGGTGGTCATGAGTTGTCCGCCCTGGGCGATGCCGGTGATCAGCACCGGGTTCAGGTTGGCGCGCGCGGCATAAATCGCGGCGGTGTAGCCGGCCGGGCCGGAGCCCAGAATCAAAACCTGGGCGTGTCGGGTATCTGTCATGTTAAAACCTTGGGTTGTGGGGGCTTGCGCCATGTATATTAATCCCGAGTTTAAAGAAAACGGAAATGACTTATTCACTCAATACTTTTAATCCTTCCGCGTCAGAAGATGGTCTTGCGCGCACCGGCCTGGTCCGTTTTGCCAATGAAATTGGCTTGATCCTGGGTTTTGTGGCATTGGCACTGTGGATCATGGCGCTGCTCACCTACACCCCGCAGGATCCCGCGTGGTCCACTTCGGGCACGGTGGCTGTGCCGCTCAATCTGGTTGGGCAGCTGGGCGCCTGGATCGCCGATGCCAGCTATTACCTCTTTGGTTTCTCGGTCTGGTGGTGCGTGGCGGCCGGTGTGCGGGTCTGGCTGAGTGCCTTGGCGCGCTGGCTGCGCGGACATGGGCAGTGGGCCATTGATGCGTCGGCGAATGTTTCGGCGAACGAGGCACGCATGCGCTGGCATGTCGCCTTCTGGAGCGGTCTGGCTTTGCTGCTGGGCGGCAGCGTGATGCTGGAATGGGCGCGTTTTTACAGCCTGGAGGCGCAGTTGCCCGGTCATGTGGGCGGCATGTTGGGATTCTGGCTCGGGCCTTTGGGCGTGCATTGGCTCGGCTTCGTGGGTTCGGCGCTGGTGGCCATCGTGGCCGGTGTGCTGGGTTCGGCGCTGGTGTTCAGGTTTTCCTGGGGTCAGTTGGCCGAGCGGCTGGGAGCCTGGCTTTATTCAAAAATTGAAAATCGGCGTGAACAGCGTGAGCTGGAACAGGACTTTTCACTGGGCCAGGAAGCCGCGCGGGCACGCGAAGAGGTGCTGGTCGAGGAACGCCAGGAGCGCCAGGAGCACCCGGTCAAAACCTTGCTGATCGAGCCGGTGATGGCGGAAGCGCCCAAAAGCGCGCGCGTGGCCAAGGAGCGCCAAAAACCCCTGTTCCGCGAGATGCCGGATACCAAATTGCCCCAGGTTGACCTGCTCGATGTTGCGCTGTTGCGCCAGGAAACCGTGGCCCCCGAGACGCTGGAGATGACCAGCCGCCTGATCGAGAAAAAGCTCAAGGACTTTGGTGTGACCGTCACCGTGGTGCTGGCGCAGCCCGGCCCCGTGATCACCCGCTATGAAATCGAGCCGGCCACCGGGGTCAAGGGTTCGCAAATTGTGGGCCTGGCCAAGGATTTGGCGCGCTCTTTAAGCCTGGTGTCGATCCGGGTGGTGGAAACCATCCCCGGCAAGAACTACATGGCGCTGGAGTTGCCCAATGCCAAGCGCCAAAGCATCAAGCTCTCTGAGATCCTGGGCTCCAACATTTACCACGAGGCCAAGTCGCTCTTGACCATGGGCCTGGGCAAGGACATTGTCGGCAACCCGGTGGTGGCCGACCTGGCCAAAATGCCGCATGTGCTGGTGGCCGGCACCACCGGTTCAGGCAAGTCGGTGGGCATCAACGCCATGATTCTGAGCCTGCTCTACAAGGCTGAAGCGCATGACGTGCGCCTGCTGATGATCGACCCGAAGATGCTGGAAATGTCGGTGTATGAGGGGATTCCTCACCTGCTGTGCCCAGTGGTCACCGACATGCGCCAGGCCGCCAACGGGCTCACCTGGTGCGTGGCCGAGATGGAGCGACGCTACAAACTCATGAGCAAGATGGGGGTGCGCAACTTGGCGGGCTTCAACGTCAAGCTGGACGAGGCCAAGGCGCGCGGCGAATCCATTGGCAACCCGTTCAGCCTGACGCCCGAAGAACCCGAGCCGCTGGATCGCCTGCCACACATCGTGGTGGTGATCGACGAGCTGGCCGATTTGATGATGGTGGTGGGCAAGAAGATCGAAGAACTGATTGCCCGGCTGGCACAAAAAGCCCGCGCCGCCGGCATTCACCTGATTCTGGCCACCCAGCGCCCCAGTGTCGATGTGATCACCGGCCTGATCAAGGCCAATATTCCGACCCGCATTGCGTTCCAGGTCAGCAGCAAGATCGACAGCCGCACCATTCTGGACCAGATGGGCGCCGAGGCGCTGCTGGGCATGGGCGACATGCTCTACATGCCCAGCGGCACCGGGTTGCCGATTCGCGTGCATGGCGCCTTTGTCAGCGACGAGGAAGTGCACCGGGTTGTGACCTACCTCAAAAGCCAGGGTGAGCCCAATTACATTGAGGGTATTCTGGAAGGTGGTACTGTCGAAGGCGACGACGATGCCATGGGCGAGGGCGGCAGTGGCGGCGGCGAGAAAGACCCGCTGTACGACCAGGCCGTCGAAGTGGTCCTGAAAAACCGCAAGGCCAGCATTTCGCTGGTTCAGCGCCACCTCAAGATTGGCTATAACCGGGCCGCCCGGCTGGTGGAAGACATGGAAAACGCCGGTCTGGTGAGCAGCATGAGTACCAGCGGTCAGCGTGAAATTCTGGTGCCGGCCCGCAACGAATAGGCTTCGCCAGACGCGTCATCGCGAGCAAAGCGTGGTAACCCATGCTGTGTACTTATTCCCTTCAACACGCAAAAGGTCAGTTTTGAAACAATTTTTATTGACGGCATTTTTAACGATTTCTTACGCCAGCGGCGTCAGCGCTGGCGGTCTGAGCAGCCTGGAGTCTTTTGTCAAGACGGTCAAAACCGGCCAGGCCACGTTTACCCAGGTCGTGACCTCGCCCGCCCGCGAAGGCCAGGCGCCACGTGTCAAGACCTCCAGCGGCCAGTTTGAATTTGCCCGGCCCAACCGTTTCCGCTTCGACTACGCCAAGCCCTTCGTGCAAACCATCGTCGCCGACGGCCAGACGCTGTGGCTGCATGATGTGGACCTGAACCAGGTCACGGCGCGCAAGCAGTCGGCAGTGCTGGGCTCGACGCCTGCCGCCCTGATCGCCTCGGCGGCGGACGTGCAGGCCCTGCAGGCTGATTTTGTGCTGGCGGATGCGCCCGACAAGGACGGCTTGCAGTGGGTTCTGGCCACGCCCAAGGCCAAAGACGGCCAGTTGCAGTCGGTGCGGGTCGGTTTCAGGGCAACGGGTGACGTCGCCAGGCAGGCGACCACGCTGGAGGTGCTGGAGATTCTGGACAACTTTGGCCAGCGTTCGGTGCTGACCTTCGCCGGCTTCAAGGCCAACCCGCCCATGACGGCGAGCAGTTTCCAGTTTAGTACCCCAAAGGGCGCGGACCTGATCCGGCAGTAGTCAATGGTTGAAGGCTGATGGCCGGCGCAGATGCGCCACAATCGCGGTCCATGGGTCCTTTGCCAACTCAACACACGCCGCTGGCCGAGCGCCTGCGCCCCAAAACACTCAACGAGGTCGTCGGTCAGCAGCATTTGCTGGGCGAGGGCATGGCGTTGCGGCTGGCGTTCGAGTCAGGTCAGCCGCACAGTTGCATTTTTTGGGGGCCGCCGGGAACTGGCAAGACCACCATCGCGCGGCTCATGGCCGATGCCTTCGATGCCCAGTTCATCACCATCAGTGCGGTGCTGGGTGGCGTCAAGGACATCCGCGAGGCGGTTGAAAAAGCCCAGCTGGCACAGGCGCAGGGCAGGCGCACGCTGGTGTTTGTCGATGAGGTTCACCGCTTCAACAAGAGCCAGCAGGACGCGTTCTTGCCGCATGTGGAAAGCGGCCTGTTCACCTTTATCGGCGCGACCACCGAGAACCCGTCGTTCGAGGTGAATTCGGCCCTGTTGTCGCGCGCCGCGGTCTATGTGCTGCAGCCCTTGACGGTTGAAGATTTGCAGAAAATAGTGAGCAAGGCCCAGGCCATGCAGGCCTTGCCCGCGATCGAGCCCAAGGCCATCGAGCGCCTGGTGGCCTACGCCGATGGCGATGCCCGGCGCCTGCTCAACACGTTGGAGACGCTCGCCGTGTCGGCATCGCAGGAGAAGCGTGCCGAGATCACCGACGTCTGGCTGCTCAAGGTGTTGGGTGAGCGCATGCGCCGATATGACAAGGGCGGCGAGCAGTTCTACGACACCATCTCGGCGCTGCACAAGAGTGTGCGCGGCTCCGACCCCGATGCGGCGCTGTATTGGCTGGTGCGCATGCTCGACGGTGGAGTCGACCCGCGCTACCTGGCGCGGCGCATGGTCCGCATGGCCAGTGAAGACATCGGACTGGCCGACCCGCGCGCGCTGCGCCTGGCGCTCGATGCGGCCGAGGTTTATGAGCGCCTGGGCACACCCGAAGGCGAGCTCGCGCTGGCCGAGTGCGTGGTCTATCTGGCGGTGGCGCCCAAGTCCAACGCGGTCTACAAGGCGTTCAATGAGGCCAAAGCCTTTGTCAAGCAGGACGGCACGCGCCCGGTGCCCATGCAGTTGCGCAATGCGCCCACCAAACTGATGAAGGAACTCGATTACGGCAAAGGCTACCGCTATGCGCACGACGAAGCCGATGCCTTCGCCGCGGGCGAGTGTTATCTGCCCGATGGCATGGCTGCGCCGGGCTTTTACCGGCCGGTGCAGCGCGGACTGGAGATCAAGATCGCCGAAAAGTTGCGTGCCCTCAGGGAGCGAAACGCGCAGGCGCGTTGATCTGGCATCAGACTTGCATAACAGCTCTGTGCAAGGGTAAACCCGTGTGTTTCAAGCACCTGTTTGGGGCAAGCCCGTGGCTACAATCGCGCCACTCAAACACGTTGTTGGCAGGTTTATTGCTAACTCGCTGGCAGGGCTCATAAGGCTGTGGAAGGGGTCAACAAAAGTGTTGACACAGAAACCGGCCACAAATCGGAGAAAAATATGGAAACCTTGATCCAGCAGATCATCAATGGTCTGGTGTTGGGCAGCATGTATGCGTTGGTCGCTTTGGGTTACACCATGGTGTACGGCATCATTGGCCTCATCAACTTCGCCCATGGCGAGGTGCTGATGGTCGGTGCCCTGACCAGTTGGACCATCATTGGCTTGATGCAGGAGTCCATGCCGGGCGCGCCGGGCTGGATCATTCTGCTGATCGCGCTGGTCATCGCCTGCATTGTGGCGGCCACGCTCAACTTCAGCATTGAAAAAATCGCTTACCGGCCGCTGCGCAACAGCCCGCGCCTGGCGCCCTTGATCACCGCCATCGGCATGTCGATTTTTCTGCAGACCATGGCCATGATCATCTGGAAACCCAATTACAAACCCTATCCGAACCTGATTGGCGGCACACCGTATGAAATCGGCGGCGCCGTCATTTCGGTCACGCAGGTGCTGATTCTGGGCATGACCGCACTGTCGCTGGCCACCTTGATGTACCTCGTGAACTACACCAAGCTCGGGCGAGCCATGCGCGCCACCGCTGAAAATCCGCGTGTGGCCGCACTCATGGGGGTCAAGCCTGACCTGGTGATTTCGGCCACCTTTGTGATTGGTGCTGTGCTGGCGGCCATTGCCGGTGTCATGTGGGCGGCCAACTACGGCACGGTGCAGCACACCATGGGCTTTTTGCCGGGCCTGAAAGCCTTTACCGCAGCGGTTTTTGGCGGCATTGGCAATCTGGGCGGTGCGGTGGTGGGTGGCATCCTGCTGGGCCTGATCGAGGCGCTGGGCGCGGGCTACATTGGCAAGCTCACCGGTGGTGTGCTGGGCAGTCACTACTCGGACATTTTTGCCTTTGTGGTGTTGATCATTGTGCTCACGCTGCGGCCCTCGGGCTTGCTGGGTGAGCGAGTTGCGGACAGGGCGTGAGGAGACGAAACCATGACACAACAAAAAAAGATCATTGCTTTTTTGCTGGCTGCCCTGGGTTTGCTGGTGCTGCCGCTGATTCTGCAAGGTTTTGGCAACGCCTGGGTGCGCATTGCCGACATGGCGCTGCTGTACGTGCTGCTGGCGCTTGGCCTGAACATTGTGGTGGGTTATGCCGGCTTGCTCGACCTGGGTTATGTGGCATTTTTTGCCATTGGCGCCTACATGTATGCTTTGCTGGCCTCGCCGCACCTGCTCGAAACCTTTCCGGCCATCGCGGCCATGTTTCCCGACGGCCTGCACTTGCCGATCTGGCTGGTGATCCCGGCGGCGGCCGGCCTGGCGGGGTTGCTTGGGGTGTTGCTGGGGGCGCCCACCCTGCGGTTGCGCGGTGACTATCTGGCCATCGTGACACTGGGCTTTGGCGAAATCATTCGTATTTTCTTGAACAATCTGGACCATCCGGTCAACATCACCAACGGACCCAAGGGGCTGGGTCAAATTGACTCGCTGAGTTTTTTTGGCCTGAGCTTCGGCAAGAAGGTGGAGGTGGCCGGGTTTGAGGTGGCTTCAGTTTCACTTTACTATTACCTTTTTTTGGCGCTGGTCGTGATCAGCGTGATCATCTCGCACCGCTTGCAACTCTCGCGCGTGGGGCGCGCCTGGATGGCGATTCGCGAGGACGAAATTGCCGCCAAGGCGATGGGCATCAACACCCGCAACCTCAAGCTGCTGGCGTTTGGCATGGGCGCCACCTTTGGCGGCGTCTCGGGTGCCATGTTTGCCTCGTTCCAGGGCTTTATTTCGCCAGAATCCTTTGCGCTGATGGAGTCGGTCATGATTGTGGCGATGGTGGTGCTGGGCGGCATCGGTCACCTGCCGGGTGTGATTTTGGGTGCGGTGGCGCTGTCCGCCCTGCCCGAGGTGCTGCGTTATGTGGCCGGGCCGCTGCAAAACATGACCGGCGGCCGTCTTGATGCGTCGATCCTGCGGCAGTTGCTGATTGCGCTGGCCATGATTTCTGTGATGCTGCTGCGTCCGCGCGGTTTGTGGCCATCGCCGGAGCATGGCAAATCCCTGCAAAACACCAAGCGCTGACGCGGCCCTACCCAAGAAGAAATGACATGACAGACACCGTACTCAATGTAGCCGGCGTATCGAAACGCTTTGGCGGCCTGCAGGCCTTGAGCGATGTGGGCATCCAGATCAGGCGCGGCCAGGTCTACGGCCTGATCGGCCCCAATGGCGCTGGCAAAACCACGTTTTTCAACGTGCTCACCGGGCTCTACACCCCGGACACCGGCACTTTCGAGCTGGCTGGAAAGCCCTACCAGCCCACGGCGGTGCATGAGGTGGCCAAGGCCGGCATTGCGCGCACCTTCCAGAATATTCGCCTGTTTGCCGAAATGACGGCGCTGGAAAACGTGATGGTGGGACGCCATGTGCGCACCCATTCCGGTTTGCTCGGCGCGGTGTTTCGCACGCCCGGTTTCAAGGCTGAAGAAGCCGCCATTGCCCAGCGCGCCCAGGAGTTGCTGGACTATGTGGGCATTGGCAACCTGACCGACTACAGAGCCCGCACCCTGAGTTATGGCGACCAGCGGCGCCTGGAAATTGCGCGCGCCCTGGCCACCGACCCGCAACTCATCGCGCTGGACGAGCCCGCGGCCGGTATGAACAGCACCGAAAAAGTGATGCTGCGCGAGCTGATCGACAAGATCCGCAACGACAACCGAACCATCTTGCTGATCGAGCACGACGTCAAACTGGTCATGGGCCTGTGCGACCGCGTCACGGTGCTCGACTACGGCAAGCAGATTGCCGAAGGCACGCCGGCCGATGTGCAGCGCAACGAAAAAGTGATTGAAGCCTACCTGGGCACCGGAGGACACTGACATGGCCGAAGTATTATTAAAAGTCAAAGGCCTCAAAGTGGCTTACGGCGGCATCCAGGCCGTCAAGGGCGTGGATTTTGAAGTTCACGAGGGCGAATTGGTGTCGCTGATCGGCTCCAACGGGGCCGGCAAAACCACCACCATGAAAGCCATCACCGGCTCACTGCCCATCAACGATGGCGACATCGAGTATTTGGGTAAGAGCATCCGGGGCCAGGGCCCCTGGGATCTGGTCAAGCAGGGGCTGGCCATGGTGCCCGAAGGCCGTGGTGTGTTTACCCGCATGACGATCATCGAAAACCTGCAGATGGGGGCCTACATTCGCAACGACCATGCCGAGATTCTGCAGGATGTTGACAAGGTATTCACCATTTTCCCGCGACTGAAAGAGCGCCGTGACCAGCTGGCGGGCACCATGAGCGGTGGCGAGCAGCAGATGCTGGCCATGGGCCGTGCCCTGATGAGCCGCCCCAGGGTGTTGCTGCTGGACGAGCCGTCGATGGGCCTGTCGCCGATCATGGTGGACAAAATTTTCGAAGTGGTGCGCGACGTCTATGCCCAGGGTGTCACCATTTTGCTGGTGGAGCAAAACGCCAGCCGCGCGCTGGCCATTGCCGACCGCGGCTATGTGATGGATTCGGGCCTGATCACCATGACGGGTGACGCCAAAACCATGCTGCACGACCCCAAGGTGCGGGCGGCTTACCTCGGCGAGTAGCGCAGGCCAGTTGATTTCTGGCCGGGGGTGCTGGTCGTCAGGTTTGAGAAACCCTAGCTGTAGCTGGGTTTTTTAATATTCATTGACATTCCTCAAGCTTTTGCCGGTCCCGGCGTTGCAAAGTAGCGCCTATGTTTACCGTAAATACCATTGATCCAAGCGCCCAGCCTCAAAATATGCCACGAGGCCAGTGTCTGCTGCAGCGCGGTGTAGCGTCCAAGTGGGTCAGTTACATTGAAAGCGGGCGGGTCGCGCTGGGCATTCTGGAGCGCGGCGTGATGGAGCACCAGATTGGCGTGCTCGAAGGTCCCTGCTGGCTTGATGCGAGTTCGGCCGTGCTCAATTTGCCCCATCTGGTGGACGCATTGGCCGACACCCCGGTGAAACTGCGCCTGGTCAGCATTGACGATTTCCGCAAAGGCATTGCCGACCTGGCTGAAGCCGCCCAGGCTGTGCTGACCGACCTGGCCATGGCGCACCGGCACCAAACCGAGTTCGCCGTGAGCCGGCTGGCCAAGGATGCCGAGGCGCGTTGTGCCGAATGGCTGCTGAGCCATGCCCGGTCCGGCGCCCAGGGCCAGATGGCGGTGGAGTTGCACCAGCGCAAGCGCAGCATTGCGGTGCAACTGGGCATCGCACCCGAAACTTTCTCGCGCGTGCTGCGCCATCTGCGCGAGCAAAGCCTGATCAGCGGCTCCGGCCGTGTGCTCAATCTGGTGAATCCCAACGCGCTGCGTTCGCTCGCCGGCGTCTGAGACTTTGCGGGTCAGACCACTCAAGGCGACGTGCTCTGACCCCAACCAACTTGAAACCTTGCGGGTCAGACCACTCGCGCAGCGACGTGCTCTGACCCCAACCGATTAAGTTGCAGGGCCCACAACACCCGCTCTGCCGTGGCGGGTGCGTTCAATTGCACCGCCTGCCCGTCGGCGCGCGCCCGAGCCACGGCATCGCGCAATGCCTCGAAAACGCTGATGGCCAGCATGAACGGCGGCTCGCCCACCGCCTTGGAGCCAAACACGTTGTCCTCGGTGTTGGCCTCGGGCCATAAGTCGATCTTGAAATGGGCTGGCACATCGCCAGCCGTGGGGATTTTGTAAGTGCTGGGCGCGTGTGTCGTCAGCACACCTGTGTCGCTCCAGACCAGTTCCTCCGACGTGAGCCAGCCCATGCCTTGCACAAAGCCGCCTTCAATCTGGCCGATGTCGATGGCCGGATTGATCGAGCGGCCGACATCGTGCAGGATGTCCACCCCCAAGACGCGGCTTTCACCGGTGAGGGTGTCGATGGCCACCTCGGTGCAAGCCGCGCCATAGGCAAAGTAAAAGAATGGTCGTCCGCTCAAGGTGGTCTTGTCGTAATGGATTTTGGGCGTGCGGTAGAAGCCGTCGCTCCAGAGCTGGATGCGGTTGGCGTAGGCCTGCGCCACCACGTCCTTGAAATTGCGCGTGGCTTTGGGCGTGATCACCAGGCCCGAAGCAAACTGCACGGCGCCGGCGCCCACGCCGTCGAGGCCGCAGACGAACGCCGCCAGGTTGTCGCGCACATGGCGCGCGGCAAACTGGGCGGCGCGGCCATTGAGGTCGGTGCCGGCCGAGGCGGCTGTGGCCGAGGCGTTGGGAATTTTGCTGGTGTCGCTGGCGCTGACCCGCACGCTCGAGATCGGCACACCCAGCTCGTCGGCCACGATTTGTGCCACTTTGGTGTGCAGGCCTTGCCCCATCTCGGTGCCACCGTGGTTCACCATGACGCTGCCGTCCAGGTAAACATGCACCAGCGCGCCGGCCTGGTTGAACAGCGTGGCGGTGAAGCTGATGCCAAATTTGACCGGCGTCAGGGCGATGCCGCGCTTGATGACGGCGCTGCTTTGGTTCCACTTGGCGATCGCTGCGCGGCGTTGCTGATACCGGGCTGTCTGCGCCAGCTGTGAGATCAGGGGCTGCAGGATGTTGCCCTCCACCTGCATGCCGTAGTGCGTGGTGTTGCGTTGGGCCTCATCGCTGTAGAGGTTGCGCTGGCGCACAGTCAGCGGGTCCAGCCCCAGATGGCGCGCGATGTCGCCCAAAATGGCCTCGGTGATGATCATGCCCTGCGGTCCGCCAAAGCCGCGAAACGCGGTGTGGCTCTGGGTGTTGAGCTTGCAGCGGTACGAGGTGATCTCGACGTCCTGCAAAAAGTAGGCATTGTCGGCATGAAAAATGGCGCGGTCCGCCACCGGGCCCGACAAATCGGCGCTGAAGCCGCAGTGCGCCAGCATCTGCAATTGCAGGCCGCAGAGCCGGCCGCTGTCGTCAAACCCGACGCGGTACTCAAAACTGAACGGATGGCGCTTGCCGGTGATGAGAAAGTCATCATCGCGGTCGAGCCGGAGCTTGACGGGTCGCTGCAACTTGTGCGCTGCCAGCGCCGCCCAAACGGCCAAATGGCCCGCCTGCGTTTCCTTGCCGCCAAAGCCGCCGCCCATGCGCCGGCATTGCACCGTCACCGCGTGGTTGTCGATGCCGAGTGCATGGGCCACCCAGTGCTGCACCTCGCCCGGGTGCTGGGTGCTGCTGTGGATGAGCCACTGGTTTTGTTCTTGCGGCAACGCATAAGCGACCTGACCTTCCAGGTAAAAATGCTCCTGGCCGCCGACCTCGAGGGTGCCCTGCAGGGTGTGCGCTGCCCGTGCCAGGGCCTGCGCCGCGTCGCCCCGGCGCACCGTCACGGGTGGCAGCACAAAACTTTGCGCCTTGAGGGCCGCGCGCACGTCCAGGATGGCGGGCAGCGGCTCAATCTGCGGCGTTACCAGCCGTGCCGCACGGCGTGCCAGCATCACGCTGTCCGCCACCACCAGACCAATGACCTGGCCGACGTGCTGCACCGTGTCCTGGGCAAACACGGGTTCATCACCGGCAAAGGCGGCCAGCACCTTGCTGCCCGGCACGTCCGCCGCCAGCAGCACGGCACGGACACCGGGCAGGGCCAGCGCCGTCTGTGCGTCGACGCCGAGCAGCCGGCCGTGCGCCACCCTGGACAGGACGGGTGCCGCGTACAACGTGCCGCGCACTTCGGGAATGTCGTCGATGTAAGTCGCCGCACCGGCAATTTGGGCTGCCGCACTTTCGTGCGGGTGGGAGGCGCCGCTGGCCGCGCGTGGTTCAGGGTGTTCGGACAAGGGGGTGTTCATGTGTTTTCTCCTTCCAGGGCCAAGCCATCGAGGCTGACGCCCGGCACGCCCTGGCTCTCCAGCCAGAACCGCGTCATCAGGTTGCCCAGCACGGCACTGCGGTAGGCCGCACTGGCGCGCATGTCCGAGATCGGTTGAAACTCGTCGCGCAAGGTGGTGATGGCCCGGTCGACCGTGTCCTGCGTCCAGACTTGGCCTTGCAGCGCTACTTCGGTTTGCACGGCGCGCACCGGTGTGGCCGCCACACCGCCCGCGCCGATCGAGGCTTGGGTGACTTGGCCATCCTGCAGCTGCACGTTGATCGCCAGGCAAACCGCAGAAATGTCGTCCTCGGTGCGCTTGGACACCTTGTAAACCTGCAGCAACTCACCAGGCTGTGGACGTGGCACGCGAATGAAGGCCAGCACTTCGTCAGCCGCCATGACGTTTTTGCGGTAGCCGGTGTAGAGCGCCTCAAGCGGCAGTTCGCGCTGGCCGCGCAGACTCAGCAGCACCACGCTGGCGCGCAGCGCGATCAACAGCGGCATGCTGTCGCCAATGGGTGAGCCGTTGGCAACATTGCCGCCCAGCGTGCCGGCGTTGCGCACCGGCAGGCCGGCAAAGCGGCTGAAGAAGGCGTGCAATTGCGGCCGATTCACTTCCAGCGCGGCAAAGGCGTCGTTCAGGCTGACCGCGGCGCCAATGACCGTGTGGCCGTCCTGCACCTCGATGGTCATGAGTTCAGCCACCCGCGTGACATCGAGCACCTGGGCAAGATCCATGTGCATCTTGTTGACCCACAAGCCCACATCGGTGCAACCGGCCACCAGTTGGGCTTGCGGCTGCTCGGCACGTGCTGCCAGCAGCGCACGCAGATGGGTTGGTGCTGCGTAGACAGGAGGGGTCGCTGGCTCGCTTTTCCCGGGCGCAATGCGTGCCAGGAGTTCGCGTAAACGCGCCTCGTCCTGATGCACGCGGGGCAGGGTGACCATCTGCCGTGCCGCCTCCAGAATGGGCCGGTAACCCGTGCAGCGGCACAGGTTGCCCGACAGCGCCTCCTGCGCCTGGGTGCGGCTGAGAGCTTGGCCTTTTATCACCTGGTTCTGGTACAGGGCAAACAGGCTCATGGCAAAGCCCGGGGTGCAAAAACCGCACTGGCTGGCGTGGCACTGGTGCAGCGCTTGTTGCACCGGGTGCGCTGTGCCGTCAGCAGCGGTCAAATCAGCGGCCGTCCACAGTGCCATGCCATCGACGGCATGCGCCATTTTGATGCAGCTGTTGACGGCGCGGTAGTTGATGTGCTCACCCTGCAACTCTCCCAGCACCACGGTGCAGGCGCCGCAGTCGCCTTCGTTGCAGCCTTCCTTGGTGGCGCTGTGGCCGAGGTCTTCACGCAGCAACTGCAGCAGCGTGCGGGTGGGCGGGACGTGCTGCAGGGTGACGATCTCGCCTCGCCAGACAAATTGCAGGAGGGGTGTGTTCATGAAAGCACTCACAGGCTAAAGGTGGATGGTGATCCGTGGCACCACGGCCACAAGCATAGAGCAAATGTCATACCCGACCCTCATGCGGTGGCTGAGGGTTGGCATTGATCTTGCAGGTTTTTTTCACGGGTCATGATCCATGGTCAGCGCAACAATCCAGATTTCAAGGCCTTTTGCTGGTAAAAACAGGACCTCACCCAATTGACAAATTTGCTCATGATCACGCCCCGTCTTCAACTGTCCGGCATCACCAAACGCTACCCCAGCGTGGTCGCCAACAGTGACGTGAGCCTGACGGTGATGCCCGGCGAGACCCACGCGGTGCTCGGTGAAAACGGCGCCGGCAAATCCACCCTGATGAAAATCATTTATGGCTCGGTCAAGCCCGACGCCGGCGAGGTCAGGATCAACGGCCAGGTCATGCAGATCCGCAACCCCAAGGATGCGCGGGCCAACGGCATCAGCATGGTGTTTCAGCATTTCAATTTGTTCGACACCCTGACCGTGGCCGAAAACGTCTGGCTCGGCCTGGCGCGCAGTTCGCTCGATCAGGTCACCGCCAGCATCGTGGCCAAGGCCACCGAGTACGGCCTTGACATCGACCCCGAGCGCCCGGTGCACACCCTGAGCGTGGGCGAGATGCAGCGGGTCGAGATCATCCGCGCCCTGCTGACGCGCCCGGAATTGCTCATTCTGGACGAGCCGACGTCTGTGCTGACCCCGCAGGCGGTCGAAAAGCTCTTCGTGGTGTTGAAAAAGCTGGCCAGCGAGGGCTGCAGCATCTTGTACATCAGCCACAAATTGCATGAAATACGCGAGTTGTGCAACGCCTGCACCGTGCTCCGCGCCGGCAAGGTCACCGGTGTCTGCAACCCCTCCGAGGAGTCCAACGCCTCCTTGTCACGCATGATGATCGGTGCCGAACCGCCGCAACTGCAGCACCGCCCGCAGCAGGCAGGTGCCGTGGTGCTGGACGTGAACGGGCTCACCCTGTCGCGTGAGGACCAGTTCGGCGTGGACCTTGAGGGGATTGATTTGCAGGTGCGCGCCGGTGAGGTGGTGGGCATTGCCGGTGTCTCCGGCAATGGTCAAAAAGAGCTGATGCTTGCCTTGTCGGGCGAAGACTGCCGCGCGCCAAAGGGCAGCATTCGCATGGGTGACACCGATGTCTCGGCCCTGCATCCGGGCGAACGCCGCAAGCTGGGCCTGCACTTTGTGCCGGAAGAGCGGCTCGGCCGCGGCGCCGTGCCGACCCTGAGCCTGGCGCACAACCTGCTCCTGACGCGGACCGGCTCCATCTCCCTGCCGAAATTTGCCGGTGGCTGGATCAAGGTGGGTGCGCTGGAGCAGCACGCCGCGCAACTCATCAAGACGTTCAACGTCAAGGCCGGCGGCCCGCGCGCGCTGGCGCGTTCGCTCTCGGGTGGCAATTTGCAGAAATTTATTGTCGGCCGGGAGATCGATGCCCGGCCCAAACTTTTCATCGTCTCGCAGCCGACCTGGGGCGTTGACGTGGGGGCGGCGGCACAAATCCGGGGCGAAATCCTGGCGCTGCGCGATGCCGGTTGCGCGGTGCTGGTGGTGAGCGAGGAGCTCGAGGAGTTGTTCGAGGTCAGCGATCGGCTTCACGTGATTGCCAAGGGCCAGCTGTCGCCCTCGCTGCCGGTGGCCGAGGCCACAGTCGAAAAAATTGGCGAATGGATGAGCGGACTGTGGGACCCCGAGGTGCAGCAGCATCTTGCCGAACTCGAGGCGTCTGCCGCCAACGATGCAGCCAGCCAGCCAGGAGCGATGCATGCTCAAGCTTGAAGCGCGCGCCGAGCCCTCCAAACTCTGGACCTATGGCTCGCCGTTGCTGGCGCTGCTGGTCACGGTGCTGATGGGCGCGCTGATGTTCGCAGCGCTTGGCAAGGACCCTCTCAAGGGTCTGGAGATGTTTTTCTGGCTGCCCGTCCACAACGCCTACGCCCTGGGTGAACTGTTGGTCAAGGCCACGCCGCTGTTGATTATTGCACTGGGTCTAGCGGTGTGTTTCCGCTCCAACGTCTGGAACATCGGCGCTGAAGGCCAGTACATCATCGGCGCCATTTTTGCCGGCGGCATTGCCTTGATGGCCAACGCCGACAGCAGCCGCTGGATCGTACTGCCCATCCTGCTGGCTGGAGTGCTGGGCGGCATGCTGTGGGCCAGTATCACGGCGCTGCTGCGCGACCGCTTTCACGCCAACGAAATTCTGGTGAGCCTGATGCTGGTCTATGTGGCAGTGCAGGTGCTGAGCTATCTGGTCGGTGGACCCTGGAAAGACCCGATGGGCTTCAACTTTCCGCAAAGCAAGACCTTTGAGGCGGTGACCCGCATCCCGCGCCTGTTCGACGGTTCGCGCGTCAGCATTGGCGCGCTGCTGGCGCTGCTCAGCGTGGCCGGGCTGTGGGTGTTTCTGTTTCGCACCCGCGCCGGTCTGGCCCTGCAGGTGGGCGGGCTGGCCCCGGCGGCGGCGCGCTACGCCGGTTTCTCGTCGCGCAAGGCGCTGTGGACGGCGCTGCTGCTGTCGGGCGGCGCGGCCGGCCTGGCCGGTGCGCTGGAGGTGGCCGGCCCCATCGGCCAGCTCACGCCCTATGTGCCGGCGGGTTACGGTTTTGCCGCCATCATCGTGGCTTTTGTCGGTCGCCTGCACCCGGTCGGCATGGTGTTTTCAGCCATCCTGATGAGCATGTTTTACATTGGCGGCGAGCTGGCGCAGTCGCGCCTGGGGCTCACCAAGTCGCTCACCGGGGTGTTTCAGGGGCTGCTGCTGTTCAGCCTGCTGGCCTGCGACACGCTGGTCAATTACCGTCTGAAGTGGAGCAAGTGATGGAATCCTACGCCTTGCTGCTGGCCGCCACGCTCAATGCGGGCACGGTGCTGGCCATCGCCTCGCTGGGTCTGCTGATCAATGAAAAAGTGGGCATCGTCAACCTGGGCGCCGAGGGCATGATGCTGTGCGCGGCCATTGCCGGTTTTGCCACCGTGGTCACCACCGGCTCTGACATCATGGGGTTTGTTGCGGGCATGGCCGTGGGCGCCTTGCTGGCGGCGATTTTTGGCGTGCTGGTGATCTGGCTCAACACCAACCAGTACGCCACCGGCCTGGCGCTCACCCTGTTTGGCACCGGGTTCTCGGCCTTCGTCGGCACAGGTTTTGTGCAGGCCAAAATTCCGGAGCGTGCCAGCTTTGCCATTCCCTATCTGTCGGACATTCCCTGGTTTGGCCCGGCGCTGTTTCGGCATCACCCGCTGGTCTACCTCACGGTATTGCTGGCGCTGGCGCTGATCTGGTTCCTGTACCGCACCCGCGGCGGTTTGGTGCTGCGCAGCGTGGGCGAAAGCCCGGAGTCGGCCCACGCGCTGGGTTACCCGGTGCGCCTGATCCGGCTGCTGGCCGTGGTGGCGGGTGGGGCGCTGTGCGGCCTGGCCGGGGCTTACCTGGCCATCGTTTACACGCCGCTCTGGGTCGAGGGCATGGTCGCTGGAAAAGGTTGGATTGCGCTGGCGCTCACCACCTTCGCCACCTGGCGCCCGGCCCGCGTGCTGTTGGGGGCCTACCTGTTTGGTGGCGTCACCATGCTGCAGTTTCACCTGCAGGGCATCGGCGTCGATGTGTCGCCGCAGTTCCTGAGCATGCTGCCGTATGTGGCCACCATTCTTGTGCTGGCGCTGATTTCGCGCAACCCGCAGTGGATTCGCATCAACATGCCCACCAGCCTGGGCAAGCCGTTTTACCCGGGCGCTTGAGTGTTCAGGTCCATAATTCCATTTTTCTCTCTGTCCAACCCGTCCCTTGATAAGGAAACTTCATGACTGATCTGCAAAAACGTTCGCTGCTCAAAGCAGCCGCTCTTACCGCCGTGGCCGCTGCTGCGCTGGTGGGTTGTGGCAAGAAGGAAGAGCCCGCTCCCGCACCTGCACCCGCGCCGGTGGCTGCTGCCCCAGAGGCCAAGCCCGAGCCGTTGAAAATTGCCTTTGCCTATGTCGGCCCGGTGGGCGACGGCGGCTGGACCTTTGCCCATGACAACGGCCGCAAGGCGCTGGAGGCGGAATTTGGCGACAAGATTGTCACGTCTTTCGTCGAAAACGTGCCCGAGTCGGCCGATGCCGAGCGCGTGCTGCGCGACATGGCCGGGCAGGGCAACCAGCTCATTTTTGGCACCACCTTCGGTTACATGGAGCCCATGCTCAAGGTGGCCACAGACAACCCGGGCGTCAAGTTCGAGCATGCCACCGGTTACAAGCAGGCCGACAACATGCGCACCTATGACAGCCGCACCTATGAAGGCGCGTACATGGCGGGGGTGATTGCCGGTGCCATGACCAAGTCCAACACGCTGGGCGTTGTGGGTTCGATCCCGATCCCGGAAGTGATCCGCAACATCAACGCCTTCACGCTCGGCGCGCAGAGCAGCAACCCCAAGGTCAAGACCAAAGTGGTGTGGGTGAACGGCTGGTTCGACCCACCCAAAGAAACCGAGGCCGCCACCAGCCTGATCAACGGCGGTGCCGACGTTCTGTTCCAGAACACCGATTCTCCGGCCGTGCTCAAGACCGCCGAGGCCAAGGGCAAACGCGCCTTTGGCTGGGACTCCGACATGACCGCTTATGGCCCCAAGGCCCACCTGGCATCGGCCGTGATCAACTGGGGCCCGTACTACATCAAGGCCACCAAGGAAGCACTGGACGGCAGCTGGAAAGCTGGCGCCGGCACCCACTCCTGGTGGGGTGTTAAGGAAGGCGCGATCGACATCGTCTCGATGGCTGAAGACGTTCCCGCCGAGACCAAGGCCAAAGTGGAAGAGGTCAAGAAAGGCCTGGCAGACGGCAGCTTCGTCATCTGGAAAGGACCGATCACCGACAACGCCGGCAAAGTGCAAGTGGCCCAGGACAGCGTGGCTGACGACAAGTTCCTGGGTGGGCTGAACTTCTACGTCAAGGGTGTTGAAGGCAAGGTGCCGGGCGCCAAGTAAGTTTTTTTACTTGCGTAAAAGCCGCCTCAAAGGGCGGCTTTTCTTTTCATGGAACGGGTTGCCTGAGCGGATGGTCTCGCGAATACCCGGAGTTGAGTTTGGAACCACAGTGAACGATGCCTACGGTAGCCCCGCCTGGTGGCGCATCGTCAGTCAAACGGGCGTCAAAGGCTGTGGAGCTGAGCAACACGACCGCCGCGATGCTGGAGCCAAAACCACCCGTCAAGCGTCATGGCGAGAACTCGTAGGCCAGTGAAGTGACGGTGCCGACAAAATAGGACTGACGGCCCTCAGGCCGCAGCCAGGCCACCTCGCCAGTGAACGGCACGGTCATGCCGTCGATCACCTGGTAATTGGACCAATGACCTTCCCACGGCAGCATGACCATTGCCTTGCCCACCCCCGCGCCACGCGCCTCTGCGCGGAACGAGGCAATCAGACCGGCATCGTTGAACCTGAACAGCAGGGTCAGCGTGATGGGACCGTCCACCATCGTGGCATTCGCGCAAGTGTCATCGACCGCCTCCCAGCGCACACCCTGGCTGGGCAGCAGCGCGGTCGGATACCAGGCCGCTTCAGCGAAGAAGCGCATGAATTCGCCACGGGCAATCTCGCCGTCACCTTGGATGTCGGCCACGGTGAACAAGCCCTGGATCGCCGCTTGCAGCAGACCTTTGCCAGCGATGTAGCTGTCGACCACGCGCACTGTCACCCCGGGCAGCATCGCGATCTTGGCGTCCCACAGGAAGCCCGGGCGACGGGTGATGACGCGTTGCTGCGACGTGAACGGCTTCCACTGCTGGCCCGTCGCAGACAGGTTGAAAGTGCCGGCGATGTTGATCGTGGCGGCGCTGATCATGGCCTGACCATCCTTCAGCGTCGCTCGGAAGTAACGTTGAACCGGAGCGGGCAAGCCGGCGAGTTCACGCGCGTCGTAGCGCGCCATGGGCAGCGCCTGAGCCTTGTCGTTGAACCGGGCCGCATCAAGCCTGTGGGTCAGCGCACGCGTGCGGTCGCTCCAGCGCCTGGCTCCATAGGCAGACAGGCCCACGAATGTCGCCACCAGCATGATCAAAAGCAGGGCGAACCAGAACAGCAATTTCATCGGTTTTTCCTTGTTCAAAATCCCATAGGGTCAGCCCGGTGCCGCCTCAGCCTGCCGGCGCAGTGGTGCGGGCAGGGCCGTGCCCCGCAGCTTCGGGTAGTTTCGCAGTGCACCGTGGAACTACCCGATCATGAAGTATTTCATCGCACATCACTTTAATCGGAGGTGCCGACGCGGTCTGTGCGACGCCAAACAGCACGATGTTCCCGGACCGCATTGAAGAATGTCAAACCCATCAATTGATCTTGAAATTGGAGTCGAACTGGACAACCCAAAGACTGCCTGCCGTGAACGGATCTTTCGGGTCTGAAACCTGTATCGGTTTGGAAATCTGTTGTGCTGGCACGCCACCAAAATCCTAGCCAAGCGCCCTGGGCAATTCAACTATTTGATCAAAATAGTCATAAATTGACGATAATAACCTATCATATCAACTAATTTGATCACAAAAGGCAAATGCGCAGAGCATAGCCACCTCAACATGAACGACACCATCACCCAGTTTTTGCAGCAACACCGCATCCATGAGGTCGAGTGCGTCATTCCCGACATGACCGGCATTGCGCGCGGCAAGATCCTGCCCAAGGACCTGTTTCTAAGTGCGGGCGAAATGCGCATTC
>JAABQI010000068.1 GCA_011391545.1 Rhodoferax sp.
CTGGATGGCGATCCATCCAAGGGATTTTCCATTCCTGTCGTCAACCATGCGGGCTGCTTCGGTTACGCCCAGGGTGGCGCGCGTGTGACCGATCCTGTCGGGCCAGGCAACAAACTGCTCGGAGGCGCCAATGCCACTCTCGGACAACTCACGGTGCCGGTCGTGACCCAGATCGGCAACCATTTGGCTGCCGTTGGCGGCAGTTTCAGCGGCACCGAACTGGTGACCGTGTTGGCCGGTGGCAATGACGCGTTCAGATTGCTCGATGCCCTGGTAGCCAATGCAACAGCGGCTGGTCAGGCTGCATTTGGCAATGCACTGGTGAGTGGTCTCGTTGCGCTGGTACCCAATCCTGCTGACCAACCTGCTGCTGCCGTGGCCATTGGTACGGCGGTGAAAACCGCAGCAGCGGCTCCCGGCGCCACGCCCACCAGCATTGTCACTGCGGCTGTCACTGCGGCATCAGCGCAGCCGGGGGTGACTTTGCCGATTGACCCGACACCTATCGTGGCTGCTGCAAGCGCTGCTGCAGCGCAAGCTGGTGCTGCCTACGCCAAGGACAATGGTGCCGCCGAGGCTGTTCTTCCCATGGGCGAGGCTGGCAAGCAACTGGCCGGCTACGTCAAAAGCCAGATCGTGGGCAAAGGCGCAAGGTATGTTGCGGTGTTGAATTTGCCCGATCTCAGCTCGACCCCCTCGGCCATCGCGCAAAGTCCGGAAACGCAGGGACTCATCCTCAACATGGTCATCTGGTTCAATGACGTGCTGGCCTACGAGCTACAAGGCGTTGCTGGCGTCCGCGTGGTCGATGTCTTTAACTACAGCCGCGGTCAAATTGCCGACCCGGCTGGCTCCGGGCTCAGCAATGTGACTGGAACTGCCTGCAATTTGACAGCGCCGAGCCCCAACGCCCTGGGCAGTTCGCTGGTCTGCAACGCGAGCAACGTGAATCCTGGTGATGTGTCCAAGTACCTGTTTGCCGACACCGTGCACCCCACGCCATACGGCTACAAATTGCTGGCTGATTTGGTCACCACCAACCTGCGTCAGGCCGGCTGGCTCTGACAGGCGGCAACCCACTCTGATTAAAGGCGCCTGAGGCGCCTTTTTTCTTTGTCTAAAGGGTGCGGGCAGGTTGTTCAGCGCGCTGAAGCCCGCTGCAAGCGATCCCGCACGCCGTCCCACTCCATGCTGGCGGGCGGGGATTCGATCCAGATCAGCTTGACGCCTTGCGCGTCGAACGCGCGCAGCACCGCAAACAATTGCTGCGCCGCGGCTGCGGCGTCATCGGGCATGCGTCGACATAGCACCTGATCGTTGGCGGTCTTGAGGATGACACGCGAATAGGTCGCCACCAGATAGCCACCCTTCGACGCTTTGTCACTGGTGCCAGCACCCAGCAGGTCCAGTGAAGTCTGCAAGTCTTTGGCAGTCATCAGCCGCACCTGGGCTTTCGGCGCGTAATGGGACTCCAGTGTCCCGGAGGCCTTGGGAGCAGGCGCTTCCTGAGCGAGCAAATCGTCGATCGATAGCACCTTCAGCCCGCAAACAGCTTGCACCTGCTCCGGCGTGATGGCCCCAGGGCGCAGCAGCACCGGCGCGCCACGGGTGCAGTCGATGATGGTGGACTCGATGCCGACGCTGCAGGCGCCGCCGTCCAGAATCAGCAGGTCGTCGCCAAACTCACCCTGCACATGCGCCGCCGTGGTCGGGCTGACCCGGCCGAACTGGTTGGCACTGGGGGCGGCCAGGCCCCAGACGGGCAAAGGGATGGATTGCCGCGCTGCGCTCGCAATGACGGGTTCAGGCTCAAGATCCGAGGGCGGTGTCGGCGCCTGATTCAGCGGGCTCTCAATGGCGGGGCCCGAAGAAGTGGCTGTCGTTCCGAGCGCAGCGCGGCAATCCATGAGCGCCTTCAACAGCGCCTGCGCCACGGGGTGCGAGGGGCAGCGCAAGCCAATGGTGGGATTGCCGCCAGCGGCGGCATTGGCGACACTGGGGCGGCGCGGCAGGATCAGGGTGAGCGGGCCGGGCCAAAAAGCGGCCATCAGCTGGCGGGCAAACTCCGGCACCTCAGAAGCGTAATGTGCCACCGCGCTGGCGTCGGCCACATGCACGATCAGCGGATGGTCCGCGGGACGGCCCTTGGCTTTGAAAATTTGCGCCACGGCGGCATCGTCGTCGGCATTGGCGGCCAGGCCATACACCGTTTCTGTGGGCAACCCCAGCAAGCCGCCTGCCCTGATGCAATGAGCGGCTTGTGCTATGGATTCAGGTGCATTACCGGGCAAAATCATGGCATGAATGGTCGCGCTGCGCTCGCCATGACGGGATGCGTTTGGTGCAGCCGCTCAAAACGGCGAAATGCCCAGTATTTTGGCCGCCGCCAGCGCCGTGCTGCGGGCCAGCTCGGGCGTGGCGGCTGTCACCGTCAAATGCCCCATCTTGCGGCCCTTGCTGGCCTTGAGCTTGCCGTACAGGTGCAAGTGAGCGCCCGGCAAGGCCAGCACTTGGTCCCACGCGGGCGTGGCCCCATCCACCCACAAATCGCCCAGCAAATTAAGCATCACGGCGGCGCTGTGCTGGCGTGGCTGCGTCAACGGCAGGCCGGCCAGGGTGCGCACCTGCAGGTCAAACTGCGACACATCGCAGGCATCGAGTGTGTAGTGCCCGCTGTTGTGCGGCCGCGGCGCCATCTCGTTCACCACCAGGCCACCGAGCTTGGCGCGCTCGGGCGAGCCCTCCTGCAAGACGAAGAATTCCACGCACAGCACGCCCACGTAGTTCAATTCTTCCGCAATTGTGCGTGCCGCTGCCACCGCCTGATCGGCAAGCGCTGGCAGCATATTGCCCGCGTAGGCCTCGGTGACGGCCAGAATCCCGTCGCGGTGCAAATTGAGTTGCGGTGCGAAATTGACGCAGGCGCCGTCCCAGCCGCGCGCCACGATCACCGAGCACTCGGCTGCCAGCGGCAGCATTTGCTCCAGCACACAGGGCACGTTTTTCAAAGTATCCCAGGCGGCGGCCAGTTCAGCGCGACTGCTTACGCGCACTTGGCCTTTGCCGTCGTAACCCAGGCGGGCGGTTTTCAGGATGCCGGGCAGCAAGTCATTGGTGACCGCAGCCAGTTGCGCCGCCGTTTCAATCACCGCATAGGGCGCGACCGGCACGCCACTGCGCGCCAGATGCGCCTTTTCCTTGATGCGGTCTTGCGCAATGGCCACGGCATCGGCGCTGGGCGCTGTTGGTCGGGCTGCGCCCAGGGTGACCAAAGCACCCGCTGGCACGTTCTCGAACTCGGTGGTCACGGCAGCGCAGCGCTGCAGCAGTTGCGTCAGGCCCTGCTCGTCCAAGTAGTCGGTTTTGATGTGGTAATGGCTGACCAGCCCGGCCGGGCTGATGACGTCGGGGTCGAGCACCACGGTGAAATAGCCCATGGCCTGGGCCGCCTGCACGAACATGCGGCCCAGCTGGCCACCACCCATCACGCCCAGCGTGGTTTGCTGGCCACTGCCGTTCAACCCGGTCGCACCGGGCAGCAACACCGGGCCGGTCATAACTTGGGCGGCAGCGTCATGCCGCGCGCCATCTGGGTTTGCTCGGCGCGAAAATCTTCCAGCTTGGCGCGCAGCACGATGTCGGAGTTGGCCAGCATCGCCACCGCAAACAGCGCGGCGTTGGCGGCACCCGCCGCGCCAATGGCAAACGTGGCCACCGGAATGCCCTTGGGCATTTGCACAATGCTGTGCAGCGAATCGACACCGTTGAGGTGTTTGCTGGCCACCGGCACGCCCAGCACCGGCACCGTGGTTTTGGCCGCCAGCATGCCAGGCAAATGCGCAGCGCCACCGGCTCCGGCAATGATGGCTTTCAGGCCCCGGCCTACTGCGGTTTCAGCGTAGGCAAACATGTCGTCGGGCATGCGGTGCGCCGAGACCACCCGGGCCTCGTAGTTGATGCCAAACTGTTGGAGAATATGGACTGCGTGCTGCATGGTGTCCCAGTCAGAGCTGGAGCCCATGAGCACACCGATTTGTGTAGAGTTCATGCCTGAATTCTACGTTTGACCCCTGCGAGTAAACAACATGATTGAAGTCACCCTGCAAAATTTTGAAACCGAGGTCATTGCCGCCTCCATGACCCAGCCGATCCTGATCGACTTCTGGGCGCCTTGGTGCGGCCCGTGCAAGTCGCTCGGGCCCATTCTGGAACAGCTCGAGGTGGACTATGCAGGCCGCTTCACGCTGGTCAAGATCGACTCGGACCAGGAGCAGCAACTGGCCCAGGCTTTTGGCATCCGCAGCATTCCCACCTGCATTTTGATGATGGGCGGCAAGCCGGCCGATGGTTTCATGGGCGCGCAAAGCGCCACCCAGGTGCGCGCCTTTCTGGACAAACACCTGCCCAGCGAGGGCGAACTGGTTGCGGAAGCCGAGGCCGATGCCGCCCAGGAACTGCTGCAGGCAGGCGACACCGAGGCGGCGCTGGCCAAGCTGGCCGATGCGCTGGCCGCCGACCCCGGCAACGACGACGCCCGTTATGACTACATCAAACTCTTGATCGAACTGGGCGGCCTGGAAGAAGCCGAGGCCACGCTGGCCCCCAAACTCACCGAGATTCCGCGCCAGTTGCGCTTTGAAGCCCTGTCGCAGTGGCTCAATGCGATTCAATATTCAGCCACCAGCCCTTTTGCCGCCTGGACGATCGAACAATTTGACGAAAAAATTGCCCTCAACAAGCGCGACTTCGACACCCGCTTTGCCAAAGCCCGCCTGCTGATGGCCGTGGGCGAGTGGACTGCGGCCATGGACGAGTTGCTGGAAATCATCATGCGCGACAAAAAATGGGGTGACGAAGCGCCGCGCAAAACCTTTGTCGCCATTCTGGAACTGCTGACCCCGCCCAAGCCCAAGGCGGCGGCGCAGGCCACCGGCAAAACGGCTGGCGGCATCGAGGTGCTGGGCAAAACCACCGTGCAGGAAGACCCGCAGGCGGCGCTGGTGTCGCAGTACCGGCGTCAACTGAGCATGATGCTCAACTGACTTGCATGGTTGCCAAGTCACCCCCCCAATGACGAAAGAACAGCGTGATTGCGAGGTGCGCAGCGACGATGTGCTTTCACGTTATGCGGCCCGCGCCTTGTTCACACTGGGTTGAACGACGCTCATAGGTGCCAGCCGTGGCAACGGCCAGCGCTCGGTGGCCAGCACGCGCTGGGCGTTGAGGCTGGCCACCGGGATTGACGCGTCTTGCGGAATGCCGCCCGAAAGCTGCAGCGCCAGGTAGCGTCCGCAGCTCACCCGCAAAAACGAGGCGAAGTTGTCCACCTCGCCACGGGCTTCGATCAGTTCATCGTAGAGCTTGGTGCACAGTTGCGGCACGCGCATGCCGTCGCGCCGGGCAATGTCATCAAGCACATTCCAGAACAGGTTTTCCAGCCGGATGCTGGTGGCAACGCCATGCAGGCGCACTGAGCGCACGCGGCATTGGTACAGATGAGGATCGGCATTGATGAAAACCTGGCACATGATGGGCTCCCCGGATGAACACAAGACGCCCCAGCATGCACCGGCAGCGGGCGTGCGTCAATGCGGACAAACCAGAAATCCGGCACGCATCACAAGGTGATTTTGGTGCCGAGCAGCGCCAGAAATTGCGCAATCCAGGCCGGGTGCGCGGGCCACGCGGGTGCGCTGACCAGGTTGCCTTCGGTGAATGCACCATCAATCGGAATCTGGGCATAGGTGCCGCCGGCGCGCTCGACCTCGACCTGGCAGGCCGGGTAAGCCGAGCAGGAACGGCCCTTGAGCACATCGGCACCGGCCAGCAACTGCGCGGCGTGGCAGATGGCCGCGACCGGCTTGTTGGCGTCAAAAAAGTGCCGCACCATGGCGACCACCGCCGGGTAGGTGCGCAGGTACTCCGGGCCACGGCCACCGGGCAGCACCAGCGCGTCATAGTCCTGCGCCTTGATGTCGGCAAACGTGGCATTCAGGGCAAAATTGTGACCCGGTTTTTCGCTGTAGGTTTGCGCGCCTTCGAAGTCG
>JAABQI010000069.1 GCA_011391545.1 Rhodoferax sp.
GGCGGACAGCAGCCAGCGAAAGGCCAGGTCGCCAATCCATGACGGGATGTTCGGGTTGCCGGAAGTCACGCTGTAGAGCCCGTCGCGCAGGCGAACGGCGTCAGCGCCATTGAAGCGGATCCAGTCCTTCAGCTCCTTGACGAAGGCGGCGTCGGCCAACTGCGCCGTGTTGCCTTGCATCACGTAGTCCAGCGTCTGCTCCGTGGCCGGGCGCTCCGTCAGCAGCAGCAGGCGCACGGTCTCAGAACTGCCGGCGCGCTGCAGCAGCGCCAGTTCTTCGCCGGACAAGGCCTTGCCGTCGTAGTCACCGCGTGTGCATTGGCGAAGGGGGATGGCCGTAAACATTGGTGTGGTCTGGGCTTGCGTGGGTTCAAGCGTCACACGCACCGCGTCGCTGGCTGGGTCGAACTGCGCTTCGCCCTTGAGGCCGTGGGCGAGCGCCGCCTGGACCAGGTTCTCGGCAGCACAGCCCAGCGAGACAAAGGCGTGATGGTCGTCCGGGTCCACCGCAGGGCAGCGGCGCGCCGGGTCGGGTCGGGTCGGGTCGGGCAGGATATTGATTGACCGGCTGTTGGCATCGAGCGCAAACTTCCAGCACTGCGTGTTGTGGCTGGACGGGGCCAAGGTGGCACAGCGAAGCACAACAGGCCGATGGTGAAGATGGTCGTCGGGCACGGCAGGCCGAAGGTCGGCGTCGACGGATAGGGATGACCGGCGCAGGCCGACCAGACCGGGTACACCACCAGGGCGAAGGCGATGAGCGCGACGCCAGCCATGGCATTCAGTCCTGGCACCCACCGGAAGGAGAGCCTGCGTCGAATCACCCCCTGCCAGATGAAGACGACAACGTCTAACCAAGGTTGCGGCCTCAGCACCGCCCCCACTGCCACCAAGGCCAGGGCAACGAGGAACCACTGCGCTGGCCAGACGGCCGCGTTGTGGCCACGAAAAACACCGTAGAACTGTTCGACTGTGAACGGAAGCGCCATAACGTGTGAGCGTAGACGGAAAAGTCAGCGACAGTTTGTGCGCTGTCAAACATAACGCAACTGATCTGGAACAGGTTATTCAAACGTCTTGCCAGAGCAACTGGCGCACTGGCGCAAGCAATGTCAGCAATGTGGCCTTGTCCAGGAAAATGTAAGGGCCGCGTTGGGCTCGAAGCGGGTTGCAGTTAACGACTGCTGCATATGCAGTTTCTAGTGTGTTGCATCGACCGGTTGAATTCAAGCTGCGTTGCTGTCACCGCAGGCCGATTGGTGTTTCAATTTTTGCCAGCGGTGATAAAGTGGTCTCACTCCCTCGGTGAATGAGTTCAATTGCATGTCAGCACTAAATCAGCGGCAACCCTACCCGGAAGAATTCAGCCAGTTTTTGACGGCCCAGGCTGCGCTGCTGGATGCGCGCATGTATCAGGGTGAACCTGTCATGCCGTTGGATTTCAAGCTGATGCATCCAAGGCGCGTCACCTGGAGTAGTTGGGTTAAGCAGCCAGACGGGAAGATGGCTCACTTCATCGGTTTAAACGATGCTACCCCCGAAGAAGAACTGTGGCACAGAATCCATGCCCCAGAACGCGGCCTGACCCCTGAAGACGTGATTGCCTACCGAAAATCAAAGCGCGGTCCGCGCTCGACGAACTTGTCACCATCAACTGTGGCTCAAGCTGTTGATAACTTTCGGGACAACTCTTGAAGGCGGCGCCAGTCCTGGGTTTGCGGCGGCTGCCTAAACATTAAGCATTCTGGTGCAGCTTGGACAACAGCGGCTGGAGCGCTTATGTGACGTTCAGCGCGGCCGTGATGTCGGCGGCTTGCGTTGGGCGCACCAAGCGCGCCACTTCCTGCCCGTCCCGCAGCAGCACCAGCGTAGGCCAGAGCTTGACGCGGTAGCTGCGCCCAAGCGGGCGACCTGGGCCATCTTCAACCTTGAGGTGGCGCCACTGCGGGTGTTTTGACAGCGCCTCAGCCAGTGCAGGCTGGGCGGCACGGCAATGGCCGCACCAGTCGGTGCCGAATTCGAGCAAGGTCAGGCCGGCAAGGGCATCGACCTCGGCACGGGCCGGGGCTTCGGTTTCGCTAAGGTAGTGTTGGGTTGTGCTCATTCTCGGATTGTGGCCTCTTATAGCTGTAAACACTACAGTTTCGGTGCGTCGGGTTGCCCGCTACCGGACGTCCACGACGCCGGACGGGCCGCAGTTCAGCGGTTCGAGAAGTCGATCACCACACGCGACGGCACCTCACCGCGTGCCAGTCGCTCGAAGACGGTGTTGATGGCCGACAGCGGCTGCAATTCGATGTCGGCCTTGACCTTGCCTTCGGCGGCGAATGCCAGCGCCTCGGCCATGTCACGGCGGGTGCCTACAAACGAGCCACGCACAGTGATGCAGTTGGCCACCACGTCAAACAGCGGCATGGGGAACTCGCCCGGCGGAATACCCACCAACACGCAGGTGCCCCACTTGCGCGTCATGCCCACGCCCTGCTTGAACGCGGGCAAAGAAGGCGCGGTGATGAGCACCCCGTGGGCGCCGCCACCGGTGGCTTTCACCACCGCCGCGATCGGATCGCCGTGCTTGGCGTTGACCACCGCGTCGGCACCCAGGCGTTTGGCGTGGTCAAGCTTGCCGTCGTCGATGTCGACCGCGCAAACGTGCAGGCCCAGCGCCTTGGCGTACTGCACGCCCAGATGTCCGAGTCCGCCAATGCCCGAGATAACGATCCATTCGCCCGGCTTGGCTTGGGTCTCTTTGATGCCTTTGTACGTGGTGATGCCGGCGCAGATCAACGGTGCTGCATCCACCGCTGACAGCCCGGCGGGAATGTGCGCGACGTAATTTGGGTCGGCAATGATGTACTCGGCAAAACCGCCATTTTTGGTGTAGCCGCCGAACTGTGCCTCTGCGCAAACGGTCTCCTTTGCAGCCAGACAAAATTCACAATGGCCACAGGCCGAATACAGCCACGGCACGCCGACGCGGTCACCTTGCTTCACCGCCGTCACACCCTCCCCAAGTGCCACCACAATGCCGATGCCTTCGTGGCCAGGGGTGAACGGCAATGCGGGCTTGAGCGGCCAATCGCCGTCGCGCGCATGCAGGTCGGTGTGGCAGACGCCACAGGCCTCGGTCTTGACGAGGATCTGGCCCGGTCCGGGTGTCGGAATATCGAGCTCTTTAAGTACCAATGATTGGCCGAATTGTTCGACCTGGGCGACTTGCATCTTGTGTGTCATGGTGGATTCCTTGGTTGGTTTCAAATCAGGTGGGAGTTGCTTGGCCGGTGCGGCCTCAGGCGGACGGAGCGGGTGCCGCCTTCGGAAAATCAGCGCCGCGCGCGGCAGCCTCCCCCGCTGTGAAGTCCTTGCGCAATTCTTCGAGCTTGGCCATCGCGCCGTTGAAGGCATCGTTGCCGAGCAACAGGTGGTGCGGTGGGTTTCCAGTCGCCACCGCCTTGACGATGGCCTGGGCCGCCCGCACCGGGTCGCCCGGCTGCTCGCCGGAAGAGGTGCGCACGGCAGCCCGCACCGCACCCGCCGTGGCTGCGTATTCGGCAATCTGCACTTTGCTCTCGTTGGCGGAGCGCCCGGCCCAGTCGGTGCGAAAGCCGCTTGGTTCCACCAGCATCACTTTGATGCCCATTGGCTCCACCTCTTGCCAAAGCGCTTCGGACAAACCTTCAACCGCGAACTTGGTGGCGTTGTAATGGCCCAGCGCCGGAAAGCCGCGAATGCCGCCCACCGACGAGAGGTTGACGATGCAACCGCTGCCGCGCTTGCGCATGCCAGGCAGCACCGCCTGCACCATGCGGTTCAAGCCAAACACATTGACCTCGAACATTTTGCGCACTTCGGCCTCTTCAGCCTCCTCAACGGCCGCGAAGTAACCAATGCCAGCGTTGTTCACCAGCACGTCAATGCCGCCAAAGCGGCGCTCAGCGGCCTGGATGGCCTCTGTCACTTGGCCTTGATCCGTGACGTCGAGTTTGAGCACCAGCACATGCGCGGTGTCAGCGTAGTCTTTCAGTTGGGCGGGATCGCGTGCGGTGACCACCGTGCGGTAACCGTATTCGATGGCTTGCCGGGCGAGCGCCAGGCCAAAGCCTGTGGAGCAGCCGGTAATGAACCAGACGGGGGATTGGGTGGATGCGGGTGTGTTGTTAAGCGTGTTCATATGGTGACTTTCTTGACGTTTATCGGTTATGCCGGAAAGGCGAGTTGTGTGGTGCGGACCAGCTTTTTGTTGACGAATTCCTGGATACCCATGTTGCCCAGCTCACGCCCGTAACCTGAATGCTTGATGCCGCCGAACGGCAGCTCGGCATCGGTCCAGTCGATGTTGTTGACAAACATCATCCCGGTGTCGATCTGGCTGGCTACGCGCTTGCCGCGCGCCTCGTCCTTTGTCCAGACCGACCCGCCCAGACCGAAGTCGGAGTCGTTCGCCAGTGCGATGGCGGCCGCTTCATCAGGAACACAGAAGAACGACACCACCGGGCCAAAGAACTCGTCGCGAAACGCCGGATTGGTTGGCGCGATGTTGGTCAGGATGGTGGTCTGCATGAATGAGCCCGGCCGGTCAATGCGCTGCCCGCCCATCAACAACGTGGCGCCGCCCTTTACTGCGGCGTCCACCTGCTCAAGCAACTGCAGCAATGCGCCCTCGGTGGACAGCGGGCCGAGTGTGGTTGCTTCTTCCATCGGGTCGCCAGGCTGCAATTCTTTAAGTGCGGCCGTGAACTTGGCCAAGAACTCGTCGGCAATTGATGCCTCCGCAATGAAGCGCTTGGCGGCGCAGCAGGTCTGGCCGCCGTTGTACATGCGGCCCCAGACAGCCCAGGGGATGGCTTTGTCGAGATCGGCGTCAGCCAGCACGATGAAGGCGTCGCTGCCGCCCAGCTCCATGCACGATTTTTTCAAGTTCTGCCCGGCACGCGCTGCCACTTGGCGACCTGCCTCGACGCTGCCGGTCAGGGCCACGCCCTTGATGCGTGGGTCGTCAATGACCTGGTTGCATTGCTCGTGCGAGATCAGCAGGTTGGTGTAAGCACCCGCTGGCGCACCCGCATCAAGCAGCAGCTTCTCGAAGGCGATGGCGCATTGCGGTACACAACTGGCGTGTTTGACGACCAGCGTGTTGCCAGCCATCAGCTGTGGCCCGGCCACACGGGCGAGTTGGTAGTAGGGAAAATTCCAGGGTTCGACGCAGAGCAGCACGCCCAGCGGGCTGCTTTCCATGTGGGCTTGCCCGACCTTGGGGTTCAATTTCTCCGGTGCAAGAAAGGCCTCGGCGTTCTTGGCGTAGTAGGCCAATATGTCGGCGCTGAGCTTGACTTCACCACGCGCTTCGGTAATGAGCTTGCCCATTTCAAGCGTTTCAAGTTGTGCAAAGTCGTCCACATGGGCGTGCATCAGTGCTGCAGCCTTGTTGAGGATGACGGCACGCTCAGCGTAGCTCTTGTGTTTCCATGTCTGAAAACAGGACTCGGCCACGGCCAGTGAGGTCTCCAGCTGGGCGTCGTTCAGTGATTCGAAAGTCTTGAGCACCTTGCCGGTGTTGGGGTTGACGCTTTGATAAGCCAATGTGATTTCCTGGTGGGTGAGCGCCTTTTGCAAGGCGCGGTCTGAGCAGCGCCATCCTGTTCATGCCTGACGCCATCACGCAGGCAAATCATGCGGGTTGAAGCGCCGCCGGTCTGTGTGTTGTCGAACGGTCCGCACCGATTGCCATGCGTGACTTCGCCATGCATTTCGTTATGTCCTCAGAAGGTGCAACCCACAGCTCAGGCGGACCGGCCTCCGGCAGGCCGCTTCCCCCCATTCATTCCCCCCATTGCTCCCCCACTTTGGGTTAGCTGTCAATAGCGGCCTTTGTACGTCGTTGCAAGTTAAGGTATTGAGTTTCCAAAGAAAAAGGCCGCTAAGAGTATGTCCTTAGCGGCCTTTGTCAGTACGTATGGGGGCTGGCGTCTATTGAAAGATGCCTTGAAACCCGCATGAATGCTAGACTTCAATA
>JAABQI010000070.1 GCA_011391545.1 Rhodoferax sp.
AGGGCGACCCCGGCGCTGCTTGAGATCCGCACGCTTTGTCCCGTGGGCAAATGAAAGGGCGCACGCAGCGCGGCGTGTATTTTTTGCGCCACCTGCGTCGCATCCTGCGCATGGCTGATGCTGGTCAGCAGCACCACAAATTCGTCGCCACCGACGCGCGCCACAGTGTCTGATTCGCGCACGCAGGTGCGCAGGCGGTGCGCCACGGCTTGCAGCAGTTGGTCGCCCGCCGCGTGGCCATGGCGATCATTGACCGGTTTGAATTTGTCAAGGTCAACAAAGATCAGGGCCAGATGGCCATGCTCGCGCTTGACTTTGGCCACGGCCTGACGCAGCCGATCTGACAGCAGACGCCGGTTGGGCAGATTGGTGAGCGGGTCAAAAAAAGCCAGGCGCTTGACCTCGTCCTCGGCGGCCTTGCGCAGCGTGATGTCGGTGTGGGTGGCCACGTAATGGGTCACCACGCCAGCGTCATCACGCACCGCCGTGATACACAACCAGCAGGGAAACTCGACGCCGTCCTTGCGCACATTCCACACTTCGCCCTGCCAGCTGTGGTTCGCCATCAGCTCAGCCCACATGGCCGCATAAAAATCTGCGTCGTGCCGACCTGACTTGATCAGCCGCGGGTTGAGCCCGATTGCCTCCTCCGAGGTGTAGCCAAAGAGCGCGGTAAAGGCTGGGTTGACGCGCAAAATCTCCACCGCGGCATTGGTGACCAGCGTGCTTTCATGCGAATCAAACGCTGCGGCAGCCACGCGCAGTTCGGCCTCTTGCGCCATGCGCTGGGTCACGTCCTCGGTGGCTCCGATCAGGCGCCGCGGCACCCCGCGGTCATCGGAATACAGCGCCGCCCGGTTGCGCATAAAACGCACCTCGCCATCGGGCCGGCGAATCTGAAACGTCATGCTGAACGGCTGATTCTTCTGGATGGTGGCGCGTGTCGCCTCACGCATGCGCAACAGCTCCTCGGCGCTTAGCAGCTTGATCCAGTCGTCATTGCGCGGACTGGCCGTCCTGGGATCGACGCCGAACAGCTCGAACATGGTGTGGTCCCACTGGTAGTTTTTGTTGATGAGGTCAAACTCCCAGATCCCCACGCCGCTGGCTTCGGTGGCCAGCTTGAGCCTTTTGGCCGCCATGATTTTTTGGGTGCGTTGCCCCTGGTACATCGACATGCCAAACAGGCTGACCAGCACCAGCAGCAGGTAGGCCCCGACTTGTGTCAGCAGGTCGCGCTGCCAGGCCGCGAAGAGCGGCTCTTTGGCGCGGGTCAGCACCACTTCAAGGGGTTTGTTCATCATCAGGGCTTCAGGCGCAATCGTGTGCATCACGCTCAGGCGCTGGTCGGTGCTGACCACAACCGCACCGTTGACATGACTGGCCGGCGAATGATGGCGCAAGTGCTGCCCCAGCAAGGCGTTGGGTGCCAGCAGGGCCTGCTCCATCGCGGCATCAAGCGCAGGCACGCTGCGAAATATCTTGCCGTCACCGTGCACCAGGATGGCCTGCATGTCCTCGCTGTAACGCACCGAGTTGAGCAAAATATCCATGTCGATCGGGTCAATGCTGGCGAGCACGACAGCGGCAAACCGGCCCCCTTCATCGAGCAATACACGCGTCAGACTGATCAGGTAATTGTCGAGCACCGATTTGTAGGGCGGACTCACATACAGCTGCTTCGGGTCCAGCGCCTTGAGTGGCACCTGCACATATTCGCGTTGGTAAAAATTGCGACCCAGCAGCGCGTCGTGGTTGGAATAAATCACGATGCCCTGCGCATCCAAAACAGCAAAGGTACGCACAGAGGACATGGCGGCCTCCATGCTGCGCAGGGCTTTCTGCCCCTCAGCACGCCCTGCCGGGCTGCTCTGCCAGCGCGGCAAGTCCTGCTCGATTGTCAGAAGGCTGAGGTTGATGGCGTTGAGCTGGCGCGTCAGGTTGTCCTCCACCACTTTACTTTGCATGGTCAGGCGTTCCAGCTCATTCGCCTCGATACGCAGGCGCTCATTCAGCAGATTCCAAGCCATCAAAGCGCCGATGGCCACCAACGCCAATGCCAGCAGCAACCAGGCCCGCACTTGCTGCGTCAAACGTTTCACACCAGTCCTTCTTCCACCAGCTCAGCGGCGTGCAGCAGCGCCCGCGCCTTGGCTTCGGTCTCGCGCCACTCCATCTCGGGCACGCTGTCGGCCACCACCCCGGCTGCGGCCTGCACATAGAGCATCCGGTCCTTGATGATGCCGGTGCGAATCGCAATGGCCACGTCCATGTCGCCGGCGTAGCTCAGGTAGCCGCAGGCGCCGCCATACAGGCCGCGTTTGGTGGGCTCGAGCTGGTCGATCAGCTCCATGGCGTGCACCTTGGGCGCACCGGTCAGGGTGCCGGCCGGGAACGTGGCCTTGAGCACGTCCATGCTGGTCATGCCGGGCAGCAGCGTGCCTTCGACGTTGCTCACGATGTGCATCACATGGCTGTAGCGTTCCACACAAAAGGCATCGGTGACCTTGACACTGCCAATTTTGGCAATGCGGCCGATGTCGTTGCGCGCCAGGTCGATCAGCATGACGTGCTCGGCGCGTTCCTTGGGGTCATTGATCAACTCCACCTCGGCCGCCTTGTCCGCCTCCGGCGTGACGCCGCGCGGGCGCGTTCCGGCCAGAGGGCGGATGGTGATTTTTTGCACTGCTTGGCCGTCTTGAAGCACCTGCTCCTGGCGCACCAGAATCTCGGGGCTGGCACCCACCACATGAAAGTCAGCGCCGTCGGCGGTGGCGCCGCTGAAGTTGTAGTAGTACATGTAGGGGCTGGGGTTGAGCGAGCGCAGCGCGCGGTACAGGCTCAGCGGCGACTGGGTGTAGGGCTTCCTGATGCGCTGGCCCACTTGCACCTGCATGAAGTCGCCACCGGCAATCAGCTCCTTGGCGCGTTCCACGGCAGCGATGTAGTCAGGCTTGGCGAAGTCGCGCACTGCGGGCTGGCCCGCGCTGGCCAGCACCTGCGGCGCGTGCACCGGCTGGTCAAGCAGCTTCTTGAGTTGTGCCAGGCGTTCGGTGGCGCGCTGGTAGGCCTGCGGCTGCACCGGGTCGGCATAGACCATCAGGTACAGTTTGCCCGACAGGTTGTCGATGACAGCGAGTTCCTCGCATTGCAGCAGCAAAATGTCAGGGCAACGCAGCTCGTCGGGCGGACAGGTGGCTTGCAGCTTTTTCTCGATGTAGCGCACCGCGTCGTAGCCAAAGTAGCCCGCCAGGCCACCGCAAAAGCGCGGCATGCCGGGCTGCAAGGCGACCTTGAAGCGCTTCTGGTAATCGGCGATGAATTCGAGCGGATTGGCGTGGCTGGTTTCCACCACCAGACCGTCTGTCACCACCTCGGTGCGCGCCGCATGGCCGAAGCCGCTGGCGCGCAACAGTGTGCGCGCGGGCAAGCCAATGAAGCTGTAGCGGCCAAAACGCTCGCCACCCACCACCGATTCCAGCAAAAAGCTGAATGGCGCGCTGTTGGCCAGCTTGAGGTAGAGCGAGAGCGGTGTCTCCAAGTCGGCAAAGGCCTGCGCCAGCACCGGGATGCGGTTGAAACCCTGGGCGCTTAAAGCATTGAATTCAGGTTCGGAAATCACGGTGACATCTTTCTAGTAAGGGGCTGAACTGTCAAAGACCTGTTCGACACCCCGGCAGATAAGACGTTGCGCGGGGTCAGGCCAGGGCGGGCAAGGCAGGGCAGACGCGCCAGGGCCAGGCTCCCCGGTCGCTGCAACCTGTGATCTGAATTTGATGCAAGAACATGCAAACAGTGTAGCAAAGATGGGCGATTAATCGGCGCCCACGGTGTGGCTTTCGCCGGTGATCACCGCCAGCACCGCCGCGCCGTAAGCCTCCAGCTTGCGCGTTCCCAAGCCGCTGATGTGCTGCAGGTCCGCCAGCGATTGCGGCGCACGCTCGGCAATGGCCGCCAGCGTCGCATCGTGAAAAATCACGTAGGCGGGCAGGTTGTGCGCCTTGGCCACTTCGGCGCGCCACGACTTGAGGTTGATGAAACGCACCATCGCCTCCTGGCCCAGATTGGCCGCCGCCGGCGCGGGCGTTGCGCGACTGCGGGTTCGGCTTCGCTTGTCGGCGTGATGGCTGGTGGACTCGCGCAGGCGCACCGGCACTTCGCCGCGCAGCACGGCGCGCGAGCTTGCGGTCAAATGCAGGGTGCTGAAGCCCTCGTTGCTGAACACTTGCAAGGCACCGATGGCGATCAGCTGGCGCATCACCGCGCGCAGCTGGCTCTCACTGTAATCGGCGCCCAGGCCGAAGGTGCTCACGCTTTCGTGTCCGCGCTGCGTCACTTTGTCGGTCAGCTTGCCGCGCACGATGTCCATGGTGTGGCCGGCCCCGAACGACACGCCGCTGCTTTGCTGCAGCCGGTACACGGTGGACAGCAGCTTGCGCGCCGCATCAGTGGCGTCCCAGACATCGGGCGGTTGCAGGCAGTTGTCACAGTTGTGGCAAATGGCCCCCACGCTTGCCATTTCATGTGCTTCGCTGCCTCCCGAGGGGGCCGTGCCTAGCTTGGGGCGGCCCGGCGCGTCGGCAGTGGCTTCCCCGTAAATTTCGCCAAAGTAGCGCAGCAGGCGCACGCGGCGGCAGTCGGTAGCCTCGGCCAGGCCCAGCAGCGCGTCGAGCTTGCCGCGCATCACCTGCTTGAAATCTTCTTCGGCCGGGCTTTCATCGATCATGCGGCGCTGGTTGACCACATCCTGCAGGCCGTAGCACATCCAGGCGTCGGCCGGCAGGCCGTCACGGCCCGCGCGGCCGGTTTCCTGGTAGTAGCCCTCGATGTTTTTCGGCATGTCCAGGTGTGCCACAAAGCGCACGTCGGGCTTGTCGATGCCCATGCCGAAGGCGATCGTGGCCACCATCACCACGCCCTCGCCGCGCAGAAACTCGTTCTGATTGGCCTGGCGCACCTTGAAATCGAGCCCGGCATGGTAGGGCAAGGCATGGACGCCGGCCTGCGCCAGCATCCCGGCGATTTCCTCCACCCGCTTGCGCGACTGGCAATACACCACGCCGGCCTCGCCCGCATGCTCACGCTGAATAAAGCGCAACAGCTGGGTGCTGGCGTCCTTTTTCTCGACGATGGTGTAGCGGATGTTGGGCCGGTCGAAACTGCTCACAAATTGCGCCGCCGCTTCCAGCTGCAGGCGCTCCACAATGTCGGCTCGCGTGAGCGCATCGGCAGTGGCGGTGAGCGCCATGCGCGGCACGCCCGCATAACGCTCGTGCAGCACCGTGAGTGCCCGGTACTCGGGCCGGAAGTCGTGCCCCCACTGGCTCACGCAATGCGCCTCGTCAATGGCAAACAGGCTCAATTGGCCGCGTTCATGCAAGGCGTCGAGTTGCCCCAGAAAGCGCGCCGTGGTAACCCGCTCCGGCGCCGCGTACAGCAGCGTGATCTCCCCGCGCAGCAGGCGCTGCTCGGTCTGATAAGCCTCTTCGCTGCTCAGCGTGGAGTTCAAAAACGCCGCGCTCACGCCGGCCTCATGCAAGGCGCCGACCTGGTCGTGCATCAACGCGATCAGCGGCGAAATCACCACGGTGATGCCCTGCCCCGCACGTTGGCGCGCAATGGCCGGAATCTGGTAGCACAGGCTTTTGCCGCCGCCGGTGGGCATCAGCACCAGCGCGTCGCCACCGGCGACCACATGGCGGATGATGTCGTGCTGCGGCCCGCGAAAGCTGGCGTAGCCAAAAACCTCTTGCAGGATGGACGCGATGGACAAGATGATGGGCAGTGGGATGGGTGAAGCTGACGCTTGCTCGGCAGCGGCTAGCGGCAGATCGGGCTCAGGACTGCGTCCACGGCAGGCCGTCAAAACGCCAGCCACATTCGGTTGAGCGGTGGCCGTTGTCGTCGGG
>JAABQI010000071.1 GCA_011391545.1 Rhodoferax sp.
GCCCGAGTAGCGCGGGTCGCGCTGCAGCTCGGCGGCCAGTTCCAGGGTGCGCGGGTCATAGCCGCTGGGCAACGCCAGATACTCCTCCAGGCCGGGCGCTCGTGCGAGTGGCCCGTGCTGGAAGCTGGGATAACTGACGGCGTCAAAGCGCAGCAGCTCGGTCACGGGCTGGTCCAGGATCCACTGCAGCTCGCGCGTCATGCGGGCAGTTTTGCCAACCAGCACGGGCGCCTGCGGCGTGGCATCGAGCGCCAGCAGCCAGGGCAGCTTGTTGGGCTCGAGCGTGACCTGGTAACGGACCGGCTCGCCCGCAACTTTCAGGTCGGCAGGCAGGCGCAGGCGGTTGGGCAGGCTTGAGGGCCGCGCCTGCCAGCTGCGGCCGTCGAAGTGCGTCAGCACCGGGCCGCGAAAGTACAGCGCCGACTGTGCCGGTGCCGCGCCCTCGAAGCGCACCCGCATGGCCACGCTGTCGTCGAGCGCCAGGGTGGCGATGTTGCCCACCGTCATGCTGGCCGACAAGCCGCTGCGCCCGGCCATGGCGTCGCTGGGCAAGCCCCACAGCGGCGCCACTCTGGGGAACAGCACAAACAGCAGCACCATGATGGGCGCACCCAGCAGCGCCATGCCGCCCGCCATGCGCGCCGCCTGCCACAGCGGCGGTTTGCCCACCGGCATGTGGGCGTTGACCAGGGCGGTGAGCAAACCCAGCAAGCCCACCAGCATGGCGGCGGCGGTGAGCAGCGACTGCGAATAGAAGAAATTGGTGAGCATCAAAAAGAAGCCCAGAAAAAACACCACGAAGGCATCGCGCCGGGCGCGCAGCTCCAGGGTTTTGAGCGCCAGCAGCACCACCACCAGCGTCACGCCGGCGTCGCGACCCAGAATGGTCTTGAAGCTGATCAGCGTGCCGACCAGGCTCAGCAGCAGCAAGCCCAGCAGCCACCACCGGGACGGCAGCGGCTGGCTGCGCCACGCCAGCACGCCGCGCCACACAATCACCGCGGCGCTCAGCAGGCTGCACCACAGCGGCACTTCTAGGCTCAGTGGCGCCAGCACCCAGGCGATGACCGCGAGCACGAACAGGGTGTCGCGGGTGTCGCGCGGCAGGTGGCTGAAAGATGACAGCTTCATGGCGTGATTCAGGCCAGTGCCAGGGCCTGCAGACAGCGCTGCTGGTGGGCGGGTCCGCTGGCAGGTGCGATGTCCTGATGCCTCAGGCGCAGGCCGTAAATCAGCCCCATTTGCTCGGCCTGCAGCACCCAGGCGCACAGGCGGCTGAGTTGCGCCTCGGGCTGGCCCAGGCCGGTGTGCTGCTGGTCCAGCCACAGCGTCTGCTGTTGCAGGGTCTGGCTGTCACGGCTGACCAGTTCGCCGGTCTTGGCGGCTTTTTTCCAGACGATGGTTTTCAGCGCATCGCCGCGGCGGTAGGCGCGCAGGCCATCGGGCTCGCCCTGCACGCTGATGGCGCTGGCGTGGGCGCTGCCCTCATGGGCCTGGCCCTCGGGCAGCGGCGGCGCGGGCGCTTCGGGCGCCGGGTAAACCAGCACCTGGGCGGCCGGGCGCCACAGCGTCCAGACCCGGAAGGTGCCCAGTGGAAAACGCGTTTCGGCGCTCAAAGTGGGCAGCCGGTGGCGCCCGCGCCGCTCGGGCAAGAAGGCCAGTTGCACCGTGGCGCTGGCCTGGCCGGCCACGTCGGTCCAGGCCCACTGCCTGGCGCCGTGCACGGCCAGGCCGATGCCGAAGCGGGTCCGCCTGCGGGTGTTGTGCAGATGGACCGAGAAAACGGCCTTGCTGCCCAGATGGATGGCCTCGGGCGCCGTCAAATTGAGCGTCAGGCCGCGCAGCGTGCCGTGGCCGACATGCATGCCTACCAAGGCGCTGCCGGCCAGCAAAAAGGTCAGCAAATAGCCCAGGTTGAGCTGATAGTTGATGGCGGCCACCAGCAGCACCAGCAGCGTCACGCCCAGCATCAGGCCGGCGCGGGTAGGCATGATGTACACATTGCGCTGGGTCAGGGTGATGCTGTCGCTCAGCGGCAGCCGGCTTTGCCACCAGCGCGCCACGCGCGAGCGCACATGGGCCAGCGGTTGACGCCAAGGGTGCGGCAGGCCGACCGCAGGGGAAAGAGTGGCCGTGCGGGTCAAGGCAGAGGCACCGCGTCCAGCATGGCGCGCACCTGTTCGCTGGCGCCACGCCCGGCCTGGCCCAGCGGCACCAGCCGGTGGGCGATGGTTTGCGGCAGGATGGCCTGCACGTCGTCGGGGGCCGCATAGCTGCGACCATTCAAAAGGGCGCGGGCTTTGGCGGCGCGCAACACCGCAATGCCAGCGCGCGGGCTCAAGCCCTGCACAAACCACTGGCCAGAGCGGGTGGCCTGGATCAGGTCTTGCACATAGTCGAGCAGCGGCCCGGCGGCGTGCACCGCCAGCACCTGGGCCTGCAGGGCCTGCAATTCCTGCGCCGTCAGCAAGCTGGGCAGCGCCTCGACCAGTTCGCGCCGGTCGCGCCCCATCAGCAACTCGCGCTCGGCCAGGCGATCGGGGTAGCCCAGCGAGATGCGCATCAGGAAACGGTCCAGTTGCGATTCGGGCAGCAGGTAGGTGCCCAGCTGGTCGTGCGGGTTTTGCGTGGCAATGACAAAAAAGGGTGAGGGCAGGGGTCGTGTTTCACCCTCGATCGTGACCTGCTTTTCTTCCATGGCCTCCAGCAGCGCGCTCTGCGTTTTGGGGCTGGCCCGGTTGATCTCGTCGGCCAGCAGCACCTGGGCAAACAGCGGTCCGGGATGAAAGGTGAATTGCTCCAGGCCCCGGTCATAAATCGATACACCCGACAAATCACTGGGCATCAGATCCGAGGTAAATTGCACCCGCGAAAATTGCAGGCCGAAGGTGCGGGCCAGCGCGTGGGCGAGGGTGGTCTTGCCGACGCCGGGCACATCTTCGATCAGCAGGTGCCCGCCGGCCAGCAAACAAGCCACACAATCTTGCGTTTGGTCAGGTTTTCCATATATGACCGTGTTAAGCTGATCGACAAGAGATTTAAGTTTGAGCTGTATGTCCATGGGCTGCACCATATCAAAAAATTCTAGAGGAGACTGTTGCATATGACGATGACCGGATACTTTACTCACCCAAGCTGCCGCAAGCACGAGATGATGCCCGGCCACCCCGAGTGCCCGGAGCGCCTCGATGCCATTGACGACCGGCTGCTGATCTCCGGGCTGGATGTGGCGCTGGACCGGCGCGAGGCCACAGCCGCGGCGGTGTCGGACATCGAGCTGGCGCACGACCGCATGTATGTGGCGGCCATTCGCGGTTTGAATGCCGAGCTCAAGGAGCAAATTGCAGCGGGTGGCCATGACCAGTTGCAGATCGACCCTGACACCAGCATCAACATCCATACCTGGGAGGCGGCCCTCAATGCGGCTGGCGCGGCCATTGACGCCACCGATGCGGTGATGGCTGGCGAGATGAAAACCGCCTTTTGCGCGGTGCGCCCGCCAGGCCACCACGCCTGCCGCAGCAAGGCGGGGGGCTTTTGCTTTTTCAACAACGTGGCCATCGCCGCCAAATACGCGCTGGAGCGCCACAACCTGCAACGCGTCGCCATTGTTGACTTTGACGTGCACCACGGCAACGGCACCGAAGACATTGTGGCGGGCGACGACCGTATTCTGATGGTGAGCTTTTACCAGCACCCGTTTTACCCGATGGACTGGGCGCACTCCAGCGCCAAAAACCTGGTGAATCTGCCGGTGCCGGCCTACACCAAAGGCATGGACATCCGCGACATGATCGAGGCCGCCTGGATGCCGCGCCTCGAAGAGTTCAAGCCCGAGATGATTTTCATCAGCGCCGGCTTTGATGCCCATCGTGAAGACGACATGGGCCAGCTCGGCCTGGTCGAGCAGGACTACGCCTGGATCACCAGTCGCATCGTGGACGTGGCGCGGCGCCATGCCAAGGGCCGCATCGTGAGTTGCCTGGAAGGTGGCTATGTGATGAGTGCGCTGTCGCGCAGTGTGGAGGCGCACATCCGGGTTCTGGCGGATGTCTGAACCGGCGATTGCCGACCTGGAGAGTTGGCTGGCCGCGTTGACCCAGACCAGCGTCTTGATCGAGTTGGGCGCGTTGCTGGCTTGCGGGCTGCTGGCCTGGCAACTGGCCCGGCTGGTGTCCAAAGCCTTTGTTGAGCGCGAGCTCAACTCCATCATGTTCGGGCGCCGCATCGTTGATGGCGTGCTGTTTCCGGCGCTGCTGTTGTGCTTGGCCTATGCCGCGCGCACGCTGCTGGCGCACAGCATGCCGCTGGCGCTGTTCAAGCTCGCCATTCCCGTGCTGATTTCCCTGCTGGTGATCCGGCTCGGCGTCAAGGTGCTTCAGGCCGCCTTCAAGGACACTCCCGCGATCCGTTTGCTGGAGCGCAGCATTTCCTGGATCGCCTGGGCTGCGATGGTGTTGTGGGTCAGCGGCTTGCTGCCGCTGGTGATGGAGGAGCTTGACCAGATCAGCTGGACCGTGGGTGGCGCCACGTTGTCGGTGCGCAAAATCATCGAGGGCACGCTCACCGCGGGCCTGGTGCTGATCATCTCGCTGTGGATTTCATCGGCCATCGAGGCCAGGTTGCTGCGCAAAGCGACGGGTGGCGAGTTGAGCCTGCGCAAGGCGTTCAGCAATGCCGCCCGGGCACTGCTGATGTTCGTTGGTCTGCTGCTGGCCTTGTCGGCGGTGGGCATCGACCTGACCGCCTTGTCGGTGCTGGGCGGCGCCATTGGGGTGGGCATTGGCTTCGGGCTGCAAAAACTGGCGGCCAATTACGTGTCGGGTTTTGTCATTCTTGCCGAGCGCAGCATGCGCATTGGCGACAGTGTGCAAGTGGACAACTTCAGCGGCGTCATCACCGAAATCAACGCGCGCTACACCGTGATCCGCTCGCTCAACGGGCGCGAATCCATCGTGCCCAACGAGATGCTGATCATCAACCGGGTCGAGAACCTGTCGCTGGCCGACCCCAAGGTCTGGCAGTTCACCAACGTGTCGGTGGCCTATGACAGCGACGTTGACCTGGTGTCGCGTTTGCTGCTGCAGGCAGCGGCCGCGCAGGAGCGGGTGCTGGCAGAGCCCGGCCCGTCGGTGGTGTTGCTGGCCTTTGGTGCGGACGGCCTGGAGTTCCGGCTGGGTTACTGGATCAGCGACCCCGAAAACGGCAGCGACAACCTGCGCTCCCTGATCAATCTTGACATCTTGCGCCTGTTGCGCGAGCACCAGATTGAAATCCCGTTCCCGCAGCGCGTCATTCATCAGCGTGCCGTTCCAACTGTGTGATGGATGCCTGCGTATAATAAAAAGCACGGTCGTTCTTTTTGGCGCAATTTGTGAGGAATGTCGTCACAGTGACCATGCAGGCCCTTGTGGCCGCATAGAATGTTCGAGTTGACGTGCACGTCAATCACATTGACGACGGCACGGTGTGTATTTGCCTAGTTTTTAACCATCTGGAGAGAGACAGTCATGAAAATTCTGGTCGCAGTCAAGCGTGTGGTGGACTACAACGTGAAGGTCCGGGTCAAGACGGACAACACGGGAGTGGACACTGCCAACGTCAAAATGAGCATGAACCCGTTTGATGAAATCGCCATCGAAGAAGCAGTGCGCTTGCGCGAAAAAGGCGTGGCCACGGAAATTATTGCAGTCTCCTGTGGTGTCACCCAGTGCCAGGAAACCCTGCGCACCGCCATGGCCATCGGCGCCGACCGAGCCATACTGGTCGAAACCAACGAAGAACTGCAACCCCTGGCGGTGGCCAAACTCCTCAAGGCCCTGGTCGACAAGGAACAACCCGGCCTGATCATCCTGGGCAAACAGGCCATCGACGA
>JAABQI010000072.1 GCA_011391545.1 Rhodoferax sp.
CCGCTGAGCGTCCTGCTCAACACCCTCAGCCACCAGGGTGTGCCCCAGGTTGTGTGCCATGTCCACAATGGTTTGCACCAGCACGGCGTCATTCTCGTTGGTCAACATGCCCCTGACAAAGCTGATGTCGATCTTGATCACGGACACCGGCAACTGGCGCAGGTAGGCCAGGCTGGAGTAGCCCGTGCCGAAGTCGTCGATGGACAATGACACGCCCAGCGCGCGCAGGGCTTCAAGGCGCGCCAATTGGTCTGGCGTATGTTGCAGCAAGGCATCTTCCGTGATCTCAAGCTCAAGGGCCGAGGCACTGACCCGGTGTGTGTGCAGCAGGGCCTGAAGCGCTTCCAGCATATCGGGGCGCTGCAGGTCCGCCACATTCTGGTTCACCGCCAGTCGCCACGATGCCTGCCACAGGCCGGCAGCCATCCAGCTGCCCAAGTGGCGCACGGCTTCGGTCATCACCCAACGGTCAAGCGCCACCAGCAACCCGCATCTTTCAGCGATCCCGATGAATTCGCCCGGAAACACCAGCCCTTTGTCAGGGCGCTCCCAGCGCACCAGGGCTTCGGCGCCCATCAGCGCACCATCGCTCAAGCGGCATTGCGGCTGAAAATAGACACGCAACTGTTGTTGTTCGATGGCCTCGGCCAACTCGGTCTGGATGGCAAACACATGGTCATTGAGCTTGCTCATTTCTTGCGTGTAGCTGGCCACCCGGTTGCGTCCTCCCAATTTGGCCCCGTACATGGCCATGTCGGCATTGCGCAACAGCAGGTCGGGGCTTTCGCCGTCATCCGGAAACACCGCCAGGCCCATACTTGCCATGGGCCGGTACAGCACCGATTGCGACAGCGCGACTGGCTCGCGCAGGCGCTCCAGCAAACCATGGGCCACCGACTGCGCACCGCTCCGATCCGCATTGGGCAGCAACACCACAAATTCGTCCCCACCAATGCGCGCCACCGTGTCCTCGATGCGCACGCCTTCCTTCAGGCGTTGGGCGATCTGACGCAACAATTCATCGCCCACAAGGTGGCCCAGCGTGTCATTGACCTCCTTGAACCGGTCCAAATCCACAAACAACAGCGCAAAGTTCTTTTGCTGGCGCCGCGCCAGGGCCATCAACTGGACAATGCGGTCATTGAAAAGCGAGCGGTTGGGCAGACCGGTCAGAACGTCAAAGGACGCCTGGTGCGCCAGCGCCAGTTGGACGTTGTGCAGCTGTGTCACGTCGGTTTGCACAGCGATGTAGTGCATCACCAGGCCGAGCTCGTCGCGCACCACATTGATGGTGCTCCAAATGGTGTAGTGGCTGCCGTCGGCGCGACGGTTGTTGATTTCCCCCGACCAGTGACCCTGCGTGTGGATGGCCTGCCACATCAGTTCATAAAAGGCCTTTTCCTGGCGACCCGACTTCAGGATATTGGTTTTGCGCCCCAGCACCACCTCGGCCGAAAATCCGGTCTGCCGGGTGAAGGCCGGATTGACCCGCACGATGCGGGTGTCAGCATCGGTGATGATGATGGAGTCCTGGGAGCTCGTGAACACCACCTCGCTCAGCAGCATCTGGCGCTGTTGTGCTTTCAGCGCGGTGATGTTGGTCGATATGCCACCCACGCCATACACCCGGCCCGACAGATCGCGCAGCGGGAATTTATGCGTCAAAAAATCAAGCTTGCCCTGCGATGCGGCCGTATGCCAGGGCTCCTCCAGGGTGATGGGCTCGCCACTTTGCAGCACTTGCTGGTCGTTTCTGTTGCGCAGGATGGCCTCGCGCACCGGCAAAAACGCTTGACGCGGCTGACCCAGCACCTCTTCGCGCGGCCGATCCAGAAAGTTCAGCAGGGTCTGGTTGACCAGCAGCATCCGGCCCTCGGTGTCTGCCGCGTAAATAAAGCTGTCGCTTGAATCAAGCAACTGTGTGTAAAAACGCTGGTCTTGTTCACGGGCCACTTCAGCGGTGCGGTCAACCAGCAGGATCAGTGCCCGCCGGTCCAGCTTGTAGTCGATCGACAAGCCAATCAGGTGCACATCAAACGTCGGGGTTTGCGCACCCCGCTCGCCCAACACCACCTGGTGCAGCACCCGGGCATCGCCCGGAGCCACATCGCGCAAGGCCAGGTGCAGGCGGTTCCGGTCTTCCGGGTTGAGCTTCAGCCACAACCGGCCGTCCGCACCCGCAAACCTTTTGCGTGGCCCCAGCAGCCCATCACCGAGCTGGTTGCAGTCTTCCACCACCCCGTTGGTGTCCACCACCACGGCTGGCAGGGGCATCTGGTCGAACAGAGTTTGGTAGCGCTTGCGCGCCAACTCGGCGCTTTGCTGGGCGGCCCGCAGCTCGTCGTTTTGCAGCTCCAGCTCCACCTGATAGATGCGCAGGTCTTCCAAAAGCTGGATCACCTGCAGGTGGCTCACGCTGCCATCCTCCTGGTCACGATCGCTTTGCGCCAAAAACAATTGGGCGCGTTGCTTGAGCGACTGCAGGCGTTCTTGTTTCGCGCCCGCCGACTCTTCTGGCAAATTCATGTCACGGCCCCTTTGCCGGGCTTGTGCCACTCGGTGATGTTGACGTGGCTGACCACGACGCCGGGTTGCTCCCCACCCACGGCGGACACATGCATGACAAACCAGCGCTTTTCATTGGGTGAGTGACAAGGATATTGCAGAGAAAAGTACTGCCTGCGGCCCTCCAGCACCTCGCGCACGCCGCGCTGTGCGCTCAAAATGGTGGGGTCCGACGGTTCACGCAAGTCCCTGCAGACCTCCAGGTAATTGACGCCGGGGCCGGAGTGCGCCATGGTGGCGTCGCCGTTGTCCTGGGCAAACTGGCGCCAGGCATTGTTGACCAGGGTAATGATGCCGGCGCTATTGAGCACGGCGATGTGTTCGGAAAGCGAGTCGATGATGTGCTGCAGGCGCGACACCTCGTGCAAGGCGGTCACATCCATGAAGGTGATCACAGCACCTTTGGCCTTGGAGGACGGCACGCTGTAGGGCAGCATGCGCACAAAATAGTGCAGACCGTTGATGCCCCGGATTTCCTTCTCGACCTTGTTGCCATCGGCGAGTGTGCGCCCCAGGTCGGCGATCAGCTCGGGGTACAGCAGGGTGTGCGCCAGGTCGTCGAGCGGGCGGCCAATGTCGGAGTCGCGCAGCCTGAAAATGTGGGTCGCGTCCGGGCTAAAGCGGGTCAGATGCATGTGCTCGTCCACAAAAACGGTGCCGGCCGACACCGCTTCCGCCATATTGTCCAGATCGGCATTCAACCGGTTCAGAATGTCGATTTTTTCCTGGTATTCGGCGTTCACCGTGTTGAGCTCTTCGTTGACAGACTGAAGCTCCTCGTTGGAGCTTTGCAGCTCTTCGTTGGAGCTCATCAGCTCCTCGTTGGTGGACTGCAGCTCCTCGTTGGAGGTTTCGAGTTCTTCCACCGTGGCCTGCAGGCTTTCGCGGGTGGCACTGAGCTCGCGCTCAAGCACCTCCATGCGCTCGGCGGTTTCAGAGTCAAGGTCAATCGTGTTGCTGCTGTCACCAGAAGTCGCGGCGTGAACCTGCTCAAAGGCCAGCAGGGTAAGTCGCTCGCCGTCGACTTCTTCGACTGGCCAGGCACTCAGGCGCAGGTGCTCCACGTCCCCCTCGGGCGTCGTGAACTTGAGCCGATCAGAGGTCACGCTGATGCCCTCGCGCCCGGCCTTGAAAACCAGGGCAACCGCCACCGGCACCAGCGCATCGGGCACGATACGGTTCAAGTCCAGGCTGGCATGGCCTTCGCGCAGCTGCAAAAAGCGGTGCACTTCACCATAGGAATGCACCAACTCATGACGGCCATTGAGCAAAATGGCCGCGGGTGGCGCGAATGCCTTGAGCAAGGTGGTGAACCCCTGCTCAACGGCGTTGGTTTTGAGACGCCCGGGGCGGGCGCGCTGGGTCGAGGCCATAGGCACCGCGTAACCATAGCCAGTGCCTTTGGAAACCTCCAGCGGGTAGCTCAGCGGCCGGATCATTTCCCAAATTTTGTGGCGAGCACTCACCGGGCTGAAGTCTTTTTGCAGGTCACCCAGCGACTCACTCGACCCCTGAAAGAAATGTCCGCCGGGCAGCAAGGCGTATTGCAGGCGTTTCAGCGCTCGCTCCTGGGCGGTTGCGCGAAAGTAGATCAGGGCATTGCGGCACACCACCAGATCCATGCGGGTAAATGGCGGGTCAGTCAACAGGTTGTGGCGGGCAAACACGATGCACTGGCGCAGCTCGTTCTTCACCACAAAACTGTTGCCCTTCTTGACAAAAAAGCGCTCGAGTTGCTGCGACGACACTTCGGCGGCAATTGACTCGGGGTAGGTGCCGGCACCGGCAGTCTCAACGTTTTGCTGCTCGACATCGGTGGCAAATATTTTCAGGCTGGGCCAGTGCTTGAGTTGGTCAAACGCCTCCAGAAAAAGCATGGCCACAGAATATGCTTCTTCGCCAGTCGACACTGCGGCCATCCAGACCCGTATGGACTCGCCAGCCTGCTTTCTGGCGACCAAAGGCTCGATGATCTGGCGCGCCAGAATGTCAAAGGCTTCCGCATCGCGGAAAAAACTGGTCACCGGGATCAGCAACTCACGGCGCAAGGTCAGCACCTCGTTGCGGTCATCCCCCAGCAGATCAAGATAAGTCTCCAGCGAGATCACTTGGCGCACGTTCATGCGCCGCTCAATGCGCCGCATCACGGTGCCGGCCTTGTACTCCTGGAAATCAATGCCGCCCACTTGCAACAACAAATGCATGATGCCGCTCAAGGCGGCCTCGGGACTCAGTGCCAGGGAGCGCCCCGCGACGGCATCCCGGGCGACTGCCGCCTCCACAATCGGCTGGTTGGAAATGTGTGCCAGCAGCCGCGCGCCAATTTGGTCCACCGGCAAAATGGCATCCACCAGACCGGTGGCAATCACGCTGCGCGGCATGCCGTCAAACTTGGCATCAAGCGGTTCCTGGGCAATCAAAAAACCGCCTGCATCGTTGATGGCAGCAGCACCCCGAGTGCCATCCGAGCCAGTGCCCGACAGCACCACCCCGACACAGTGCGCTCCATAATGCGCCGCCACAGACTTGAAGAACACATCGATCGGCAACGTCAGTGTGCGCGGATTTTTAGGTGTCAGGTTCAGCTTGCCTTCGCCCATGTGCATGATCGAGCCCGGCGGGATCAAATACACCCGGTTCGGCTCAATCGGCATGTCTTGCTCCACCATCACCACCGGCATGGCAGTGTGCCTTGAGAGCAGGTTCGCCATCATGCTTTTATGGTCTGGCGAAAGGTGTTGGATCACAACGAATGTGGCGCCAGAATCACACGACAAGCCATCAAAAAATTTCTCCAGCGCTTCCAGTCCACCGGCAGATGCACCGACAGCAACGACGTGCGGGGTGCTCACAAGCTCGTCGGCCACGTTGGGCGATGCACTCATTTGATCAGCAGACATTGAACACTTTCGAACGAAAAAGCAAGAAACGAAACCCAAAGCATGGTCGGCGTGATTCCATGTGGCTCAAATTATCCGCTCTTACGGTTTTCCTGGACAAGCCCTTAAACAGGACGTGGGCCAATTTGTCACTTTTGAAACAGCCTTACCGCTTCCCGCACACCCATGGCGCAGCGCGTGGCCGTCAGACATGCCTTCAGGCCTACATCTTCAGGGGCAGGCCTGTCAGCCGCCAACCTCAGGAACTTCGGATCTTGTTCACCAGCGCCGTGGTGGAGTAACCCGTGACAAACGGCAGCGCCAGCGCCCGGCCACCCCAGGACTGCACCAGTGCGGTCTCGGGCAGCTTTTCCATGTCGTAG
>JAABQI010000073.1 GCA_011391545.1 Rhodoferax sp.
GCACAAGACAGCTTTGCCGTGCTGCTGCAATACCCCGGCACCAGCGGTGTGGTGCGCGATGACCGCGCCCTGATTGCGGCTGTCAAGGCTAAAGGTGGCATCGTCATCATGGCGGCCGACCTGCTGGCGCTCACGCTGCTCACCTCACCCGGCGAACTCGGCGCCGACATTGCCGTGGGTACCACGCAGCGCTTTGGCATGCCGATGGGCAACGGCGGCCCGCACGCCGCCTACATGGCCTGCCGCGACGAACACAAACGCACCATGCCCGGCCGTCTGGTGGGGGTCAGTGTCGACACCCACGGCAACCCGGCCTACCGGCTGGCGCTGCAAACGCGTGAACAGCACATTCGCCGCGAAAAAGCGACCTCCAACATCTGCACTGCGCAGGTGCTGCCTGCTGTTATTGCCAGCATGTACGCGGTCTACCACGGCCCGGCTGGTTTGAAACGCATCGCGCAGCGGGTGGCCACGCTGACCGTGGTGCTGGCCGCTGGCCTGAAAACCCTGGGCTACACAACAGCCGATGCCAGTGCCTTTGACACGATCACTGTGAGCACAGGCGACGCCGCCGGGTCTATCGCCGCAAAAGCGGTCGCAGGCGGCATCAACCTGCGGCTGGCGTCAAGCCAAACACTGGGCGTGTCGCTCGATGAAACCACCACACGCGCAGACGTTGAACAGCTCTGGGGCTTCTTTGCCAAGCCCGGCCAGACCCTGCCCCAGGTGGCTGACTTTGAACACAACACGGCCAGCCTGCTGCCTGCCGCCCTGCTGCGCACCAGCCCCTACCTGACGCACCCGGTGTTCAACAGCCACCACTCCGAGACCGGCATGCTGCGCTACATCCGCCGTCTGTCCGATTTCGATTTGGCGCTCGACCGCACCATGATTCCGCTGGGCAGTTGCACCATGAAGCTCAACGCCACCAGCGAGATGATCCCGATCACCTGGCCCGAGTTTGCCAACATCCACCCCTATTGCCCCGAAGACCAGCGCGCAGGTTATGCCGAGCTTGACGAACAGCTGCGCGCCTGGCTTTGTGAGGCCACCGGTTACGCGGGCATCAGCCTGCAACCCAACGCTGGCAGCCAGGGCGAATACGCCGGCATGATGGCCATCCGGGGCTACCACGAAGCACGCGGCGAGGGCCACCGCAACATCTGCCTGATCCCGAGCAGCGCGCACGGCACCAACCCTGCCAGCGCCACCATGGTCGGCATGAAGGTGGTGGTGACGGCGTGCGACGCCAACGGCAACGTCGACATGGCCGAACTCAAGGCCAAGTGTGAGCAGCACAGCGCCAACCTGGCGGCGATCATGATCACCTATCCCAGCACCCACGGCGTGTTCGAGACCAGCGTCAAGGAACTGTGCGCGCTGGTGCACAGCCACGGCGGCCGGGTTTATGTGGACGGCGCCAACATGAACGCGCTGGTGGGCCTGGCCGCACCCGGCGAATTCGGCGGTGACGTGAGCCACCTCAACCTGCACAAGACCTTCTGTATCCCGCACGGCGGTGGCGGCCCCGGTGTGGGCCCGGTGTGTGTGGTGGCCGACCTGGTGCCCTATTTGCCCGGTCAGGGCGTGGGTGCCATATCAGCCGCGCCCTTGGGCAATGCGGCGGTGCTGCCGATCAGCTGGATGTACTGCCGCATGATGGGGGCCGAAGGCTTGAAAGCCGCCACCGAGGTGGCCATTATGAGCGCCAACTACATCAGCGTGCGCCTGAAAGACCACTACCCCACGCTCTACACCAGCACATCGTCCCACGGAAAACCCGGTCGTGTCGCGCACGAGAGCAAGCCGGGTCGTGTTGCGCACGAGTGCATTCTCGACCTGCGCCCCCTCAAGGAAAGCAGCGGCGGCGTCAACGGCATCACCGCCGAAGACGTCACCAAGCGCCTGATGGACTACGGTTTCCATGCGCCCACGCTGAGCTTTCCGGTGCCCGGCACGTTGATGGTGGAACCCACCGAGAGCGAAACGCTCGAAGAACTCGACCGCTTCATCAACGCCATGATCGCCATCCGCGAAGAGATTGCCAAAGTCGAGCAAGGCGTCTGGCCGCAGGGCAACAACCCGCTGAGCCATGCCCCCCACACGGCGGCGTCGCTGCTGGGTGAAACCTGGGACCGGCCTTACTCGCGGGAGCTGGCCGCGTTTCCGCAGCCCAGCCTTAAATCTTCCAAATACTGGGTGCCAGTCGGACGCATTGATAACGTGTACGGCGACCGCAATTTGTTCTGCAGCTGCGTGCCGATGGCGTGAGCCAAACCTTGCCGGCCGTGCCGATCATTCGCCCGCTGGACCCGGGCGAAGCCTTTTTTTTCATGTCGGACCGGGTGTCCTGCATGAATTTTGTCGTCTTTGCGGAGCGCCGGGGCCATCTTGAGCCCGAGCGCATCCGCCAGGCGCTCGATCTGGTGCAGCAGGAAAATCTGTTGTTGCAGGCCAGCATCCAATGGACTGAGGAAAACGGCCTGTGCTTCATCCATGCGCCCGACCCGCGTATCGAACTGCGCTGCCACAGCGTGACTGCCGCTGGCTGGCAGCAGACCATCGAGCAGCAACTGTCGGAGTCGTTTGCGTTTGAGGCCGCGCCGCTGATGCGCTGCCTGTACCTGGAAATGCCCGAGCGCTCAGTGCTGGCGCTGTGTTTTCACCACGCGATTGCCGACGGCCGTGCCGGAACTGCGCTGCTGCGTCGTATCCTTTCTGTGATGGCGGGCCGGGACGAGGCAGGCCCAAAATCTGGCCCAAGCGCCCTGCCCGCCATGGCCGACCTGCATCCCACCAGGTTTCGCTGGGCCGGGCAGCCGGAGGCTGCCCGGCAGCTCAGAACCACCCTGATCACCGATTACCGCCGCCACGGCCCGCTGCCCGCCCTCCCCTGGCTGGCCAGCGAGGCCACAGAAAGAACGCCCCGGTTCATCCGCCTGAGTCTGCCACCCGGGCACACCCGGCGTCTGCTGGCGGCAGCGCGTGCGCAAGGCACCACGGTGCACGGGGCCTTGTGCGCTGCGCAACTGCTGGCGCAGCGCCAGTTGCAATCGGGTTCTGAAGCCACCCCCTTCTTCCTGTCCTGCCCGGTGGACATGCGCCCGCATCTGGAACCGGAGCCGCCGGCGACACCCACTGGCCTGTTTGTGTCGCTGATCTCGGCCACCTTTTCGGTCAGCGCTGACACTGATTTTTGGCAACTGGCGCGCGACGTCATCACCCAGACCCGGCTGCAGATCGCGCGCGGCGAAGGCCATCTTTTGTACCATCTGTTCGGGCTCGACGGCTCACCCGTGCTGCCTGAGCAGTTGGAGTCCTTCAAGAAGAAGACGCTGGCCTCGCTGCCCAACACCATGGTCAGCAATGTGGGCGCCATCGCCACGGTGACCGAAGATCCTGCGGTCGATGCGATCTCGTTTGCGCTGTGCCCCATGCCCTACCAGACCCTCTTTACCGCGGCCAGCAGCTACCAGGACCAGTTGGTCCTCAACGTGGGTTTCGATGCCGCCCGGCTCATCGAGTCCGACGCGCTGACCCTGGCGCGGCACATCCGGCAGCTCTTGTCGAACCATTAAACTCACCCTTTCCCTACGAACCCTGACCCCATGACATATTGCGTCGCCATCAAACTCAACGCCGGACTGGTTTTCTTGTCCGATTCCCGCACCAACGCCGGTCTGGACCAGATCAGCACCTTTCGCAAGATGATCGTTTACGAAAAGCCTGACGACCGCTTCATGGTGCTGCTGTCGGCCGGCAACCTGAGCATTTCGCAGTCGGTGCGCGAGATTCTGCAGGTCGAACAACTCAAGGAACATCCGGACAGCGAACCGATCACCATCTGGAATGCCAAGAGCATGTTCGATGCCGCGCGCGTGCTCGGGGCGACCATTCGCCATGTGTATGAGCGCGATGCCGAGTCGCTCAAGCTGGCTGGTGTGGATTTCAACGTGTCACTCATTTTTGGTGGCCAGATCAAGGGTGAAGGCATGCGCCTGTTCCAGGTCTATTCGGCTGGCAACTTCATCGAGGCCACGCCCGAAACGCCGTATTTCCAGGTGGGCGAATCCAAATACGGCAAGCCTGTTTTGGACCGCGTGATCACCCCGCAAACGCCGCTCGACGAGGCCGCCAAGTGCGCGCTGGTGTCGATGGACTCCACCCTCAAGTCCAACCTGTCGGTTGGTCTGCCGCTGGACATGGTGGTCTATGAGGCCAACCAATACCAGACCGACAAGGTGGTCTGCATCGACGAGCACAACCCCTACTTCAAGATGATGCACAACAGCTGGGGCGCCAAGCTGCGCGAGGTCTTTGACAGCATCGAAGACCCGATGTGGAACGGCGAGCAAACCACCGTGCCGCTGATGCAGCCCGCGCTGCGCAACCAGGTTTTGAAAAAAATCAGCTCTCCGCAGGAAAAGTTAATCTGAGGCACCCGGGCGAAACGGGCTTGCCGGAGATGAAAAACCTGGCCTGACGGGTCGTCAAGCGGTCCAGTTCACGGTGCCGGTCCAGGCGGTGGTCAGCACCACGACGCCAAAGACAATGCGGTAATAGGCAAAACCAACAAAACTGTGGGTCGAAATAAAGCGCAGCAGCCATCGGATGCACAACCAGGCGCTTAAGAACGACATCACCAACCCGACGGCAAACATCGGCGCGTCGGCCACCGAGAGCAGAGCGCGGTCCTTGACCAGACTGTAGGCGCCAGCGCCGATCAGCGTCGGAATGGCCAGGAAAAAAGAAAAATCGGTGGCGGCCTTGCGGCTCAGGCCGAACAGCATGCCGCCAATGATGGTGGCGCCGCTGCGGCTCATGCCCGGGATCATGGCTGTGCACTGTGCCAAACCGACCTTGAGCGCGTCCATGGCGGTCATCGCGTCCACATCATGAACGCGTGTGGCTGACGGCTGGCTTTGCTGGCGCCGCTCGGCCCAGATGATGATGAAACCGCCGATGATGAACATGCTGGCCACCACCACCGGCGTGAACAGATGCGCCTTGATGGCCTTGCCGTACAGAAGCCCCAAAATCACCGCTGGAACGAAGGCGATCAACACATTCAGCGCAAAGCGCTGCGCCTGCCTCTCGGTCGGCAGCGCCAGCACCGTGTCGCGTATCTTTTGCCAATAGACCAGGATCACGGCAAAAATGGCCCCGGTCTGGATGGCGATGTCGAACACCTTGGCCTTGTCGTCGTCAAACCCGAGCAGGGCCCCGGCCAAAATCAAGTGGCCGGTGCTCGAAATCGGCAAAAACTCGGTCAAACCTTCCACCACGCCCATGATGGCGGCTTTGATCAGCAAAACAATATCCACGCAAGCTCCAATACAACAAGCGGCAGATTATCGCTGCCAGCCTGTGCCGCCCAGGGCGAGCCGTCTGCCGCTTACTTGATCAAAGCGTGTACCGACCTGAATTGCGGCGCCTCGGCGCTGCGCAGCCACTCGAATGCCACCATTTCAGTGGTCACCAGTTCGGCGCCGGCACCGGCCAGGCGGTCAAAGGCGGCGTCGCGGTTGCGCTCGGTGCGCGAGCTGCAGGCGTCGGTCACCACCCACACCTCGAACTCGTCTTCGAGCAAATGCAGCGCGGTCTGCATCAGGCACACATGGGCCTCGCAGCCGGCAATCACAATGCTGCTGCGCTCGGTGGGTGTGTTGGACGGCTTTTGCAAATGCTTGGGCAGGCTGCGCGCATTGCCGGCTGGCGCCTTGACTGGCGGACGCAGCCACTCGCCCAGGCCTTCTTCGACCGCGCTGAACTGCATTTTGGCGAGGATGCGTTGGCACAGCGCGCGCAGTTCGGGC
>JAABQI010000074.1 GCA_011391545.1 Rhodoferax sp.
GCCCGCCTGGCGCGTGCGAAATAGAAAGGTTCAACATGCATACATTGACTATCGGCCCCCTGTCCTTGCCGATCACCTTTTTTCTCATCCTGGTGGCTTTGCTGGTTGCGGCGGGCGTAGGCCGCCTGGCCGGCGCTGGTCAGCGGACCGGCGTGGCCAATATCCTGATCGACATGCTGATCGCCGCTGTGCTGGTGGCGCGCATCGCCTTCGTTTTCATCTGGTTTGACACTTACCGCACAACACCCTGGTCCATGCTCGATATCCGTGACGGTGGGTTCACACCCTGGGCCGGGTTGATTGCGGCCCTGCTGGTGGCGTTCTGGCGGGCCTGGCGCCGCCCGGCGTTGCGCAGACCACTGGCCTTTGGTCTGGCGGCCGGGGCGGTCGCCTGGGGAGGGCTATTTGCTGCGATTCGCCTGATGGAGAACACGACCCTGCCCCAGGCACCGTTGACAACGCTTGCGGGTGAGCAGACCACGCTTGCTGCGTTGGCTCAGGGCAAGCCCATGGTTGTCAATTTGTGGGCCACTTGGTGCCCCCCTTGCCGGCGTGAGATGCCGGTGCTCGCCGCCGCGCAAAAGCAGGAAACCGGAATGCGCTTTGTCTTTGTCAACCAGGGCGAGCACCTGACGACGGCCCAGAACTTTCTCTCTGGCGTCGGCGCCGGACTTGACCTTGCCAACGTGGTGGTTGACCCCGGCACCGCCCTTGGCCGCGAAGTTGGCTCCGGGTCGTTGCCAACCACCCTTTTCTACAACGCCAGCGGGCGGCTGGTTGATCTCCATCTGGGAGAACTGTCGGCCGCGTCGCTGGAGATCAAATTGGACCGGCTCCGTTCGCCCGCAACTTTTTCAAATCTTTCAAATAAGGAGAGGGAGTAAATCCCCCCATGACGCGGACATGCTGAATCGAATATTGGGTCCGCGCTGATCTCTGCGCCTTGGCAGCGCACCCAATGCGGCGGCATATTGGGAAAATCAGATCACAGAAGAACAGCCTGCGCCTGCCGCACGCATGCGGGAGGTGGCCTGACGACCCACCAAGGACCCAAGGGTGGACAAAGGCGATACTGGCAAGTCTCAACCGTTCTGGAGTTTTTCATGCCACGCCCGATTCTTGACGAGACGCACATTCATCCAGCTATCCGCGGCAAGGTCGCGGGCCATCAGCAGGCCATCGTTCAGGAGGTCATGGCAGCGGTCCAAGGCAACGATGTGGTGGTCGTTGGCATGGGCTTGAACCCTTTCCCCAAAAATGCCTGCAAGGCGCTGGACTTGATGAACCAGCCGTACAAGTATTTGGAGTACGGTAACTATTTCAATACCTGGCGCAAGCGAAATGCGCTCAAGATGTGGACTGGCTGGCCCACCTTTCCGATGGTGTTCATCAAAGGCATGTTGGTGGGTGGTGCCAGTGAGCTCAAGGCGCTGATTGACAACGGTGAGTTAAAGAAACTGTTGATTCAAAAGAGCGAGCAGCCCGTCGCAACGTAAACCATCTGCCTCCTGACATGCCGGATCAATCCTTCGCTGGCGTCCTCCACCAGGTCGAGCACATGTTCAAAACCTTCAACGCCCCCAAAATAGGGATCAGGCACCACCGGACTGTCAAATTGCAGACAGAACTCGGTTAAGCGGCGCACCTTGTGTTGATGCTCAGGCGGACATTGCTGCGTGAGGTCTGCCAGGTTGTCCCAGTCCATGACCAGAACGAGGTCGAGGGCTTCAAAGTCTGCACCCTGAATTTGCCGCGCCCTCAAAGCTGACAGGTCATAGCCACGCTCGGCCGCATGGGCCTGGGATCGAGCATCCGGCGGGCTGTTGGGGTGGTAGTTGCTGGTGCCGGCAGAATCCACACGCAGCGCATTGGCCAGGCCCAATTCCCTGACCTTGTGACGAAACACGCCATGGGCAGTGGGACTGCGGCAAATGTCGCCCAGACAGACAAAAAGAACAGAATAAATTTTCATTCAAAAAGAGGAGCGCTTGTGGAAGTCGGCTGGGTGGCCTGCAATGCGTCCGCACGACACTGGCGCATGAACGCCATGCTGCTCTCAACAGGGGCTTCCAGCCAGTCCTGATAGTGCTCTGGCGGTAGCACCACCACCATGCGCTTTTCGTCGTTCGGCTTGTGAAACAGCTGCAGCAAGGGATGATCGTCGGCATTGACGGTCAGCATGGTGTAGCTGTGGATGGTTTCACCTTGGGGTGACCGCCAGGACGACCACAAACCGGCGACTCCCATCGGCTCACCGTCCACCCGTGCAATCCGGGTCGGCACCGCCTTGCCGCTGCGCCAGTCAGGCTCGAAGAAGGCGTCAGCCGGGATGATGCAGTGCTGGCCGTGCTTCCAGGCATCGCGAAAGCTGGGCTTGCTGGCAACTGTTTCGCTGCGCGCGTTGTAGGTGTAACGTGTAATCTTGGTGTCTTTCGACCAGTGCGGCACCAGGCCAAACAAGCCATTGAGCGCTTCCCGCTGCGGCACCGCCTTGTCACCCACATCGGCATGAGGATGACGTCGGATGAAGCTGCCCAGGTATCCGGGCCACAGATCGTGCTTGCCCAGATCGGCGGGCGGCTCGACGCCGAAGTGACCTCGAAAGCGCTCGCGTACCTTGGTGGCTTGGTAATGGCTGCACATCCGGGGATGGTAGGCCAATGAAAGCTCAATTCAGTGACTGGTCAGCCCATGCCTTGGCTGAATGGCCGCGATCCGTGCACCAAATACGCGCAGCAGCGCACCGATTCAGCGAAAAATTACTACAAACGGGCACGGGTTGAAGCTTGCGCCCATGATTTTTCAAGTATTCGGGTAAAAAAGATGGCATGTGTTTTGCTACTTTGACATGGCAAGAACAGCGATTTGTACTTTGAGGTGCAAATGCTCTCGCGTAGGGTCACTAGGGTTCCGGTTGGCGAATGATGCATTCGCGCAATGTCTGGTCCGAGAGTGCCCCGGCCTCGCAAGAGGCTCCACGGAGGGATAAAAGCCCGGGAGAACGATGTACAGATCGTCTCTTCCTGCGCCTTTCATTCACTCCTGGAGCTTTGTCATGCGTTCATCAAGTTTTTCTCACCCTGCCACCGGCACATCTTCTTTGCTGAGCCGCCTGTTCAAGCCCGCCGTGGGCTTGGCTGTGTCCCTGGCCGCCGCCTCAAGTTTTGCGGCCGGCCCCACCACCATGAAATTGGGCACCGTGGTCTGGATCGGCTACGGCCCCTTTTATGTGGCTGAAGCGCTGGACCTGTACAAAAAATATAACCTGAAAGTGTCCTTGCAGGTCTTCAACGACCCGGCCCTGATTCCCTCGGCCATTGCCTCGGGCGCCGTCGATGGCGGCCATTTGACCTATGACCAGGTGGTGGGACAAGTGGCCACGGGCAATGCGCAAAAAGTGGTGATGCCGATTGACTATTCCAATGGCGGGGATGCCATCGTGGCCGACAGCAGCATCAAGACGGTGAAGGATTTCAAGGGCAAAAAAGTGGGTTTCAACCCGCTGTCGCCGTCTGACTTTTTGTTGTCTTACGCGCTCAAGACCAACGGCATGACCGACAAGGACATTGTTCCTGTCAGCATGACCCCTGAAGCGGTGCCCGCCGCCATGGCATCCGGCCAGTTGCCCATTGGCGTGACCTACGAGCCCAGCCTGTCGCAAATTCTGAGTCAGGGCGGCGGCAATAAGTTCAAGGTGGTGTTCTCGTCCAAAAATGCGCCAGGCCTGATTGCCGACGTGATGGTGTTCGACGACAAGGTTATCAAGGCCAAGCCCACCGAGATCACCGGCATCATCAAGGCCTACCTCGACGGTCTGGCCTACATGAAGGCCAAACCCGATGAGTCCGCCAAGATCATTGGCAAGTTCATGGGTGTGTCAGCCAAGGAAGTCAAGGAACAGCTCTCGGGTGTGTACAACATTCCCCTGGCCGAAATGCCCAAGGCCTTCATGAAGGCCAAGGAAACCACGTCCTATTACGCCAGCGGCGAGATCATTGGCGAACTGCTCAAGGCCAAGGGCCAGATCAAGGCCATCCCGGCGGCAGAAGCCACCTTTGACGCGCAATTTGTCACGGCTTTGACCAAGAAATAAGCTTTGGTTTGACCTGATGCAGAACCGATGGGCGGCCCCATTCGTTCTGCAGCCCCTGATTCTTTGCTTGAGAGGTGCTTGATGGCGCAAATTTTTCGTTACCCCGATGGTGTCTGGCCCAACGTGGCGGCCCTGGCGTTTACCTTGTTGGGTTATGGGGCTGGCGTGGCCCTGCTGGGCTCTGACGCCTGGGTGCTCAATGCGCTGGGCCTGGCGCTGGTGGCCCAAACCCTGGTCTGGTCGGCCTATTTCATTCATGAATTCGCTCACAACGCCATTTTCAAGACCGCAGGCGCCAACGAGCGCTGGGGTATGTTGATGAGCTGGGTCAACGGCAGTTGTTATGCGAGTTTTGCCGACATGCGGCGCAAACACATGCGTCACCATGTGGAGCGCGCCGACGTCATTACCTTCGACGTCCGAGGATTTTTGTTGCGCGCGCCAACCTGGTTTCGCAACACCGTGCTGGCGCTGGAGTGGGCCTACTTTCCGGCAGTTGAATTTTTAATGCGGGCTTTTGTGCTGGCGCTGCCGTTCCGGGATGATCGCAAACACGCCGCCAGGGGCCGTATCCTTGGCGTGGCTGCGGTTCGCCTGAGCGCCTTTGCCTTGCTGGGCTGGTGGTCGATAAAAGCGCTGCTGCTTTACTTTTTGGCGTATCTGGTGTTTGTCACGGTGCTGCGTTTTGCCGATTGTTTTCAGCACACCTACGATGCCTATCCGATCCTCGACGACAAGCCCATCCCGGCTGACAAGCTGCGCGACCGCGCCTACGAGCAGGCCAACACTTTCAGCAATGTGGTGGGCCTGAACCACCCCTGGCTCAACCTGCTGTGGCTGAACTTTGGCTACCATAACGCGCACCATGAGCGCCCCACGGCGCCCTGGCATCGGCTGCCGGCGTTCCACCGCGAGCTGTATGCCGATGACTACGCGCAGGTGACGCCGGTGCGCGAGTTGCTGCGCAGCTTTCACATCAACCGCGTCAAGCGCGTGCTGGCCAGCGACTACGGTCAGGTGCAGGCGCCGGGCACACCGGGCCGTGCCGATGGATTTCTGGGCGCTGTTGGGGTATCGTTCTTGACGGCGGTGTGAGTTGAAGCTCAGCTACGCCTTACAGGGCAAAACGGTGGTGCTCACAGGCGCTGCCGGCGGCATTGGCCAGGCCTTGGCCCACGCCTATGCCAAGCAGGGCGTGCGCCTGCTGCTGCTTGACCGGGCTGCGCCGGCGCTGCAAGCGCTGGCTGATTCGCTGGCAGCCCATGCCGAGGTGATCACCGCCGTGTGTGACCTGGGGGACGACGCGCAGGTGGCTGCGCTGGCTGCGCGCCTGCAAAGCCGATGGGGCAGGGTGGACGTGCTGGTCAACAACGCCGGGGTGGAATACCCCACCCCCATCGACAGCCCGGCGCGGGACGCCATGGCGCGCTGGGCGAGCCTGCTCGACAACAATGTGGTGAGCATGGTGCGCCTCACACGCGCGCTGCTGCCGCTGATGCCGGCAGGTGCCAGTGTCATCAACCAGTCGTCCATCTGGGGCAAGACCGGGGTTGCCGACTTTTCGGCCTATGTGGCGAGCAAACACGCGGTCATCGGCCTGACCCGTTCGCTGGCGTTTGAGCTGGGCGCTCGCGGTATTCGTGTCAATGCGGTGTGCCCGGGCTGGATCCGCACCGAGGCCGCCATG
>JAABQI010000075.1 GCA_011391545.1 Rhodoferax sp.
GCCAAGACCTTTATATTTGACCAATTTCACATCTTTGGCGGTTCGCTCAACCTTGATTTGCGCTCCATCCTCCCATTAACAACGAGATCGGCCTGATGGTCGACAACCCCGCATTTTCAAAAGCGCTGGTGCGCGGATTACAAGCGCAATTGCCCGAGCCCAGCTACCAGGTCAAGCTGCAGGACGGTCAGCTACTGTGGACTAGTCAAAACGAAGATCAGACCGTGCCGTGGACGCACAAACCGCAGACCAGTTGGTGGCTGCGGCTCGGCATTTGGCTCATTCCGTTTCTGCCGCTGGATTCGCAGTTGTGATCGGAGGCGCAACTTTGACGTCACGCTGGCGAGGCGCTGCGTGCAGTGTTGGCGGCAAGCTCTGCCAATATCTCCGCCGTGTGCTCTCCGCACAAAGCGCCAGGTGTGGGAGCGCGTGCGGGTGTGCGTGAAAGCCGTGGCGCCGGCGCGGGCTGATGTTGCCCCGCCACATCCACGAACATGCCCCGTGCAACGTTATGCGGGTGTTCGCCGGCTTCGGCCAAGCTCAGCACTGGCGCGAAGCAGACATCGCTTCCTTCCAGCAGGGTCTGCCACTGCGCGCGTGAGCGCGTTTTGATCTGCGCGGCCACCCGCGCCTTAAGAGCCGGCCAGGCGCGGTGGTCGTACTGGCTGGCCGGGTCCACATCGGCCAGCTCAAGTCGCTTGAGCAGTTCGGCATAAAACTGCGGCTCGATGGCGCCCAGCGTGATGTGGTGGCCATCAGCGCACTCGAACACCTCGTAGAAGGGCGAGCTGTTGGCAAACAGGTTGCGCTCGGGCTCGTCACGCCAGAAGCCGTTGCCGCGCATCTGGTGCACCAGTCCGCTCATGGCGGCCACGCCGTCGATCATGGCCGCATCCACCACCTGGCCGCAGCCCGAATTCCTGGCTTCGTGGAGCGCGCAGAGCAGGCCGAAGGCGAGGAACATGGCGCCACCGGCCATATCGCCAACGATGGTCGGCGGAATCACCGGCGCCTGCCCGGGGCGGCAGGAAGTGGACAGTACGCCGGTCAGCGCGACATAGTTGATGTCGTGGCCGGCGGCCTGCGCCAAAGGGCCGGTCTGGCCCCAGCCGGTGACCCGGCCGTAGACCAGGCGCGGCTGGCGCGCCAGGGCGGCGTCGGGGCCAAAGCCCAGCCGCTCCATCACGCTGGGCCGAAAGCCCTCGATCAGCGCGTCGGAGGATTCGATCAGCGCCCAGGCGGCGTCTCGGCCGGCGTCGGATTTCAGGTCTAGGGCCACCGAGCGTTTGCCCCGGTTCATGGCGGCGCGCGGGTAGCGGGCCGCTGCAGCCACATCGGCCGCGCGGTCGATCACAATCACGTCGGCCCCCATGTCGGCCAGCATCATGCCGGCAAACGGCCCCGGGCCGATGCCGGCAAATTCAACGATGCGCAGGCCGTGCAAGGGGCCGCCGGACGGATTCTGGGAAGAAAATGTTGTCATGGAAAGTGACCTGGGTAAAGTGGCGCCAAAAGCTGGATGACAGGGATGCTTGCAGTTTTCCAGAAAGACTGCCCCCTCCATTTGTAGTATGCGACCCGCTCCTCGCTCCGCAACACTGTAACTTGAGCAGGTATTTATCAGGAGACAAGATGTTCAGACTTGACGGAAAAGTGGCTCTGGTCAGTGGTGCCGGGCGTGGCATGGGCTTTGGCGTGGCACAGATCCTGGCGCGCCAGGGCGCGACCGTGGTCATCAACGACTACTACTCCGAGCGCGCCGAGGTCGCCACGCGACTGCTCCAGGACGAGGGCCTGCGCGCGCAGGCGGCGGTGGTCGACATGACCGACCGCAGCGCGATTTTTGCCATGGTCGAAAAATTGGTGGCCGAGCATGGCGCGATTGACGTGTTCGTCCACAACGCCGGCATTCCGGCGCAGGGTTGGGGTTACAGCCAGTTCATGGAATCGCCGCCGGCAGAATGGGATGCCTGGCTGCAGCTCAATCTGCACGGCCTGATGCACGCCTGCCAGGCCATCCTGCCGGGCATGATGGCGCGCCGCTGGGGCCGCATCGTCGCCATCAACTCGGACGCTTCCCGCACCGCCACCGGCATGGGCCTGTGCGCCTACGGGGCGGCCAAGGCGGCGGCGATCGGCTTCATCCGCAACCTGTCGGGCGAGGTCGGCCGCCATGGCATCACTGCCAACGCGCTGTCGCTGGGCACGATGAACAACTGGGAGGGTTCGGAGCAGATCGCCCGCAAGACGGCCTCGGTCGGGCGGGCCGGCTCGCCGCAGGACGTCGGCGCGGCCGTGGCCTACCTGTCCTCGCCCGAGGCCGAATGGATCAATGGCCAGGTGCTGCCCGTGAATGGCGGCAGCCTGGTGAGCTGAGCACCCGCCCATGAAGACCGCGCCCGACAAGGCCGTGTTGCTGGACCGCCACGGCTACCAGATATCGCATCTGATCGCCAGCTTCACCGTGCCCCTGATGCGAACTCTCTACCATCAGTTCGACGGCGACATGGTGCAGATGATTGTGCTTGGCGAGATTTCGCTGCACAACGTGTCGCAGTTCTTCCGAAAGGGCGGCGCCGATGTGCCGGAAAAGCTGCTCGACGACATGGCGCGCCGCGGCAAGCTGATGCATTCGTGCAATGTGCTGTCGATCAGCGAGGCCACCGGCATCCCGCGCGAAACCGTGCGTCGCAAGGTGGACCAGTTGCTCAAAAAGGGCCTGCTCTACCGCGATGAGCACAAGCGCCTGATGGTGCGCTCGGGCGTGAGCGCCGGCTTTGCCAAGCGCAATGCCAAGACGACGCAGGAAATTCTGGAACTCGCCGCCAAACTTCAGTCCCTGCTCAATACGGTCGACACCGAGCAGGACTGAAGCGACTACGGCACCGCGTTGCCCACCAGACTGCCCAAAATGGGTTATCTATCATTCAAATTCGCGACTGCTGCGCCAGACTAGCCATCTGCCGACAATGGCCGTGACCCCGCCCGCGCGGGCAAGTGGCACATTCGCAAGCAAAGCTCGCCTGGCTCCAGCAACTGCTGCGGCCCGTTCCCAGGAGCGGTCTGCCGGCGCTGGAACCTATGTGTACCCATAACTCGGGAAGTCAAGATGGAAACGTATATTTATGACCACGTGCGCACACCGCGCGGCAAGGGCAAGCCCGATGGCAGCCTGCATGAGATCACCCCGGTCTGGCTGGCCAGCCGGCCGCTGGCGGCCCTGCGCGAGCGCAATGGCTTTGACACGGCAGCGGTCGACGACGTGGTGATGGGCTGCGTCGTGCCGGTCGGCGAGCAGGGCGGCAATATTGCCCGCATGGCCGTGCTGCAGGCCGACTACGACCAGAAAGTGCCGGCGCTGCAGATCAACCGCTACTGCGGTTCGGGCCTTGAGGCGGTGGCCTTTGCCGCGGCCAAGGTCATGGCCGGGCAGGCCGATCTGGCCATCGGCGGCGGCATCGAGATGATGTCGCGCGTGGCCATGGGGGCCGACGGCGGCGCCTGGGCGCAGGACCCGCAGCTGGCCTTCAAGACCTATTTCGTGATGCAGGGCATTTCGGCCGATCTGCTGAGCTCGCTGCGCGGCCACAGCCGCAGCGATGTCGACGCCTACTCCGCCGAGAGCCACCGCCGCGCCAGCCAGGCCTGGGCCGAGGGCCGCTTCGACCGTTCGGTCGTTCCGGTCCAGGACTTCCTGGGCCTCACCCTGCTGTCGCGCGACGAGACCATCCGCCCGCAGACCACCACCGAGACGCTGGCCGCGCTCAAGCCCGCTTTCACCGAGATGGGCGAAAAGTACGGCTACGACAGCGTGGCGCTGCAGCGCTACCCGCAGGTCGAGAAGATCGTGCACATCCACCACGCCGGCAACAGTTCGGGCATTGTTGACGGCGCCGCCGCCGTGCTGGTCGGTAATGCCGAGGCCGGTCAGCGCCTCGGCCTCAAGCCGCGCGCCCGCATCGTGTCGTTTGCAGCCATCGGCTCCGAGCCCACGCTGATGCTCGACGGCCCGAGCCATGCCGCCCGCAAGGCGCTGGCCCGCGCCGGCATGCAGGCATCAAGCATCGACCTGTGGGAGCTCAACGAGGCTTTTGCCACGGTGGTGCTGACCATGATGGAAGAGCTGGACATTCCCCACGACCGCATGAACGTCAACGGTGGCGCCATTGCCATGGGCCACCCGCTGGGCGCCACCGGGGCGATGATCCTGGGCACCGTGCTCGACGAGCTCGAACGCACCGGCAAACAAACCGCGCTGGTGTCTTTGTGCGTGGCCGCCGGCATGGGCTCGGCAATGATCATCGAGCGCGTCTGAGCGCGACCGAACCAACGCGAAAGAAAACAACATGCAAGACATCATCCGTTACACCGTCGACGCCGACGGCATCGCCACGTTGACCATCGATTACCCGGGCAAGACGATGAACGTCATCGACCTGGCCTTCATGAACAGCCTGTCCGCCTGCATCGACCGCGTGGTCGCCGACCCGGCCGTCAAGGGCGCCATCCTCACCTCCGGCAAGGACGCCTTCGTGGCCGGCGCCGACCTGATCGCCATGGAAGCCAACCTTGACAGCATGAACGACGACCCGGTCGAGGTGCTGGTGGAGAAATGCGCCTCCCTGTCGCTGCTACTGCGCCGCATGGAAACCTGCGGCAAGCCTTTTGCAGCTGCCATCAATGGTGTGGCCATGGGCGGCGGCTTCGAGCTCTGCCTGGCCTGCCAGTACCGCGTGGCCTCGGACGCGCCGGGCCTGGTGCTGGGTCTGCCTGAAGTGCAGGTGGGTTTGTTGCCGGGCGCCGGCGGCACGCAGCGCCTGCTGCGCCTGCTGGGTATTTTGGGCGCCATGCCCTACCTCATGGAAGGCAAACACGCCAGCGCCGCCAAGGCGAAAGAGGTCGGCATGATCCATGCCGTGGTGCCGGCCGCCGAACTGCTGCAAGCGGCCAAACAATGGCTGCTGGAAACGCCCACCGCAGTCCAGCCCTGGGACGTCAAGGGTTTCAAGATTCCCGGGGGCGGCCCGCTCGATGCGCGCGTGGCGCCCAGCTTCGTCGTCGGCAACACCCTGCTGCAAGCCAGCACCTACCACAACCTGCCCGCGCCGCTGGCGATCCAGAGCTGCCTCTACGAAGGCGCCCAGCTGCCGATCGACAAGGCCTTGCGCGTGGAAAGCAAGTACATGGCCACACTGACACGCGGCACAGTCTCGCGCGCCATGGTGCGCACCATGTTCGTCAACAAGACCAAGGCCGAAAAGGGCATGCACCGCCCGGCCGGTTTTGCGCCCTTCAGCTGCCGCAAGCTCGGCATGATCGGCGCCGGCATGATGGGCGGCGGCATCGCGCTGATCGCGGCCCAGCGCGGCATCCAGGTGGTGCTGATCGACCGCGACCAGGCCGCAGCGGAGCGCGGCAAGGGCCACGCTGAAAAGGTGCTCAAGCGCCTGATCGAAAAAGGCCGCTCGACCCAGGCCAAGGCCGACGCCATCCTGGCGCTTATCACGCCGGCGACCGACTACGAGCTGCTGCGCGATGCCGACATGGTGGTCGAGGCCGTCTTTGAAGACCGTGCCATCAAGGCCGAAGTCACGCGGCGGCTCGACGCCGTGCTGCCCGCGCATTGCGTGCTCGCCACCAACACCTCGGCGCTGCCGATCACGCTGCTGGCGCAGGCCACCAGCCGGCC
>JAABQI010000076.1 GCA_011391545.1 Rhodoferax sp.
CAGGACAAGCTCACCAAAGTCAACACGTTTTTTAACCGGCGTATTCTTTTTCAGGATGACATCGAAGTGTGGCAACAGTACGACTACTGGACCACCCCACTTGAGTTCATGGGCCGAGGCGCCGGCGATTGCGAAGACTTCTCCATTGCCAAATACATCACCCTGCAAATGTTGGGCATCGGCAATGACAAACTGCGCCTGGTCTATGTCCGCGCCAAAAGTGGCTCAATGGCCTCCATCGCGCACATGGTGCTGGGCTATTACCCCGAGCCCATGGCCGAGCCGCAAATTCTGGACAACCTGATCAGCAGCGTGCGCCCGGCCTCCCAGCGCCCTGACCTGACCCCCGTGTTCAGCTTCAATGGCGACGGTTTGTGGGTGGGCGGCGCCACAGCCTCGGTGGCCGATCCCACCACCCGCCTGTCGCGCTGGCGCGATGTGCTGGAGCGCATGCGCCAGGACGGCCTCTGAAGATCAACCACCACATTACCAAGCGAGCCCACCATGTCACTCATCAAACAACTCTGGATTGCCATCATCCTGGTCATGAGCATCGCCTTTGGCGGCAGCATGGTGGTCAGCGTGCTCTCTGCCAGGCACTACCTGGAGCAGCAACTGCAGGTCAAGAACATCGACAACGCCACCGCGCTGGCGCTGTCCCTGACGCAGCTGGAAAAAGACGAGGTCATGGTCGGGCTGCTGGTGTCGGCGCAGTTCGATGTCGGCCACTACCGTTTTATCCGCATCGTCTCGCCTGATGGCCAGACCCTGGTGGAGCGCGTGGCTGCCAACCTGAAACCGGGGGCGCCCGACTGGTTCGTCAAGCTCATCCCCATCCGCACCACGCCGGGGCAGGCGCTGGTCCAGGACGGCTGGAACCAGTACGGCACACTGACGCTGGCCAGCCACGACAGCTATGCCTACCAAAGCCTGTGGGACGGCACACTTGAGCTGCTGCTCTGGTTTGTCATCGGCGCAGCGGTCACAGGCATGGTTGGGACCTTGCTGATACGCAGCATCACCCGTCCGCTGGGCGAAGTGGTGGGGCAGGCACAGGCCATTGCCGAGCGCCGCTTTCTGACCATCCCAGAGCCCCGCACGCCCGAGCTCAGGAGCGTGGCGCACGCCATGAACGAGATGGTCGGCCGGCTCAAGGCCATGTTCAACGATGAAGCGGCGCGCCTCGAGACCTTGCGCAAAAAGGTCAACCGCGATGCCGTCACCGGCCTGTCGAGCCGTGAATACTTTTTGTCGCACCTGCGCGAGGCGGTGCAGGGCGATCAGTTTGGCTCCGTCGGCACCCTGGTGCTGGTGCGCCTGCCAGACCTCAATGACCTCAACGCCCAACTCGGGCGGCAACAAACTGACGCGCTGCTCAAGGATGTGGGCAGCGAGCTTCACCAAAGTGGTGCCGACCGCATCGGCCAGCGCGCCGGCCGCCTCAAGGGAGCCGAGTTCGCCATCGTCTGCCCCAGCCTGGCCAGCGCGACCGAGGCGGCCCATGACATCCACGAACGGCTCACGCAAAACCTGCTGCCGAAATGGCGCGACCAGGTTCCCGACCTGTTCCACATCAGCGCCGTGCGCTACCACCATGACCAGAACATCAGCGAACTGCTGGCCCGCGCCGACGAAACGCTGGCCCAGGCTGCCAGCCAGGGGCCAAATAGCTGGCACGCGGTCGAAGACAGCACGGCCAAGGCGGCGCTGCCAGCCGAACAATGGCGGGCACTGTTGACCGAGGCCGTGGCGGGCGGCCGGCTGGCGCTGAGCTTCTACCCGGTCATGTCCGGCGACGGCACCAACCCGCTGCACCAGGAAGGCATGCTCCGCCTGCAGGTGGACGCGGCTGGCACGCTCTTGTCGGCGGGCGACTTCATGCCCATGGCCGCCCAGCTTAACCTGACCGCGCCCATCGACCTCGGCGTGGTGAAACTGGCCATCGAGCACCTGCGCAGCACGGCGGGCGACATTGCCGTCAACCTGTCCGCGGCCACCGTGGCCAACTTCAGCTTCCGCAATGAACTTACCCAACTGCTCAAAACCTACCCCGAAGTCTGCAAGCGCCTGCTGATCGAGGTGCCCGAATACGGCGTCTTCAAACAGTTTGATGCCTTCCGCGACCTGGCGCACAAGCTCAAGCAGTTGGGCTGCCGCGTCGGCGTGGAGTACTTTGGCCAGAGTTTCGCCGAAAGCGGCAAGCTCGCCGACCTCGGACTGGACTACATCAAGGTGCACCCCAGCTACATTCGTGACATCGCCAGCAACGAGGGCAACCAGGAATTCCTCAAGGGCCTGTGCAAGGTGGCGCACGCCATCGGCATCACCGTGGTGGCGCAGGGCGTGGAGAACCAGGCCGACCTGCCGCTGCTGGCCGCGCTCGGTTTCGACGGCGTCACCGGGCCGGGGATCAAGTGATGCGGATGGCCGCCCTGCTCTTGCTGGCAACCCTGCAGACCGGCACCGCGCTGGCCCAGGCCAGCAGCCATGCCCCCACGTCGGCCGCCGTCATCGAGGACGCACCACCCGCATTGCGCACCCTGCTGCAGCAAGCCAGCGCGCTGGAATCCGCCCACGACAGCATCAGCACAACCGACCGGCTCTGGCAGGCCGCCGTGCTCTACTGCCAGGCCTCGCGCTGGGGCAGCGCCGAGGGCCAATACCGGCTGGGCATGCTGTACGCCTTTGGCCAGGGCGTGCCCGAAAACCGGGCCCATGCCGCCAGCCTGTTCTCTCTGGCGGCCTCCCTGGGTCACGCACAGGCCAGCCAGATGCTTGAGAGCATCGGCGTGACGTCAGCAGAACTGCCGGCCTGCGTCAACCAGGACCAGTTGCCAGCAAAGGCACGGCCGCAGTTCTACCACGACCTGCCAGCCAACCTGCACCCCGGCAACGGCCTGTCAATCGACCAATACCTGCTGGCCCTGCCCAAGCACAAACGCTGGCTGATTCCGCTGGCCACCACCATGAGCGCGTGGTATGCGCTCGACCCCAAACTGGTGCTGTCGGTGATCGCGGTGGAGTCCAATTTCAATACAGGCGCCCAGTCGCCCAAAGCGGCCATGGGACTGATGCAACTTATCCCCGACACCGCCGAGCGCTTTAACGTGCGCAACGCCTATGACGCCAGCCAAAACCTGCGCGGCGGCATGCGCTACCTGCGCTGGCTGCTGTCGTACTACCGCGGCAACATTGCCTATGCCGCAGCCGCCTACAACGCCGGCGAAGGCCGGGTGGACCGCTACAAGGGCGTGCCACCGTTCCCCGAAACGCGGGCTTATGTGAAGCGGGTGCTGGGGCTGTATGGCAGCTCACGCCACGCCTTTGATGAGAACCTGACGGGGGCGTCGCCTTGGCTGGCGGCTGGGGGACGGTGAGCAGGCTGTCTTTCCTCCATGGATGGTCATCGTCCCCGGGCTGTCATTGCGAGCGCAGCGCTGCAATCCAGGACTTCAGGTTTTTGTTCGTGATGAGCAGGCTAGAGAAAAAGGGCAGCCCGCTTGCGTGGACTGCCCTTTGGTTTGACCCAAGCTGGTGAAACAGGCCGAGGTACCTGACGATCAGATGTCGGTCTTCAGGTTGCCATCAGCCAGGAGTTTGGTGATGATGGCGAAATCGCTGGTTCCCGCATAGTCCTGCAATTCCGTAAATTTCACATTCTCAAGGATGATGGTTTGCCCGGTACCACCCGTGGCACCAGCGTTCGCATCCACCGTAATAACCGTATTCCCCGTACCAACTTCCGCACTGAAATGGAGGTAAGCATCCAGACTAAGCGCAGTATTCGTTTCTCCAACAAGCAGATCTTTCAGATCAAGCACATCACCGCCGCTGGCCACGGGTGCCAACGTGAAGTCTGTAATTTTATCGGCTCCAGTTTCGCCCAAGTTCCACTTGAAGACATCGGAACCCAAACCGCCGGTCAGGGTATCGTTGCCTGCGCCGCCACTGAGGATGTCGTCACCGGCGCCACCAATGAGTGTTTCTGCCAAGTGGCTGCCGCCAATCGCATCATTACCGTCTGTGCCAACCAGGTTATTCGAACCCTCAAAATGGACGGCGAACGATGTAACCGCTGATGTATCACCATCAGCATCCACCACAGCCGCATTGAATGTCCATTCGATATCGCCTTGCTCAACACGGTCGATCAGCGTTGATCCTGTTACCCTGAAATCTGCCCCCTGACCCGTCAAATCGATCCGAGTGAGTTCGGTCAGCGTGGTCGGGATTTCAGTCAACACACCATCTTGCATGGACAAAGTGCCAGTCTGGATTACTTGATTCCCCAAGGCATCCGTGCCATAGGCCGTCCATCCAATATTGGCGGCCGCACCCGCTGACAGACTCTGGAAATCAACCGAGAATTTGGCATCGATGATCGGATCGGTGAACATGAAAAACATGGCCTCACCTGTACCCACCCACTGGCTGGCATTTGCAAGGCCCTGTGGACTTGAATTGACCATTCCTGTGCTGCTATCGACAGTCATGATGACATGCTCTCCAGGAGGGATTACAGCCCCCGGCTTATAGGTATTTCCAGCATCAGTGATGGAAAGGTAATCCTGGTTGCCACCAATACTCGCATTAAAGCTAGTACCGAACTCAGTCAGCGCAGCGTCAAGCACGCCATTCATGTCCAGCACGTAAACACCGGTCATAGGATTGACAGTCAGTGTAAAGACGATCGTCTGGTCAGCTGCGCCTGTATATGGCGCATCGGTTGTACTTGTATAGGCAATCAAAGTTCCAGTGTTCGCCGGATCCACGTAGTAGTAAACCGTGGCGTTGCCTGACGTCAGGATCGTAGCCGAGTGGGTAACCGTGCCGCCATTCCACCCGGAAACATTCGTACTCAAATCTGCAGTAACCGGAGTATCAGCACCCGGAGTAATATTTACCTGCCCGGTCAGGTAGCCAGAGGATTCATTGGCAATAACCCCCGGGGTGGAGACCGAGACAATAGAAGGTACGTCGTCAACGATGGCAATGCTCAGGCTGGCCGTGTCAGTCGTGCCACCCACACCGTTGACGGTGACGTTCACACTGTCGGTCAAGGTCGTGTCGTTGCCCGGCTGGGTGTGCTCCTGCGCTGTACTTAGCGTGTAGCTATAGGTGATCGTGGCCATCTTGTCACCATCGGTGCTGCTGTAGCCGGTGATAGTCAACGTGCCTGCGGTGGTGTTGATCGTGTTCGCCACCAGGTAGGCTGCATCTTGCAATTGTGCCAGCGTGAAGATCTTGCCCCCCACCTCCACCGATTCGATGCCCTCGCTGGCCGCAACCTTGAAACTGTCCGCGTCAGTCTCGCTGATATCTGTTGAAGAAGTCAGTCCTGCTTCGTAAACGGTCGAGTCCACTCCGGTGGGAGATACGGTAACACTGACTGACTCCACGCTGTAGCCTTCGGTGTCGGTCGCCGTGGCGCTGTTGCCAGCCGCGTCGGTCGCCGTCACGCTGGCGTCGATGGTCTTGTCACCGTCGGCCACCAGGTCAGCGCCGGGCACGTCGATGCTGAAGCTCAGGTCGGCAGCCACAGCGCCGGTGAAGGTTTTTCCGTTGACCGTCAGGGTGACCGTGTCGCCCTCTTTGACGTCCCCGCCCACGGTGCCCGTCACCGGGATTGTCTGGGTCGCCTCGGCCGCGTTGATGATGTCGTCGGCCGTGATGT
>JAABQI010000077.1 GCA_011391545.1 Rhodoferax sp.
TGTGGCCGCCGCCAACAATGCATTTGAATCGGTGCAAAAGGCCGTCAAGCAAGCCTCCGATGTGGCTGAAGCCAACTTCAACGCCGCCGCGGCCACCGCCGTGAATGCCAGCAAGCCCACCGCCAAGAAGCGCTGATTATCAAACGCTCCTCTAGATGGGGGCCGAGGCCCCCGTTTTTCTGGAGCCCAGACTCTACAAAAAAGTTCGGTCTCAGGCGAGACTTCAAACATTGGAATCAGGTGTCAGTGCAGGTTCCTGCAAGTTGTCTCCTCGGGTCCTTTCGAAACCTCCAGGGTTCAGGGATCCCTTCAAGGGCTGGTCGCAAGACCGGCCCTTTTTTTCGCCTGTGCCGTTCGCGGGTGATCTCGCGAATGCGCCGAAAATGGAAAAGGGCTGCGCCATTGGCGCAGCCCTTTGAGCACCCGCTCAACGCGGGTCGATCAAGGGGGGCACGCGGCCAAGGAGGACGGAGCCGAGGTCAGTTGCCGGATCCAGTCCGCCAGCATCGACGTCGCTTCCGCGTGAATCGTCTGGCGACCCACCACCGGCATGATGTCGCCGGTCAGCGTCGTGTTCAGCCGGTACAACAGGATCGAGGTCTGGGGGCTGCCCGGATTGACGTCGTACTTGTAGCCAGGGGCGGTCAAGGAATAGGCCAGCGGCTTTTTGCACACGCCCCACAGGCTGGTGGCAGCGGAACCGATGTCCTCATGGGTCAGCTTCAGGCCGGACTGCGAGGCGTTGCCCTTGCCGTTGTGGCAGTGCGCGCAGTTCACGTCCAGATAAGCCTTGGCGCGGTCGCCGATGGGCTTGGTGGCATCGGTCCAGTCGACGTTGCTGGGGGCGCCCGTCAGACTCGTGAATCCGGCCAGCAGCTTCAGATCATTCAGGTGGGTGATCTGGTTCGCCTTCACGCCGCTGCTGTACTCGTAGTCCTTGTTCATGTTGCGAACCTTCGGTCCGATCGGCAGTACTTCCCCGCCCCCGCCCGTCTCTGTGGCATGGCATTTCTGGCAGGTCTGGGCGTTGGGCACGACGTAGGTGAATGGTTCAGGCGCTCCTGTCGTGGAGATCAGCTCCATCTCGACATATTTGCCACTGGTGTTCAGCGATGCGTCCTTCTGGTCGGCATCCCAGAGGTAGGTCGTGCCGGTCCATTTTCCATTAGCCTCGCGCACGATGATGCGGGTCTCGACCAGGAGATGCTTCGCCAGGTCGATGGTGCTGCCTTGCGGGCTGGTGGTGGCCTTACCCACAGGCACCAGCGTGGCGTCAGTTCCCTTGGCCTTGGGAAAGTAGAAGGTCTTGAAGATCGCCGTGCCCACCGGGAAATCAAGCGTTCCCGTCGTGGTGTAGGTGATCTGCTTGCCGGCAGGCACATAGATACCGCGCAACTTCAGCGCGTAGTCAGTGAAGAGGGCGGACGAAAGGTCGTAGGGAACGACTGTGGCGTCGTGCGAAAGCGTGCTGCCATCACTGCGCACAGCATTCCAGGCCGACAGCTTGGCTGGCGCTGCAGAAACTGGAAAGACGACTGGCACCGTTGGCGCAGCAGGCACCGTTGGCGCGACAGGCGCTGTTGGCGTAGCAGGCACTGTTGGCGCAGCAGGCACCGTTGGCGCGTCGTCACTGCCACCACCGCAAGCGGCCAAGACCAATGCGCACAGTGCGGCACTGAGGCCCAGCTTGAACTTTCGAGTCAGTAAATTGGTTTGCATGGGAGTACTTTCGGTTCGGAGCAGGGGCGCACAGGTTGATGCGTCCCCGCACCCATTTCAAATGATGGAATCAGGACGGATAGCCCGTCACAGCAGGCAGCGTGATGGTGCAGTTCATTCGGGTCGGGTCCGGGAAGGCCCAGCCCCCCGTTGACGTCAGCAGGCCGAACAGGTTCAGGTCCAGGTTTTCGTAACCCACGCCCACGCTGGTGGCAGGCGGTGTCACGCCGTTGGCCTTGGAGCAGACCTTGTTGTTTCCGGTGTAGTCGCCGCCCAACGGATACCCGCTAGATACGTCCACGCCCGAGCTGACCGCAGGATTCGGATCGACGATGCCATCCCAGAGCACGGCCGGGAAACTCTTGTAGGCGCCCATGAACGCATCGGTGACGTCCTTCAGGCCGCCTTGGCTGGTGGGAATGGCAAACGCGCCGCCGGGCTCATAGCCAAAGTTCTTGATGGTGTTGTTGTGCACATGGTTGCCCTTGCCAAAGTTGTCATAGGGAACCTTGTCGCCCGTGCCCGGCGTCGGGTTGGTAGTGTCCTCCCCGGCCGCGTAGGCGGAGACCAGCAGAACGCCGGTCGTCTTGTGATTGGTGATGGTGTTGCCGTAGATGTCGACGTTCTGCGAGGCCAGCACCATCACCCCCGTGCCAGGCGGAATGCTCAGCACCAGACCGCTGGCGTTGACGAAGGGCGGCGTGTTGTTGTCCGAGATCCTGTTGTTGCGCACCACGATGTTTTTGGCGAGCTTGAAACGCGGCGGCGCCTTCAGCGCAAAAACCAGGATGCCGCCGGTGTTGTCGTACACGTCGTTGTTTTCGACGATGGCGTTGTAGGAATTTTCGATCTCAATACCAGCCACGTTGTTGACCACCGTGTTGTTCGCCACCAGGATGTTCTGGGATTGGCCGACATACACGCCGGCGTCGCGCGTGCCAACCGCCTTGCTGTTGACGATCTTGACGTTGTCGCTGCTCACGGGATACAGGCCGTAGACCATCTTGGAAGTGCCGAAGGGATTGATCATCCACTCCGTGCGCAAAGTGTCCATGACGATGTTTTTCGACTGATTCACAAAGACGCCGTTGCCGGACGCGTCTTCGACAGCGAACTTCTTGAAAGTGACCGTGTCCAGACCGGCAGCGTCGATGCCGTTCTGCGCCAGGGCCTTGGCGAAGGAGAGGATGGTGTTGGCCGTCAGGTCCGTGCCATTGCCGGCGCCGAGAACGGTGATGCTCTTCTTGTTGGTGATCTGCAACGGGCCCTTGAAGCTGTACTTGCCGGCCGGCAGGGTGATGGTGTCACCCTCCTTGGCTGCCTGGAAGATGGCATTCAGGTCGATGTCATTCATCTGGGCGGCCGTGACGACCGTGCCCTGAACCGGCACAACCGGCACAACCGGCGCGACCGGCGCTACTGGCGCGACTGGCGCTGCGGGCGTCTCCACAGGCACGTAGACGATCGTGTCCTCGCCGCCGCCGCAGGCAGCCAGAATCATTGCGGCAAGCAAGGCCGAGGGCAAGGTCCGAGTGAATTTCATGAGAAGTCTCCAAATGAATGTCGTGAATGAGCAGGATTGGCCATTCGCCCCAGCCGTTGATTCAGGTTTTCAACGTCGAATCGGCCTGGCAAACGTGACCGTTGAGGCGCGCCTGTGGATGCTCCCCGATTTGCGCGAATAACCCTTGACTTCACCAGACAATCATTTAACCTTTGAGGACATCAGGGAAAATCCTTACCAAAACTTACAGACCATGACTTCTCTTGTGCGCAGTTCCAACCTGGAAGCCTATGAGGCTCTGACACGCTCGATTGGCGTGGACCCGGTGGTGGAAATGATGCGGTTCAGCCTCCCTGTCGAAGCCTTGCAGAATGAGGAGACGTTCATCCCGTTCATCGGCTTCATCCGGTTGCTCGAGCACACCGCCCTGGCCGGAAGTTGTCCGGACTTCGGCCTGCGCCTGGCACAGCGCCAGGGTACCGGCAGTGCGGGCCCACTCCTGATCCTGATGCGGCATGCCGCTACGCTGAAGGAAGCCCTGCTGACCGGTGCACGCCACCTCTTTGTGCTCAGCCCAAACTACCTTTTTTCCATGGTTCCTGTGCATGCCGATCACAACCTGGTGGATCTGACCATCGATATCGACATACCGCAGGTTCGCCTTCGCCCACAGACCATCGAGCACTCTTTGGGTTACATGACCCAGTTGGTGAGGCTGGTCAGCCAGGGGCAGGCGCGGCCCTTGCTGGCGATGCTGCCGCACACGCGCAAGGGGGCGCTTAAAAGCTATACAGAAGTGCTCGGCTGTCCGAGCCGGTTTGACGCACCGGTCGCCGCGATCCGCATGGCCGCCAAGGACCTTGAACTGCCCCTGCCGGACCGCAACCCCTTGTTGCAGCGCATGGCGCTCAGCTATATCGAGGAGCATTTCGGGGCACCCGACAAGCTGTTTTCCGACCAGGTTCGGCTGCTCGCGCGGCGATTTCTCAATACCGGGGCCGTTTCACAGCGGGACATCGCCAATGCCCTGGCCGTTCACCCCAAAACCCTGCAACGCCGCCTGCTCGCCGAGGGCCAGGTGTTCAATGACATCCTTGACGAAGTTCGGAGCGACCGCTTCCGCGAACTCATTGCCCAGCACACTGTTCCCAGCGTGGCCCAGATCGCCCAGTTGCTCGGGTATTCAGAACAAGCCGCGCTGACCCGGAGTTGCCGGCGCTGGTTTGGGCAGACGCCGACGGCACTGCGCCGTCAACACGCGACTGAGTCCGCGTCTGCCGGCGTGCACTGAGATTGCGTCGGCGCTGCAGTTCGTTGGCGGGACGGCACCTAAAGCGCTTGTGCCACCAGCAACCTCCTTAGCTGTGGCAGCGCCTGCTGCATCGCCAGCCGACCGGCGGCGATCGAGCGCTTTCGGGCCGCGAAATCCGCGCTGCCAACCCCATTGAGCACCGGGCGCAGCACCACGTCGGCATCGCGCAATTCGAAGCTGTTGATGGTCTTGCCCATGATGGCAAAGGTCTGCAGCAGGATCTGCAGCGAGCCCTCGGGCGCATTGCCCTCGGGCGGGCTGGAGATGTCCACCGCCAGCACCAGGTCGGCGCCCATCTCGCGCGCAAAGCGCACCGGCACCGGCGCCACCAGGCCGCCGTCCACGTAGTCGCGACCGGAAATCCGCACCGGCTGGAACACCGAAGGCACCGCGCTGGAGGCCCGCACGGCGGTGCCGGTGTCGCCGCGCCTGAACAGCACCCCTTGCCCGCTTTGCAGATCGGTGGCGACAATGCCCAGAGGCAGCGGCATGTCCTGGATCGGGCGCCCACCCACCTGCGTGCCGACGAACCGCGCCAGCGCCTCGCCACGCAGCACGCCCCGGCTGAAGATGGGCAGGGTCCAGTCGGTGAAGGTGGCCTCGTCCATGGTTTCGGCCATTTGCTGCAGCTGCGCGCCGGTCTTGCCGCTGGCGTAGAAGGCGGCCACCAGGCTGCCAGCCGAGGTGCCCACCACCAGATCGGGACGGATGCCGGCCTCCTCCAGCACCTGGATCACGCCCACATGGGCAAAGCCCCGCGCCGCACCGCCGCCCAGCGCCAGCCCCAGGCGCGGCGGCTTCTTCACCACGACCGGCGGCGTGAGCACGGGTGCGGTGACCACGGGTGCAGTCACGACGGGCGGACTGGCACAACCCGCCAGTGTCAAGCCGGCAGCGGCGACGATCACGCCAAACATGCGCCGTTCTGGGCAATGAAACGCTTCACAAATCTTATTGAGAATGATTCGCGTTTGATATACAATTACGCTCATTGCTGATTTTTTGTTTCTCAAGAAAGTCCATCCATGTTGAAAAAAACCGTTGTTGCCGCTTTTGTGACACTTGCCGCCACCGGCGCCTGGTCCCAGGAACAGGTC
>JAABQI010000089.1 GCA_011391545.1 Rhodoferax sp.
CACTGGCTGCAGATGCCGCCGTTGATGTGAAGAACGCCTGGGCGCGCGCCACCGTCAAGGGCCAGACGGCCACTGGCGCGTTCATGACGCTCACCGCCAAAGAGGGCGCCACGCTGGTCGGCGTGGCATCAAGCGTGGCTGGCGTGGCGCAAGTGCATGAGATGAAGATGGACAACGGCGTGATGAAAATGGCTGAGGTCAAGGGTGGCCTTGAGCTGCCCGCCGGCAAAGCCGTGGAGCTCAAGCCCGGTGGCTACCACCTGATGCTGATGGACTTGAAAGCGCCGCTGGCCAAGGACAGCAACGTGCCCGTCACCCTGACTTTCAAGGACGCCAAGGGTGTCGAGAGCAAGCTGGAACTGAAGCTGCCCGTGGCCGTCATGCCACCGGGCGGCATGGGCAAACCTGCCGCCATGGACCACTCCATGCACGGCAACATGCCAGCCAAGTAAGCGCCCTGAACGCCAGGTTGATCCCTTGAGCCACGGCACATCCATGCCTTTCAGAGCCGCCATGGCGAGCGGTGTACGGCGGCCATCCTGGGTGTTGTGGATGGCCTTGTGGCTGGCGCTGTTCGGGGCACTGGCCCCCACGGTGTCGCATGCGTTGACCCGGGCGCACGGCGACCGCGAGCCGCTGATTGAAATCTGCACCAGCGCCGGGCCGCGCTGGACGGCGTTGTTGACCGCCTCGGAACCCGCCCCCAGTGATCCGACCTCCGCAGCGGCGTTGGATCACTGCCCGTTTTGCCTGCTGATGGCCGACCGCGTGGCACCGCCACCGCAGCCTCAAGCCTTGCTTTTTGCCGCCTCCGGCCATGCCAGTGAGCCTGTTTCACCGCCCATGGTGCCTGTGTTGGTCCAGGTGCTTGCGGCGGCGCATCCGCGCGGTCCCCCCGTGCCCTGAGTTTTCCTGTTTTTTTGCCTGGTCTGCACTTCAACCGCAGCACAGGCGTGACCGGCGTGTGCGGGCTGTGCCCGGGCCGTCGTCTTTGGCAATGAACTCAAGAGCAACTCACGAAAACCACCATGTCCCATTTCAAACCCCGTCCATTCGCCCGCGCCATGGCGTTGGCTGTTCCCGCACTTTGTCTGCTCTGCACGCAGACATTGGCGCAAAGCACCGCCACCGTCACGCTACCCGCAGTCAACGTGCACACCGGCAAAATCACGCCCCTGCCGGCCGGCACACCGCTTGACAAGGCCAGCCTTGCGCCGAAGCTGTCAGCCACCAGCGACACCGCCGTCCTGCTCTCCGACATCCCCGGCCTGAGTCTCAACGGTGCCGGTGGCGTTTCCAGCCTGCCCGCCATCAACGGCCTGGCCGATGACCGCCTGCGCATCAAGGTCGATGGCATGGATTTGATTGCCTCCTGCCCGAATCACATGAACCCGGCGCTGTCCTACATCGACCCGACCCATGTGGGTGTGTTGAAGGTTTACGCGGGCATCACGCCGGTCAGTGCGGGTGGTGACAGCATTGGCGGCAGCATCAGCGCCGAGTCGCGCCCGCCCGAATTTGCCGGGCCTGAGCAAGAATCGTTGCTGAAAGGCGAGGTCGGCAGCTTCTACCGCAGCAACAACAACGCCAGCGGTGTCAACCTGTCAGCCACCTACGCCACACAAGCATTCCACCTCAGCTACAGCGGCGCGAGCAGCAAGGCCGACAACACCATGGCAGGCGGAGACTTCAAAACCTATGATTTCACCGGCCGTATTGACCACACCCTGGCGCTCAATGAAGTCGGCTCAACCGCCTATGAAACCCGCAACCACACGCTAGGCCTGGCGTTCAAAAAAGACAACCATCTGTTTGAGGCCAGGCTGGGCATTCAGGACATGCCGTTTCAGCTCTACCCGAACCAGCGCATGGACATGCTCTACAACAAGCAGGACAGCCTGAACCTGCGTTACCTGGGCCGGTTTGACTGGGGTTCTTTGGAAGCCCGCGCCTACCAGGAGAAAGTGGACCACTTCATGGACTTTGGCCCGGACAAGCGGTATTGGTACGGCGGCTCCACCGTGGCCGGTGTCGTGACGGGCTCGGGCGGCCCAACCGCGTTGAATGGCACGCCCTGCAGCCCGACTGGCACCGCCATCTGTGCGGCGGGCATGCCCATGTACACCGAGGGAAAAACCACCGGTTTAAGTGTCAAAGCCGATGTTGACCTGAACCCGCAAGACCTGTTGCGCGTGGGGGCCGAGCTGCAGCAGTACCGCATCAACGACTGGTGGCCTGCATCGGGCGGCGGCATGATGCCGGGCACGTTCTGGAACATCAGGGACGGCGAGCGTGACCGTGCGGCACTGTATGCCGAACTGGAAACCCGCAAGAGCGCGCAGTGGATGACGCTGCTGGGCGCCAGGGTGGAGCAGGTCAGGATGGATGCGGGCGACGCCTCGGGTTACAACATGACTGCCGACGCCATGGGTTTTCAGGCACGCGACGCCAACGCCTTCAACGCCCAGAGCCACCAGTCCACCGACACCAACGCCGACCTGACGGCACTGGCCAGGTACACCGCCAGCGCCAATTACGACATCGAGTTTGGCTTTGCCCACAAGGTGCGCTCGCCCAACGTGTACGAACGCTTTACCTGGTCCACCTGGCAGATGGCCGCGCTCATGAACAACTTTGCCGGCGACGGCAATGGCTATGTCGGCAACCTGGCCCTCAGCCCCGAGTCGGCCAACACGCTGAGCGCGACCTTTGACTGGCACGCCGCAGACAGCATCTGGGGCTTCAAGGCCACACCGTTTTACACCCGGGTGGACGACTACATCGACGCGGTGCAGTGGAACGCCACCACCAATGCCCCCGCCACCACGTTGGTCACGGACAAGTTCAGCGTGCTGAAGTACATGAACCAGTCGGCGCGGCTCTATGGCCTCAACCTGTCGGGCCACGTGCCGCTGGCTGAAAGCAGTTGGGGCAAGTTCGGTTTCAAGGGCCTGTTGAACTACACCCGAGGCACCAATGAGGACACGGGCGGCAACCTGTACAACATCATGCCGCTGAACGCCAAGCTGGCCGTGACGCAAAAAACGGGAAGCTGGGACAACAGCCTGGAACTGGTGGCAGTGAAGGCCAAGACAGATGTCTCGGCCATGCGCAACGAGATCAAGACCCCCGGCTACAGCCTGGTCAACCTGCGTGGCGGCTATTCCTGGAAAACCGTGCGCCTGGACTTTGGCGTGGAAAACCTGTTTGACAAGTTTTACTACCTGCCCACCGGCGGTGCCTACGTCGGCCAGGGCACCACCATGACCAACCCGGCATTGCCCAACTTTCCGCAGTGGGGCACCGCCGTGCCGGGCATGGGTCGCTCAATCTACGTCGGTTTGAACGTGAAGTTCTGATGCTTGGAACCCGGCGCCCGCAGCGCCGGGTCTGCTGCTGCGGGCGCTGGCATGGTTGCCGGGCTTGGTCTTAAGCGCGGCGCTGAGAAAAGCTGCTCCAGGCCTGGCGCTTTGGGGTAAGCTGCTGCCTGTTTGGTGTCGATAACTTTTATGGAGATGGACATGAGTGACTCACAAAACGAAGGTTTCGGTAAATTCGTCCCCGGTTTTGACTTTTTGCAAAACCTGGCCAAGGGCGCCTCGCAGGCGGTGCCGCAAATGCCCAACATGGCCAGCTGGATCGCACCTTCGCTCAACGAGGAAGAACTGGACAAGCGCATCAACGAGCTCAAGGCGGTGCATTTCTGGCTCGATCAAAACTCCAAGGCGCTTGGCGCCACGGTGCAGGCGCTCGAAGTGCAAAAAATGACGCTGGCCACTCTCAAGGGTATGAATTTCAGCATCGGTGACATGGCCAATGCGTTCAAGCTCAAGGCGGTCGACACGGTGGCCTCTGGTGTGCAAAGGGTCACAGAAAAAGCCGCGGCCACGGTCCATACAGTGGCTGAAGTGGCTGAAAAAACGGAAGAAGTGGCCAAAAAAGTGGGCGATGCCGTCAAGCCGGCGGCGTCCGCAGCGGCGGCGGGCATGGTTGACCCGATGCAGTTGTGGACCGCGCTGACCCAACAGTTCCAGCATATTGCCGCCGGCGCCATGAAGGAAGCCGGCAAGGCCACCGCGATGGACATGGGCAAAAATCTGGCCAAAGGGGTGGTCAAGGAAACGGCCAAAGCGGTCCAACGGACACCTGCCAAAAAAGCAGCGGCCAAAAAAGCACCAGCCAAAGCGGTCAAAAAAGTGGCCGGCAAAACCAGCGCGCGCGGCCGTTGAAGCCGTGCGTGTGAACAGCAGACCAGTGGCATGAAATTGTTTCCCTACGCGCACGCCACCCACCCGCAGTGGGGCATGGCGGCCAATCTGGCGCTGGCGCAGCTGCGCGCCCAGATGGCGCTGCACGGCTATGCCACCAACCCGACACTGGCGCTGCTCTACATCACCGACCACTATGCCGCCCATGCGCAGGAGATTCTGGAGCACCTGAGCGCCGAGCTGCCCGAGATCACCGACTGGTCTGGCACGGTGGGCGTGGGCATTGCGGCCAACAACGTCGAATATTTTGACGAGCCCGCTCTGGCGGTGATGCTGCTGGAGTTGCCCAGCGACCAGTACCGGGTGTTCTCGGGCGTGGCGCCGCTGGGCCTGGCTTTTGAGGCGCACACCGCGCTGGTTCATGCCGATGGCCAAACGCCCGACGTGGCCGAGCTGATCGAAGAATTGGCCGCACGCACCGACTCCGGCTATGTGTTCGGCGGCCTGGCGTCCAGCCGCGGCGCGGCGGTGCAGTTCGCGGTGGCCGCTGACGGCACTGTCAAGGGCCAGGGCAAGGCCAGCGGCGTTTTCAGTGGAGGCTTGAGCGGCGTGGCCTTTGGCCCCGGGGTGACGCTGGTGTCGCGCGTCACGCAGGGCTGCCTGCCGATCAACCGGGCGCACAAGGTCACCGGCGCCGAGCGCAATGTGGTGCTCACGCTCGATGACGAGCCCGCCTTGCAGGTGATGTTGCGCGAGCTGAACGTGACACTGGACGAGCCGCGCGAAGCCTTGCAAGCGGTGCGCGCCACGCTGGTCGGCTTGACCGAGCCCGCCAGCCTGGCTGATGCGCCGCAAACCATCACGCGCACCGGCAACTTTGGTTCTGATGTGCTGGTGCGCCACATCATCGGCCTGGACCCCGGGCGCGCCGGTGTGGCCGTGGCCGATGTGGTGACCGAGGGCATGGAGCTGGCTTTTTGCCAGCGCAACGTGCAGGCCGCGCGCGCCGACCTGATCCGCATGTGTGCCGAGATTCGTGAAGAGCTGGAACCGCAGGAGCAGGCGCTGGAAACGGTCACGGCTTTGGCGCAATCCGAGATCGATGCCGCCCCGCATGCCGCGCGCGGCATTGCCGGGGCCATTTACGTGAGCTGTACCGGGCGTGGCGGCGCCCATTTTGGCGGCCCCAGCGCAGAACTGCAGATCATTCGCCGTGCCTTGGGCGATGTGCCGCTGGTCGGCTTTTTTGCCGGCGGTGAGATTGCCCGCCACCACCTCTATGGCTACACCGGGGTGCTGACGGTTTTTACCGGCAAATAGGTCGCCTGCTTATCCTTGCAAATAGGACGTTTCATTCCTTGATGTGCAAGGATTACTTCATACCCCGCGCGCCCGGTCCGCCTTGAACTGCTGCCTGAAAGCGCCAAAGGTACCGGCGTCAAGCGCGGCGCGCATCTCGCGCATCAGGTTCAGGTAGTAGTGCAGGTTATGGATGCTGGCGAGCATCGGGCCCAGCATTTCGCCGCAACGGTCCAAGTGGTGCAGGTAGGCTCGGCTAAAGCCGCCGCTGATGGTGCCGTTGGCGCGGAGACTGCCCTTGCAGGTGTAGCAAGTGCACGTGCTGTCGAGTGGACCGTGGTCTGCCTTGTGACGGGCGTTGCGCATTTTCAGGTCGCCAAAACGTGTGAAGAGTGTGCCGTTGCGGGCGTTGCGGGTTGGCATCACGCAGTCGAACATGTCGACACCGGCGGCCACACCCTCGACCAGATCCTCGGGGGTGCCGACGCCCATCAGGTAGCGCGGCTTGTGCCAGGGCAGGCGGTGCGGCGTGTGCGCCATGATGCGCAGCATCTCGTCCTTGGGCTCGCCCACGCTGACGCCGCCGACCGCGTAACCGGGGAAGTCCATCGCAACCAACTGCTCCAGCGATTCCTGGCGCAGGCCTTCGAACATGCCGCCCTGCACGATGCCAAACAGCGCGTTGGGGTTTTCCAGCCGGGCGAACTCGTCCTGGCTGCGTTTGGCCCAGCGCAGGCTCATTTCCATCGAGGTTCTGGCTTCCTGCTCAGTGGTGATCTGGCCCTTGGTCTTTGGCTCGATCGACAAATAAGGCGTGCATTCGTCGAGTTGCATGGCGATGTCGGAGTTCAGCGTGGTCTGGATCTGCATCGAGACTTCGGGCGACATGAAGAGTTTGTCGCCGTTGACCGGGCTGGAGAAGTGCACGCCTTGCTCGGTAATTTTGCGCATTGCGCCCAGGCTCCAGACCTGAAAACCGCCCGAGTCGGTCAGGATTGGTTTGTTCCAGCGCTCAAAGTCGTGCAGGCCGCCAAAGCTTTGCATCACATCCAATCCAGGTCGCATCCACAGGTGAAAGGTGTTGCCCAGAATGATTTGCGCGCCCATGTCTTCCAGGCTGCTCGGCATCACGCCCTTGACCGTGCCGTAAGTGCCCACCGGCATGAAGATCGGGGTTTGCACCATGCCGTGGTTGAGCACCAGGGTGCCGCGGCGGGCGTGGCTGCCCGCATAGCCGGCCTCAATCACCGGAGGGTCGGTTCGGAGCAGGTCGAATTGAACGACGGGCTGGGTTGGATGCGAATGGTCGTGTGGGTGAGCGTGTGTCATGGCAATGGAGATGAGCTTGCCGGTATTGTCTTTGATCTGCAGACGATCGACCGGGTCGACTTGCTTGCCGATCGCATGCTTGTCGACGCACACGAAATGAGAATTCGCAATGAGGGCTGTGTGGACCCGTCCTAGGATGCTTCATGCCGATCAACCCACAGGAGCATCACCATGAAACATGTCAGCAAAAAAGCCGCTCTTCTCGCGGTGTCACTGGCGCTGTGCAGCGGCGCCATTTGGGCGCAGCAGGCAAAAACCGACCAGGGCAAGGTGGAGTACGACACCAATTGCGCAGTCTGCCATGGCCCGGCGGCCAAGGGCGATGGCCCGCTGAATGGCTTGCTGCGCGCCAGTGCGACCGACCTGACGCAGTTGGCCCGCAAAAACCAGGGCATCCTGCCGATCAACCGGATGTATGAGGTGATTGCTGGCCAGGGTGTGCCCAGCCATGGCAGTCGCGACATGCCCATCTGGGGCCACACCTATCGCGTGGAAGATGCCCAGCGCTACCATGAAGCGCATGGCAATTACGATGCGGCGGCTCTGGTGCGAGCGCGCATTTTGCTGCTGATCGAGTACATCAACCGGCTTCAGGCGCGCTGAGTTTGCGCGTGAGCAGCATGGCGTCGCCGTAGCTGAAGAATCTGTAACGCTGTGCTATGGCGTGGCGGTACAGCGCCATGATGTGCTCATAGCCGGCAAAGGCGCTCACCAGCATCATCAGGCTCGACTTGGGCAGGTGGAAGTTGGTGACCAGCGCGTCAACCAGCTTGAATTCAAACCCGGGTGTGATGAAGATGCTAGTGTCGCCGGTCGTCTGGCCGCTCATTGCCCAGGATTCCAGCGTGCGCACCGTGGTCGTGCCCACCGCAATGATGCGCCCGCCGCGCGCACGGCAGTCGGCGATGGCCTGCTGCGTTGCCACAGGCACCTCGTACCATTCGCTGTGCATCTGGTGCTCGGACAGGTTTTCGGTCTTGACCGGCTGAAACGTGCCCGCGCCCACGTGCAGCGTGACGTGGGCGCGCTGCACGCCCATGGCGTCAATGCGCGCCAGCAGCGCCTCATCAAAATGCAGCGCGGCCGTGGGGGCGGCCACGGCGCCGAGGTTTTTGGCAAACACGGTCTGGTAGCGCCGGGCGTCTTCGGATGAGTCGGTGTGCGTGATGTAGGGCGGCAGCGGCACATGGCCGTGGCGCGCCATCAGCGTGAAGGGGTCGTCGCCCGCGTCGTTGGACAGCACAAAGCGAAACATCGGGCCATCGGCCTCGGGCCAGCGCCCCAACAGCGTGGCGCTCAGGTGGTCCGCCTGGCCCGGCGCGCCGATCAGCGAGACCGTGTCGCCAATGGCCGGCTTTTTGCTCACGCGCATGTGCGCCGCCACCTGGTTGCCGCCGAGCACGCGCTCGATCAGAAGTTCCAGCTTGCCGCCACTGGCTTTTTCGCCAAACAGGCGCGCGTTCATGACCCGGGTGTCGTTGAACACGATCAGGTCGCCGGCCCTGAGCAACTTGGGCAGGTCCTTGAAGATGCGGTCAAGCGGCGCTGCGCCGGTGCCGTCGAGCAGGCGCGAGCCGCTGCGCTCGGGCGCCGGATGCTGGGCAATCAGCTCGGATGGCAGTTCAAAGTCGAAGTCACTTAAGCGAAAAGTGCGGGGTGCGGCAGGCGTATCGGGCATGGGGCTGACAAAGTGCGCAGCGAAGCGCTGGGTGAAAAAAGCAGGCTGGATTGTCGGCGTGTTACACCGGCCAGACCACGCCGTGGTCGTTCAGGATGGCGTCCATCGGCAGGTCGTGCGCTTCGGGTTCGAAGTCGGGCAAGAAGTCGGTGCCAAAGCCCAGCCCCACGGTGAATGGGCGCGGCTGCAAGGTGGCCAGGGTGCGGTCATAAAACCCGCCGCCATAGCCCAAACGGTAACCGCCGGGCGCGTAGCCGACGCAGGCGACAAACAGCAACGTGGGTGTGATGACCTCGGTGTCTTTGGGTTTTGGGATGCCGTAGGCGTCTTCTTCCATCGGGCAGCCGGGGTACCAGGCGTGAAAAGCCATGGTTTTGTGAACTTTATCCACCACCGGCAGTCCAATTTTGCGCAGTTGCTGTTGCTCGATGAGCTCGCCGTCTTCTTTCCAGCGGTGCAGGGCTGGCAGTGGGTCAAATTCCCCCTTGATCGGCCAATAGGCGCCAATCACGGTGTCGGGGCGGCCCACTAGCCAGATGCGCATTACCTGCTGTAGCATGGCAACACGCTGCAAGCGGTCCGGCATGCGCAGGCGTTGTTCGATCAACCGCTTGCGCAAAGCTTTTTTTTCAAGGGCCATTTTTTCGTCAGATTTATTCATAATCACCACATGCATTTCAGAACGATTTTGACATTGATTAGCCTGCTTGGCACGCTGTGCGGTTTGCCAGCGCAGGCACAAACTTTTGCGCCCGCCCTGAGCGCGTCTGATGCCGTGATTCTGGAGATGCGCGATGCCTTCAGCAAAGGCCAGTCAACGCGCCTGACCGAACTGCTGCCGCGCACCCAGGGCCATGTGCTGGCGCCCTGGGCCGCGTATTGGGAGCTGCGTGCCCGTCTCGAGACGGCGGCGCCTGAAGAAATTGACCGTTTTTTACGCCGCTTTGCCGGCACCTACCAGGAAGACCGCTTGCGCAACGACTGGCTGCTGCTGCTGGGAAAAAACCGCGACTGGACCCGTTTTGTGCTGGAGGCTTCCAAATTCCGCATGCAGGATGATCGCGAGGTGCGCTGCTACGTGCTGGCCATGGAGCAGATTCTGGCCAGGGTCGACATGTCACGCGAGGCCCAGGCGCTCTGGCTGGCTCAGAGAAATAACGACGACGGCTGTGCATTTGCCGCGCAAACGCACTTTGATAGTCAACTTTTGAGGGACCAGGATGTCTGGCAAAAAGTGCGCTCAGCGCTGGAACTGCGGCGCTTGCCGGCGGCCAGGCAAGCGTTCGACATGGTGGCGCCTCAAGCCAGCGCCCAATGGACCGCGCTGACGAGCCAACCCGAGCAATTTTTGATTCGTTCGACATTGTCGAACCAACGCCAAACCCAGGAACTGGTGGTGCTGGCGCTGATGCGGTTGGCACAAACCGAGCCGCGGCGCGCCGCCGAACTGCTGGCCAGCCGTTGGCAAAAACACCTGGGCCCAAACCAGCGCGACTGGGCTTGGGCGGCCATCGGCACGCAAGCGGCGCAAAAGCTGTCGGACGATGCGCTCGATTTCTTTGCCAATAGCCGGCCATCTGCCATGCAGGACGAGCAACTGGCCTGGTATGCCCGTGCCGCCCTGCGCCAGGGGGACTGGGCGCGCGTGCTCAGCGCCATTGAGGCCATGACGACTGATGCCGCATTGGATGCGAGCTGGGTCTATTGGCGTGCCCGGGCCATGCTGGCGCTCGCCAGCACCGAGCCCGTCCGGCAGCAGGCGCGCGAGTTGCTGCAAAGCGTGGCCGGGGTGCAGGGTTTTTACGAGTTGCTGGCGCTGGAAGAATTGGGGCTTCCCATCACGCCACCCCCGGCGCCCGAGCCCCTGACCGCGGCCGAAAAGGCCGGCGCACGTGCCAATCCAGGCTTGCAGCGTGCGCTGGCGGCCATTGCCATCGGCTTGCGTGCCGATGGCGTGCGTGAATGGAATTACAGCGCCAACCTGCACACGCCCGGCGGCATGAATGACCGCGAGCTGCTGGCTGCGGCTGACCTGGCCTGCCAGCATGAGGTTTGGGACCGCTGTATCAACAGCAGCGAGCGCACCAAGTCGGTGATCGACCTGGCCCAGCGCTTTCCCATGCCGCACAAGCAGGCCGTGCTGGCGCGCAGCCGCGCCATCGGGCTGGACCCGGCCTATGTCTACGGCCTGATCCGCCAGGAGAGCCGCTTCATCATGGACGCCCGCTCCGGCGTGGGCGCCAGCGGCCTGATGCAGGTGATGCCGGCCACCGCGAGTTGGACCGCCAAAAAAATTGGCCTCACCAGCTTCAAGCCGCATCAAATTACCGAGCGCGACACCAACATCGCCATTGGCACCGGCTACCTCAAGCTGGTGCTCGACGATTTTTCCGGCTCCATGCCGATGGCCGCTGCCGCCTACAACGCCGGGCCTGGCCGGCCGCGCGCCTGGCGCGGCCAGACCGGCGCGCCGGTGATGGAGGCCGCCATCTGGGCAGAAAACGTGCCGTTCAACGAAACCCGTGACTACGTCAAAAAAGTGCTGGCCAACACCACCATTTACGCCGCCATGATCAGCGGCCAGACGCAGTCGCTCAAGGCCCGTCTGGGGCAGGTCGGGCCGATCGATGGCACGCTGCCGATGAACCGCGACCTGCCCTGATTCGCATCATGAAACTTTACATTGGCAACAAGAACTACTCGTCCTGGTCGATGCGGCCGTGGGTGATGCTGACGCAGGCGGGCATCGCGTTTCAAGAAGTGATGGTGCGCTTTGACGCCTTCACGCCGGAGTCGCAATTCAAGGCCGCGCTGCGCAATGTGTCACCCACCGGCAAGGTGCCCCTGCTGGTCGATGGCGACCTGGTGGTGTGGGACACGCTGGCCATTGCCGAGTATGTGGCCGAGCAGTTTCCCGAAAAAGCCCTGTGGCCCGCCGACAAGGCTGCGCGCGCCCAAGCGCGCAGTGTCTGTGCCGAAATGCACAGTGGGTTTGGCGGGCTGCGTACCCATTGCCCGATGAACATCGAGGCGCGCCTGCCAGAGGCGGGCGCGCTGGTCTGGCGCGACCAGGCTGCTGTGCGTGCCGATGTGTCGCGTCTGGTGGCCATGTGGCAGCAGTGCCTGCGGATGAGCGGCGGCCCGCTGCTGTTCGGCAGTTTTACCGTGGCGGATGCCTACTTTGCACCGATCTGCATGCGCCTGGTCACTTACGCGCTGCCGCTGCCCTTTGATGTTCAGGCCTACGTGCAACGGGTTTGCGCGCTGCCGGGTGTCAAAGCCTGGATCGACGGCGCGCTGGCCGAGCAGGATTTTCTGGACTTTGAAGAGCCTTACCGCCTGCACCGCTGAAATGCAGACTTATCTGGTTGGCGGTGCCGTGCGAGATGCCCTGCTGGGCTTCCCCGTCAAAGACCGCGACTGGGTGGTGGTGGGGGCGGGCCCTGAGCACATGCTGGCACAGGGATTTGTGCCGGTGGGCAAGGATTTCCCGGTGTTCTTGCACCCGCAAACCCATGATGAATACGCGCTGGCGCGCACCGAGCGCAAGACCGCACCGGGCTACCACGGCTTTGCCATTCATGCGGCACCCAGCGTGACGCTGGAAGAAGACCTGGCGCGGCGCGACATCACGGTCAATGCCATGGCGGTGCCGGCTGGCCATGTCCGCCCTGATGGCCAATGGGACGCGCACCAGCTGATCGACCCCTATGGCGGCCGGCAGGATCTGGCGGCCCGGGTGTTTCGCCACGTCAGCCCGGCGTTTCGCGAAGACCCGGTGCGCATCCTGCGCGTGGCGCGCCTGGCCGCCCGTTTTGCCGACTTCACGGTGGCTCCTGAAACGCTGCAACTCATGCGCCAGATGGTGACCAGTGGCGAGGTCGATCACCTGGTGCCCGAGCGCGTCTGGCAGGAGCTGGCGCGCGGCCTGATGGAGGCCAAACCCTCGCGCATGTTTGCCGTGCTGCGCGACTGCGGCGCGCTGATCCGCTTGCTGCCCGAAGTGGATTGCCTGTGGGGCGTGGCGCAGCGCGCCGACTACCACCCCGAGGTGGACACCGGCGTTCACGTGATGATGGTGGTGGACATGAGCGCGCGCCTGCAGGCGCCGCTGGCGGTGCGATTTGCCTGCCTGGGCCATGATCTGGGCAAGGGCAACACGCCGGCGCACATCCTGCCGCGGCACCTGGGGCACGAGCAGCGCAGCGACCAGTTGCTCAAGGGGCTGTGCGAGCGCCTGCGCGTGCCCACCGACTGCCGGGACCTGGCCGAGGTGGTGGCCCGCGAGCACAGCAACATCCACCGTTCCCTTGACTTGGATGCCGCCGCCCTGGTGCGGCTGCTGGAGCGCTGCGACGCGCTGCGCAAGCCGGAGCGTTTTGGCCAGGCCTTGCTGGCCTGCGAGTGCGACGCGCGGGGGCGCCTGGGCTATTCCGAGACCTCTTATCCGCAGCGCCAGCGACTGCATGATGTGCTGGCCGTTGTGCAGGCTGTCGACACCAGAATGATCGCCGAAAACGCAGCGGCAGCGGGGATCGCTGGCAAAAAAATCGGCGAGCTGATTCACCAGGCCCGGTTCGAGGCGGTGCGGATGGCCCTTGCGCTAACACCGACATAAAGCCCTGAGCGGTTGAACTCCTCAGGTATGCTTGCACCATGTCCAGTTTGCTGATCATTGAAGACGACGAATTGCTGCGTGACGGCCTGTGCGCGCAGCTTGTCCAGGCGGGCCACAGCGTCATGGCTGCGGCCGATGGCGAGGCTGCGCAAACCTTGCTGGAAACCCAGCGCTTTGACGGCGTGGTGCTGGACCTGGGCCTGCCCAGGATCAGCGGCATGGACCTGTTGCGCTGGGTGCGCAAGCGCCTGCCCGCCCTGCCGGTGCTGATCTTGACGGCGCGTGACGGCATCGATGACCGGGTGCAGGGGCTCAACGCCGGCGCCGACGACTACCTCACCAAACCCTTCGACATGGCGGAACTTCAGGCACGCCTGGGGGCCATGCTGCGGCGCGCGCGCTTGCCCGCTTTCGGCGGCTCGCTGGAACTGGCCAATAGCCACGGAGAGCGGCCTTTGCGGGTGGATGCGCATGTGCCGCAAGCCTGGCTCGGCGACGAGGCACTGGAACTCACGCAGCGCGAATGGGCCCTGTTGTCGCTGCTGGTGACGCACGCCGGGCGTGTGGTGAGTCGCGAGGATGTGCTGGAAACCTGGCAAAGCGAGCCCGGCGAGCCCGGTGCGCTGGCATCCAACGCGCTGGAGGTTTATATCCACCGTCTGCGGCGCAAATTGGTGGACTCGGGCCTGAACATTCGCAATGTGCGCGGTTTGGGCTACATGCTGGAAACCCACGCCGCCTGAATGTCGCTGTGCGCAAATGACCTCGGCCACCCCAACGCATCACAGTGGGCAGGGCCTGTCGCTCAAGCGCCAGTTGTTGCTGTGGCTGTTGCTGCCGCAGTTGGTGCTGTTTTTGGTCGGTGGCGCACTGGCCTACCGGATCGCGCTCAAGTACGCCGAAAAGGCCATTGACCAGTCGCTGACGCAGTCGGTGCGCTCGCTGGCGCGCCAGGTCAAGCCGATCGGCTCGGGTCTGCTGATCGATTTTCCGCGCGCCGCGCAGGACATCATTGAGCAGGACCCCACCGATCGCGTGAGTTACATGGTGTCGAGCCCGCCGGGTAGTTTCCTGCTGGGCAACGGCAAACTGCCGGATCCGATCGGCGAGTTGCAAGAGCCGACCCGCGAGGCGCTGCTTTACAACGCGAAGGTGGACGGCAAGCCGATGCGCGTGGCGCTGCTGGAGGTGGATTACGGCGACGCGGCCTCGCCTCAGCGCATGCGGGTGCAGGTGGCCAAGAGCCTCGCGGTGCAACGGCGTCTGACCACCGAGCTGATCGCCGACATGCTGGCGCCGCTGCTGCTGCTGATCATCGCGCTGAGTGCGCTGGTATATGGCGGCATTTCACGCGGTTTGCGGCCTTTGAGGAGGCTGCAGGCGCAACTGGGCGACCGGAACAACCAGACGCTGTCAGACCTGTCGCCGATCGAGATGACGCAGGCGCCGCAAGAAGTGCATGCGCTGGCCGCTGCGGTGAACCATTTACTGTCGGCGGTGCGGCGCAGTCTCGGCCAGGAAAAGCGCTTTTTGAACGACGCCGCGCACCAGTTGCGCACGCCGTTGGCGGGGCTGATCAGCCAGACCGAACTGGCGCTGGCCGAAAAAGAGCCGCAGGCCCTGCGCGAGCGGCTGACCAAGGTGCTCGCCGGTGCCAGGCGCAGCGCCCACCTGGTGCATCAGTTGTTGTCGCTGGCACGCAATGAAGTCGAGGTTGATTTGCAGCCGCTCGACGTGGCCGCCCTGGCGCGCGAGGTGGCCCGTGACTGGACCCCGCGCGCGCTCAAAGCCGGTATCGATCTGGGTTATGAAGGTGCGGACCACCTGATCCTGCCAGGCGAGGCCTACCTGCTGCGCGAGGCGCTGAGCAACCTGATCGACAACGCCTTGACGTACGCCGGTGCCGGCTGCGAAGTGACAATCCGGGTGCAGCAGCATGGTGATCTGGTGCTGCTGGAAGTGGCAGACAATGGCCAAGGCATCTCCAGCGCTGATATGCCGCACGTGTTCGAGCGATTCTGGCGCGCCAGCGACGTGCCGGGTGGCTGCGGCCTGGGCTTGGCGATCGTGGCTGAAATCGCCCAGCGCCATGGCGGACAAGCCCGGGTTCTGGCGGCTCAGCCGCATGGTTTGCAGGTGCAGTTGTGGTTGCCGATCAGCCATGATGCAGCCGCGGTTTCGTGACCATCAGGGTCATGGTTTTGTGGTAAAAATGATGGTGAATATGCACATGGAAAACAACAGCGGACAGGAAACGGCCGAATTTTGGCAAGCCTTGCTGGCAAGCATCAGCCAAGGTGTTTGTGTCTTCGATGCCGAGGGCTGCATCAGCCTGTTCAATGACTGTCTGCCCGAGATGCTGGACTTGCCGAAAGAATTCTTGGCCAGCAGCCCCTCTTTGCGCGAAGTCTATGACTGCCAGCTGCAGCGCGGCGATTTTGCCGGCGCGCCGCATCCGCTGGACAATCCGCCCCAGGAAGACGAAGGCCAGGCCGACATTCCCGACCATGTTTTGCGCCTGAAGCACCTGGGGCGTACCTTGCAGGTGCAAACCAGACGTTTGCCGGGCGACGGTCTGGTTCAGATCTATGTTGACATCAGCGATTTCGTCCAGGCTGAGGCGGGTCGCAAGCGGGCCAACCAGATGCTTTTTGCGACCCAGGCCATCGCCGAACTGGGCGGCTGGGAAGTTGACATGGAGCTCGATCAGGTCACCTGGACCGACGGGGTGTACCGGATATTTGAAACCACCCCGCAAGCCTTCACGCCGACACCCGTCAGCACCAGGCCCTTGTATACCGAGGAAGCCCTGGCTGTTCAAATTGCCTCCCTGCAGCCGTCTGGCCAGCCAAGCTCGAGCCATGAATATGAAATCGAAATGATCACCCTGAAAGGGCGGCGCATCTGGGTGCATTCCCGGGGCACCACCAACTGGGTCGATGGCCGCGCCGTCAAACGCACCTCCATCGTGCAGGACATTACCCGGCGCAAGCAAACCGAACTGGCTTTGCGCGACAGTGAGGCGCGCTGGAAGCTGGCGCTGGAAAGCGTGGGCGACGGTCTGTGGGACTTGCAGGTGCAACGTGGCGAACAGTACCTGTCGCCGAACCTGCTGCGCATGTATGGCTACGAAGATGGCGAACTCAAGTCGAGCGTTGCAGAACTTGACGCCCTGGTTCATCCCGAGGATATCGCGCAGTTGCAGCATGATCGGCAGGCCCATTTTGATGGCCTCACGCCAACCCTCAAAAATGAGCACCGGGTGCTGTGCAAGGACGGCAGCTGGAAATGGGTGCACAGCCGCGGCATGGTGATCAGTCGCGATGCGCAAGGCCAGCCGTTGCGCATGATCGGCACCCATTCCGACATCACAGAGCGCAAGACGGCCGATGAAGTGGTCTGGCAGCAGGCGCACTTCGACGCCCTCACGGGGCTGCCCAACCGGCGTTTGATGCGTGAGCGTCTGGTACAGGAAATGAAGAAATGCCGCCGCAATCACCTCAAATTGGCGCTGTTGTTCATCGACCTCGACCATTTCAAGGAGGTCAACGACACGCTCGGCCATGACCGCGGTGACGACTTGCTGGTGGAGGCGGCCCAGCGCATCCAGCGCTGCCTGCGTGAAGTCGATACCGTGGCCCGCATGGGTGGCGATGAATTCACCGTGATCATCACGGCGCTGTCCGATGAATCGAATCTGCAGGGCATCCTGCCCAAGTTGTTGAATGCCCTGAACGCGCCATTCCAGTTGGGCCTGGACCAGGTTTTTGTGTCCGCCAGCATGGGTGTCACGGTCTATCCCACCGACACCCTGGAGGTGGAAGATCTGCTGAAAAACGCCGATCAGGCGCTGTATGTGGCCAAGGCCGCCGGGCGCAACCGCTTCAGCTTTTTCACGCCGGCGCTTCAGGAGGCGGCGATGCAGCGTGCCCAGTTGACGCACGACCTGCGCGCCGCCTTGTCGGCAAAAGAGTTCTGCATGGTCTATCAGCCCATCGTGAACCTGGCCACCGGCAGGATTCAAAAAGCCGAAGCCCTGGTGCGCTGGCAACATCCCCAGCGCGGCCTGATCAGTCCGGCTGAATTTATTCCCGTTGCTGAAAGCAGTGGTCTGATCGTTGAGATCGGCGACTGGATCTTTGCCCAGGCAGCGGCCCAGGTCAAGGCCTGGCGGAGCAGCTTGCACCCCGAGTTTCAGGTCAGCGTCAACAAATCCCCCCTGCAGTTCGAAAACCCGAATCCCGACCATACGCCCTGGATCGAGCAACTGCGCGCCCTCGGGCTGCCGGGTGAAAGCATCGTGGTGGAAATCACCGAGGGCTTGTTGTTGTCCAACAGCAGCGGCGTGGTCGAGCAATTGCTGAAATTGCGTGACGAGGGCATCAACGTCTCGCTGGACGACTTCGGCACCGGTTATTCGTCGCTGTCTTACCTGCAAAAATTCGACATCGACTTCATCAAGATCGACCAGTCGTTCGTGCGCGATTTGGCCACCGATTCAACCGACCTGGTGTTGTGCCAGGCCATCATCGCCATGGCCCACGCTTTGGGCATGAAGGTGATTGCCGAGGGCGTGGAAACGAGTGAGCAGCGCGATTTGCTGACCGCGGCAGGCTGCGACTTTGCCCAGGGCTATCTGTACTCGCGCCCGGTGAATGCGGCAGCCTTCGAGGCCATGGTGCTGGGCTCGGAGGAGGCGCTGGACCTGGTGGTGTGACCCACCCTGGCACGGCCCACCTTATTGCTTCACGAGTGCTTGGGCTGGCAGACGCAAGCCGCTTTGCGCGTCGAACCAGTTGTTGTGGTTGGCGCTCACCGTCATGCCCACGGTATCGCCAATTTTGACCTGCGTGCTCGGCGGCGTGCGCACCGTGATCAGGCCGACCTCGGTCCTGACCACCACATAGGTGTCGGCGCCCGTGGGCTCCACCAGCGTGACCTGGCCGCGCCAGGTGGCATCGTCCTGCAGGTGAATGTGTTCCGGGCGCTGTCCCAGCGTCACCTTGCCGGTGGCCGGGCAGGGCAGCGCCAGACTGCCGCCGGCAAAAGTGAACACAACGTTGTCACCAGCGCCACTGGCCTCGCCCGGGATGAAATTCATCGTGGGTGAGCCGATGAAGCCTGCCACATAGGTGTTGGCCGGGCGGCGGTAGATGTCGTCGGGGGTGCCAATTTGCTGCAGGATGCCGTCTTTCATCACGGCGATGCGGCTGCCCAGCGTCATGGCCTCGATCTGGTCGTGCGTGACATACACCGTGGTGATGCCGCTGACCAGATGCAGGCGCTTGATCTCGGCGCGCATCTCCACGCGCAGCTTGGCGTCCAGATTGCTCAAGGGTTCGTCGAACAAGAACAACTGGGGGTCGCGCGCCAGCGCGCGGCCCATGGCGACGCGCTGGCGCTGGCCGCCCGAGAGCTGCGCCGGGCGGCGATCCAGCAGGTGCTCGATTTGCAGCATGGCGGCCACTTCCTTGATGCGCTTTTGGCGCACATCGAGCGGCACCTTGCGCATTTCCAGCGCAAAGCCGATGTTGTCGGCCACGCTCATGGTCGGGTAGAGCGCATAGCTCTGGAAAACCATGGCGATGTCGCGCTGCGCCGGGGCCACGCCGACGACATTTTTGCCGGCGATTTTCAGCTCTCCCTCGGTCGGCTCTTCCAGTCCGGCGATGATGTTGAGCAGCGTCGATTTGCCACAGCCCGACGGGCCCACCAAAATCAAAAATTCGCCGGGGGCGACCTCAATGTCGATTTTTTTCAGGATTTCGACGGCTTTATCGCCCTTGCCAAAAACCTTGCGGATGCCTGCAATATGAAGTGAAGCTGCCATGATTTTTTATCCTTTGACCGCGCCGGCGGTCAGACCTTTGACGAAATATTGACCGGCCAGCACATAAACCAGCATGGTCGGAAGGCCGGCGATGATGGCCGCTGCCATGTCGACGTTGTAGCTTTTGACACTGCTGGTGGTGTTGGCCATGTTGTTCAGCCCGACCGTGATGGGCTTGCTGTCGGCGCCGCTGAAGGCCACGCCAAACAGAAAGTCGTTCCAGATGTTGGTGAACTGCCAGATCAGCGTGACCATCAGGATCGGCGTGGACATCGGGATCACGATGCGGTAGAAGATGCGCCAGAAACCGGCGCCGTCCATGCGCGCGGCCTGAATGAGCTCACGCGGAATGGCGGTGTAGTAGTTTCTGAAAAACAGCGTGGTGCCCGCCATACCCGCCAGGGAATGTACCAACACCAACCCGGCCACCGAACTGGACAAGCCCAGAAAACCGAGAACCTGGCTCATCGGCAGCAGCACCACTTGGAACGGCATGAAAACACCAAACAAAATGAAGCCGAACAGCAGGTCGCTGCCCTTGAATTTCCACATGGAGAGCACATAGCCGTTGAGTGCGCCCCAGGCGGTGGAGATCAGCACCGCCGGCACCGCCATCAGCACCGAGTTCCAGAAATAGGGCTTCAGGCCGCGGCAATCGACCCCGGTGCAGGCCGTGGACCAGGCCAGCGTCCATGACTCAAAATTGAGTGAGGTCGGCAGGCTCAGCAAATTGCCGGAGCGGATTTGCTCTGCATCCTTGAAGGATGTCACCAGCATCACGTAGAGTGGCGCCAGAAAGAAGAGTGCTGCCACCCCCAGCACGGCGTAGACCGCCAAACGAGAGATATTTTTAGCGTTCATGATCAGGCCCCGGGTTCAACGCTCGTGCGGCTTGGACCGCAACTCGCTGTAAAGATAAGGCACCACCAGCGCAGCCACCATGGCCAGCATCATGGTGGCGCTGGCCGCGCCCAGGCCAATCTGGCCACGGGTAAAGCTCATGGTGAACATGAAGGTGGCGGGCACGTCGGAGGCGTAGCCCGGGCCGCCCGCGGTGAGCGCCATCACCAGGTCGAAGGCCTTGATTGACAGGTGCGACAGCACCAGGATGGTGGAAAACACCACCGGGCGCAGCACCGGCAAAATAATGCGCCAGTAGATGCGCGGCAGGCTGGCGCCATCCATCTGCGCCGCCTTGATGATGCTGTCGTCGATGCCCCTCAAGCCGGCCAGGAACAGCGCCATGGCAAAACCGGCCGACTGCCAGATGCCGGCAATCACCACGCAGTAGATGGCGGTGTCGCTCTGCACCAGCCAGTCAAAGCTGAAGCTGGTCCAGCCCAGGTCCTGCATCAGCTTTTCCAGTCCGAGGCTGGGGTTCAGAATCCATTTCCAGGCGGTGCCGGTCACGATGAACGACAGCGCCATGGGGTATAAATAAACAGTGCGAATCACGCCCTCAAAGCGGATTTTCTGGTCAAGAAAGATGGCCAGCAGCATGCCCAGCAGCATTGAGCCACCGACATACAGCACGCTGAAAATGCCCAGGTTCTTGAGCGCCACGTACCAGCGGTCCATTTCCCACAATTTGACGTATTGCTCCAGTCCGACGAATTCGTCGTAATTGGGCAGCATGCGCGAGTTGGTCACGGACAAGACGCCGTTCCAGATCATGAAGCCGTAGATGAAGGCGAAACCGAGCACAAAGCCCGGCGCGATCACCAGTTTGGGCAACACGTTTTCAAAAGATTTCATGGCTGTTTGGCCTTGCGGCTTTTAAAAGTTTTGGCTTTGAACATGGTGCACCTGCGCTATGACTGGATCAGACGGGCCGGGTATTTCACTTCGTTCGTGTCCCCCGACCCTAAGCCTGCGGCCTAGGGTCTCCTCCTTTACCTCACTACGCGAAACACCCGGCCCGTCTAATCCTGGAAAGGACTTTGCTTTGCTCGTAACCAAGTCCAAGTCAGGAATGGCAAGGCAATGGGTTTTTTGCCAGTAAATTCATTTTTCAGCAGAAGGGTTGGGGTGCATACCAAAGCGAAGTAAAGGAGGAGCCCGTCAGGGCGGGGGACATGAGCGGCGGTATGTACCCCAGCCCTTGTGCGGATATCCGTAACGAGCGCCTGCAAAAGCACTCAAAACAGGTGCCAGCGAACCCCGTTTTACTTGGTCGCCGCCGCTTTGGCAATGCTCTTCACCCCGTCGGCCACGCTCATCTTGTCGTTGTTCCAGAACTGGCTGACCGCATCCTTCATGGCGCCCGAGACCGCCGGGGGAACCGCCATTTCGTGGGCGATGGAAGGCACCAGACCGCCCGTTTTGGAGGTCGCCACAAAGTCCTTGCTGGACAGCTTGGCGCAGTCGTCGAACTTGGCCATGTCCATGTTCAGTCGCACTGGAATGGAGCCCTTGTTCAGGTTGAAAACTTCCTGGAACTCGGTGCCCATGATGGCTGCTGCCAGATCGGCCTGCGCTTTTTGGGCGGCAGCGTCTTTCAGCTTGAACATGGCAAACGAGTCGACGTTGAAGGTGAATGCGTTGGCGGTGCCGGGGGCGGCGGCGCAGATGTAGTCCTTGCCCGGCACCTTGCCCGCGGCGGTGAACTCGCCCTTGGCCCAGTCACCCATGAACTGGAAGGCGGCCTTTTCCTGGATCACCATGGCCGTGGCCAGGTTCCAGTCGCGCCCGGGGGAGGCCGCGTCGGTGTAGGTCTTGACCTTGCGGAAGGTCTCCAGCGCCTTGTTCATGGTGGCGCTGTTGAGCGCCTTCTGGTCCAGCTTGACAAAGGCATCGTTGTAAAAACCGGCACCGCCGACGCCCAGCGCCACAGATTCGAAGGTGGTGAAATCCTGCCAGTTCTGGCCACCATGCGCCACCGGGATCAAGCCGGCTTTTTTCACTTTTTCAGCGGCGGCAAAAAATTCGTCCCAGGTCTTGGGGGCGCCTGCCACACCGGCTTTTTTCAGCACGGCAGCGTTGGCCCACATCCAGTTGACGCGGTGCACATTCACCGGGGCGGCAACGTAATTGCCTTTGTATTTCATCACGTCGGCGACCACCTTGGGCAGCAGGCTATCCCATTTTTCGGCCTTGGCGGTGGCGTCCAGATTGGCCAGCACGCCTTCAGATGCCCATTCCTGTATGGCCGGGCCCTTGATTTGCGCCGCAGCAGGCGGATTGCCTGCGACAACACGGCTCTTGAGCACCGTCATGGCATTGTCGCCGCCGCCACCCGCCACGGCAAAATCCTTCCAGGTATGGCCCTTGTTCTGCATGATTTTCTTCAACTCGGCCGCCGACTTGGCCTCGCCGCCAGAGGTCCACCAGTGCAATACCTCGACTTCGCCGGCCAGCGCCGCGTTGCCTGCCACCACCAATGCCATGGCCGTGGCCAATTGGGTAAGTTTGATCATGTCATCTCCTTGAGGTCGGCCCGGGTTTTCTTGGGGAACCCAAGGCTTGGGTTGATTCGCGCAGACACCATGTTGCTCGAATTAATTAATTGTTAATTAATTTCCAATAACCCGCAAGCAGTATTTACCCTTGGTAGCTCAAAGGTGTTGTACGGATTTAGACCACCAGTGCCAGCGCGCCAAAGTCACCCACGCGCTCGCCCAAGCCGGCGCTGACCAGTTCGCAGCCATCGGTGAGCGAGGGCAGCTTGCCTTGCACCACGGCGCGCAGTCGCGGCAACAGGTAGTCGCGGTGATGCCAATAGACGCTGCCGCCAATGCTGATGCGCTGCAGGTCGAGCGTGATGATCAGGCTGTACAGCATGCGCCCCATCACCAGGCACAGGTCGTCGATCAAACCAATGGCCTTGGCATCACCCGCGTAGGCTGCTTTGAAGAGCGCTGCGGCATCGGGGTAACCCAGGGGCTGAAAGCGCCGCGCAATGGCGTTGCCGGCTATCAGGCCTTCGACATCGCCCACGTTGCCGCAACCGCACAGGGCGTCCGAGTTGTCGTTGACAAACAGGTGGCCCGCATGGCCCGCGTTGCCGTTCTTGCCGCGCAGCACATGGCCATCCACACACAGGCCGGTGCCAATGCCGGTGCTCCAGGTCACATAGGCGCAGTTAGCCAGCGGCACGCCCTCAGTTTGCAGTGCGCCCCAGCGGCGCTCGGCTTCCAGAGCGCCAATGCCGTCGTTTTCGACCCGCACCTGGGCAAACGCGGCGCGCAGGGGCGCTTCGAGCAGGGCGGATTGCCAGTCGTTGGGCAGTCCGCGCGCCGTGCCCGCCAAGCCGCCGCAGATGTTGGGCGCGGCCAGTTCGACCAAGCCCTGGTTGAGCACAAAAGGGCCGCAGGACGACACGCCCACGCACGCTATTGCCGAGGCTGGAACGCCTGCCAGCACGCAGCTCTGACCGATCAGCCGGATGATCTGCTGCGCCAGCGCATCGTTCTGGCCACGGGTGGCGGTGGGCTCGGTGAGCTTGCCGCGGCTGCCCTGCGCATCGACGATGTTGACCGCCACCTTGGTGCCGCCAATATCGACACAGGCGACCGGGGCGCTGCCTGCGGGCAGGCGAAAGCCGTCGGTGAATTCGTTGGTTGTCATAGGTTGTGTTTCCATAAATGCATCGGTCCGGTTGGTGTCAGGCGCGGCCGCAATCATCGCCCAGGCGCTTGATGTCGTCCTCGCCCAAACAGGCGCCAAACTGTACTTCAATAATTTCCATGGGTGCCAAGGTGCGATTGCCCAGCCAATGTACCCGACCCAGCCGCGCGCCCGCTCATGGGTTCGGTCGCCACCAAGGTGGTGCTCCTGCCACCGGGCTGCTGATCAAGTCGTCCCCTAAACCCTGGTCTTGAGCGGTTCCAGGGGAGTGCCAAACTTCTCGCGCAAGGGCTCATGTCCCAGCGGAGGAAAATCAACCAGGGTCTCGGGGACCTTGCGGTCAGGAATCTGGTCGAGCAGGTGGCGAATGAGCGTGAGGCGGCCGGCGCGCTGGTCATTGAAGTCCACCAGCGTCCAGGGCGCAACTTTTGAGTGAGTAGCCTTCAGCATCACGTCACGCGCCTGCCCATATTCAGCGTATTTTTCCCGCGCTTTCAGATCAATCGGACTGAGTTTCCAGCGCTTGAGCGGGTCCGCCAGGCGCTCGGCAAAACGTTCTTCCTGCTGGGCCTGGTCAACCGTCAGCCAGTACTTGAACAACAGAATGCCGTCGTCCACAAGCATCTTCTCAAACACCGGCGCCTGCTTCAGGAAGGCTTTGGTCTGGGCTTCGGTGCAAAACCCCATGACACGTTCCACGCCCGCACGGTTGTACCAGCTGCGGTCGAACAGCGCAATTTCGCCAGCTGCGGGAAGGTGCGGCACGTAGCGCTGAAAGTACCACTGCGACTGCTCGCGCTCGCTGGGCTTGCCCAGCGCCACGGTGCGGCACTGGCGCGGGTTCAGGGTGTCGGCGATGGCAGAAATGACGCCGCCCTTGCCCGCGGTGTCGCGCCCCTCGATCACCACCATCAGGCGCTTGCCCGTGTGCACCAGCCAGCGGGCCAGGTCGTTGAGCTCAAGCTGCAGCGGCTCCAGCTTGTCGAAGTAATCGTTCTTGCCCAATGTGCCGGGCTTGCCGTTTTTGGATTTTTTCATGGCCATATCGTAACGGAGCCTGGGCTTGGCACACCTGAGTTCACACGGTGAAATGCGATGACACACGCCGGTACATTCTGAAACACGCCTGACATTGCCCGGACACCTCATTTTCCTAAGATACGAATCACCAAAGCCCACCCAGCTTTTGCCTTCGTCTGAAAAGCGGAGGCCTTGGACTGGAGAAGCGGACGGTTTCATTATTATTTTTTAAAGGAACACAGATATGAAGAAAGTCATTCACGCTGCAATCATCGCCTCCGTGCTCACCTCGTTGTCGGCCTTCGCACATCACCCGGCCGAAGCCATCATTGATGCAGACACCTGGGCGATGATCGATGAGAACTTGCAGGAAGCAGACTCACCCCATCTCGATCTGGATCTGGACACCATGGGCTCGGCCAGTAGTGACAGTGCGGGCAGCGGCAGTGGCTCAGGCGGCGGTTCTTCAAGTGGGGCAGGTGCAGGCTCAGGCCGCGGCTCCAGCGGCGGCGCCAGTTCTGGTGGTGGCGCTGGCTCGGGATCAGGTTCCGGCGGCAGTCGTCGTTAAAACCCGCCAGCTTCAAACCCAACGCAAAGCCTGCTGACCCCAGCAGGCTTTTGTATTTCCCACGCGCCGGCAAACAAGCTGGCACCTGCACGCACTCGCCTGGAGAACTTCGGGCCACAGGTGATCACCATCAGCCCCATTCGCTATCATCGCCGAATTAACTGAATCAACCAATCGGGGTGACAAAATGCTGATCCGTATCATTTACCTGAGCACTGCGGTGGGCCCGCAAACCACCACCATGACCAACGCCATCCTGAAGAAGGCGCAAGCCTGGAACAAGGCCAACGGGATCACCGGGGTGCTGTGCCAGGGCCAAGGCGTGTTTTTGCAGGCGCTCGAAGGTGAGCGCAGTACGGTCACCCAACTGTATTCGCGCATCTATGCGGATCAGCGGCACACCAATGTGGAATTGCTCCACTGCGAAAGCATTGCCAAAAGGCGCTACGAAAACTGGTCCATGGCGCATGTCAGCTTGTCTGATATTGATCCGGCAACAAAAATCAAGTGGCCGGAATTTGATCCCTACTCCATCTCCGGGTCGCTGGTCATGGCTCGCATCGACGACTTGCTGGCCAAGGGCAGCGTCATTCAAGGGTCGAATTCATAGAAGTGCCGTTGCAGAGGCCGCGTTTTGTTTTTAAACGCTTGCCGCCACAAGGCCCTTCGGGGCGGGTGTGTGCGCCTGCCGAGCAATCTTTGCGTCCCGAAGGCAAGAACATGACGCCGAACGCAAAGCGCAGCCAAGACGCTATTTGTCCGCCAGACTTAACGTAGCTCGGGCCGCGTCAATTCCGTAATGCATCTGAAGCTGGTCTACAGAAATTCAAATTTCCCGCCCCACACCGGACATTCACGACAGCAGCCCAGCTGTCATTTTGATGTGATGACGATCCATCGCGACTGCACAGGGTGACAAGGCGAATGTGGAGAAGACCAAAAATGCTGGTTTTCCTATGGCAATGCGGGCATAGTGAGCCATCGGTCGGTCAGCCCTGGCCCGAAAACAGCCTGAGGTCCGATGTCTTCCGCCAATGCAAGCCACAAGGCTCTTGCTGACACGGCAATGACAAATCTGTTCATGGGTGGCAGAACCGCCGAATTGCTCCGATCAGCCCGTGTTTTTACATTCTTGCTTCGTTAAAATAAGCTGATGGATGTGGCAGTCCCCCAACGGGATCACCGAGGCTTTGCAGCCGAATATTTTTATGTCATCCAATCATTCGACAGGTCCAAACATGTCAAACACCATTCCCGCTACCCTGATCCCCGGCGACGGCATCGGGCCCGAAATCGTCGATGCCACGCTGGCTGCCCTTGAGGCGCTGCATGCGCCCTTCGTTTGGGACCGTCAAATCGCTGGCCTGGGTGGCATTGAGGCCGCCGGCGACCCGCTGCCTGCAGCCACGCTTGACAGCATCCGGCGCACGCGGCTGGCGCTCAAGGGCCCTCTGGAAACACCGTCGGGCGGCGGCTACCGCTCGTCGAACGTGCGACTGCGCGAGGAGTTCCAGCTTTACGCCAACCTGCGCCCAGCCAAGACCATCATCCCTGGCGGACGTTTTGACAACATCGACCTGGTGGTCGTGCGCGAAAACCTGGAAGGTCTGTACATCGGGCACGAGTATTACATTCCGATCGACGGTGACCCGCATGCAGTGGCCATGGCCACGGGCATCAATACCCGCGCCGGTGGTCGACGCTTGCTGGAATTTGCCTTTGAACAGGCGGTTGCGAGCGGCCGCAAGAAGGTCACGATTGTGCACAAGGCCAACATCATGAAGGCGCTGACCGGACTCTTCCTAGACACCGGTCTGGAGCTGTACGAACGCAAGTACAAGGGCCAGTTTGAACTCGACACCGTGATCATTGACGCCTGTGCGATGAAGCTGGTGACCAACCCCTGGCAGTTCGATATGCTGGTCACCACCAACCTGTTCGGTGACATCCTGTCCGACTTGGTCGCTGGTCTGGTCGGCGGCCTGGGCATGACGCCCGGCGCCAACATCGGCGTCGACGCGGCAATCTTCGAGGCGGTGCATGGCTCGGCCCCGGACATCGCGGGAAAGGGCATTGCCAATCCCATTGCCTTGATGCTGGCCGCTGCGATGATGCTCGACCACTGCAAGTTGACCGAGATGGCCAGGCGCCTGCGTCAGGCCATTGACGACACGCTGAACATCGACAAAGTGCGCACCGGCGACCTCGGCGGGACGGCCAACACCGCCGCGTTTACCAAGGCGCTGGTCAGCCGCATCGCCGGCAGCTGAGTCGCCGCGCGAATCTCAGCGCGAACGACTTGGGATAGAGCTTGGCGGGCATGGCCTTCCAGAAGGCATTCGGTCGTCAAGGCCCGCTCTTTCAAGCATGCGGCATATGCTGCCTTGTCCAACGCACGATGTCGGCCGCACCCATGGCGCCGGCCTGGCGCGCCACCTCGCGCCCGCCGACAAACAGGGCCAGCGTGGGAATGCTGCGAATGTTGAAACGCGCGCCCAGGTTTTGCTCGGCCTCGGTGTCCACCTTGGCCAGCCGCACCGCCGGCTCCAACTGGGCCGATGCCTGCTCGAAGGCTGGTGCCATCTGGCGACAGGGGCCGCACCAGGGCGCCCAAAAATCGACCAGCACCGGGATCTGGTTGCGCTGGATGTGGCGATCAAAGTTGGCCTCATTGAGCATCACCGGATGCGCGGTAAACAAAGGTTTGTGGCAGCTGCCGCAATCTGGCGCGCTGCCCAAATTGGCGCGGCTGACGCGGTTGGTGGTGTGGCAGTGGGGGCAAACAATGTGCAGGGAGTCGGTCATGGCAAGTCCTTTCAGCTTTTGTAGATGGACGCGCCAGGCAGGAATTCAAGCGCCGGATTTAAACGAATTTGGCAATGACCGCCGCCACCATGCTCAGGATGATCGTGGTGGTGAGCGGGATGAAAAACTCCCTGCCAAACACCTTGAAGCGGAAATCACCGGGCAATTTGCCAAAGCCCAGGCGCTGCAGCCAGGGCGTCAAGCCGTTGAGCAGCACCAGGGCCAGAAAGATAACAATGAGCCAGCGGAACATGGTGTTATGCCTTGATCAATGGCTGTCAGAGCGTGTGCGTCTTGTCGCCATGCTCAAAACCTAGCGCCTGCCAGGGCTCGCCCTGATAGAAGCCGATCACCTTGAAGAACTCGCCCATTTCGTGTTCCATGATCAGTTTTTGCGCCATCACCCGGGTCGGCAGGTCGGCGCTTTCCATTTGCTGCAGCAAACCGCAGTTCATCAAAAAGCGGCCCTGGTTGCAGTAGCCCAGCACGCCCAGGCCAGCTTCATTGCCGGCCAGCGCGATACCGGTGAAGTTGACATGAGCGGTGATGTCTTTCTGGCCGACACGGGCCAGCGGGTCGGTGTCCATCTGGTGCGCCTGGTGGCACATCACGGTGCCCATGTGGCGCTGCGGGTGGTAGTACTCGGCCTGCGGAAAACCGTAGTCGATCAGAAATACCGCGCCGCGCGAAAGTTTGCTGCCGAGGGTGCGCACAAAGGATTCGCCTTGCGGGTGGATTTCGGTCAGGTAGTCGTGTTCGCCTTCAACCGCCAGCGGCGGGCGCAGGTCGGTGGGCCGGTCCGACCACGCAAAAGTGGGCGTGCCGTCGCTGTCCGCCGCGCCAGGGACCACGCCGCGCTCATGCCACACGCCACTCACCCGCGCCAGCAATTTGACCGGCATGGCGTCGAGCACCTCATTGCCCAGCACCACGCCCTGCAAGTCGTCGGGCAGGGCATCGACCCAGCGCACCTGCCCGGCAAAGGCGGCCAGCGTGGCTTGCTGGCGCGCCCGCAGGCTGCTTGAGATATCGACGATGGTGTAGCGCGGCAAGGGCCTGCCCTGCGCTTGCAGCGCCTGCAAAATCTGCAGCGCCAGCTCGCCCGAGCCGGCGCCAAACTCCCACACTTCCCGCGTGCCCGTCACTTCCAGCGCCTGCGCCACCTGCAGCGCCAGCGTCCAGCCGAACAGCGGCGTGATCTCGGGCGAGGTGACAAAGTCGCTGCCCGCCACGCGCGCGCCGTCCTGCACGGTGTAGGGCAGGGCGCCGAATTGGGAACTGCCGTGGGCGTAGTAACCCAGGCCGGGGGTGTACAGCGCCGCGTCCATGAAGGCATCGAAACCAATCCAGCCGCCGGCCTCACAAATTGCCCTGGCGATGTGGTGCGCAAGCTCGCTCGTTAAACTGTGGGGTGTTGTCATACTTGGAATTGTCCCCGAATGTCTGCCTCCATCACGTCACCCCTCTTTCCCGCGCCGGCGCAGCGTACCGTTTTGGTCACCGGCGCCGCCAAACGGCTGGGCCGCGAGATCGCCCTGGCCCTGGCCAGCGCGGGCTGGCGGGTGGCCGTGCATTACCGCGATTCGGTCGAGGAGGCGCGCAAAACGGTCGCCGACTGCGCCAAGCTGGCAGGGGCCAGCACCTCTTTTCGCGCCAACCTGGCCAATGAAACGGCCGTGCGCAACCTGCTGCCCCGGGTGGTCGAAGAACTCGGGCATGTCGATGCCATTGTCAACAGTGCGTCCACCTTCGAGCACGACACCCCCGAGACCTTCAGCTTTGCCGCCATGGAAAAGCACATGCGCGCCAACACCGGGGCCGCCATTTTGCTTAGCCAGGCGCTGCACGCGCACCTGCTCACGCGGGAGGGCACCCTGGGTGCGGTGGTGAACCTGCTTGACCAAAAGCTGTGGAACCCCAACCCC
>JAABQI010000079.1 GCA_011391545.1 Rhodoferax sp.
GTCCATGAACTCGTCGAGCTTGATGGGCTTGGTCAGATAGCTGAAAAATCCAGCCGAAAGGCCATTTGCGATGTCGCGGGGCAGCGCGTTGGCGCTGAGCGCGATGATTGGAATATGCGCCGTCAAAGGGTCAGCGCGCAGGATCTTCATGGCCTCGATTCCGCTGATGCCGGGCAGGTTGATGTCCATCAGAATCACGTCCGGCTGATGGGCACGCGCAAATTCGATGCCGAGATGGCCATCCGCCGCGCTCAACATCCGCAGGTCACAGCGGCGGGCCACCAGTTCCTCAATCAATACCATGTTGGCCGGGTTGTCTTCCACGTACAGCAGGGTTCGCAGCGGTGTGCCGTCCAACACCTGCGGTCGCGCCAGCGTCGTCTGCGTCACATACTGAGACGCCAACTGCGGTGCCGTCGCCAACCTTAAATCGATCCAGAACACACTCCCCACCCCGACGGCGCTGTCCACGCCGATGGCACCACCCATCAGCTCGACCAGCCGCTTGGTCACAACCAAACCGATGCCGGTGCCTTCTTCCGGACCGAGTTCTTTACCGAGACGGTTGAAGGGCTGAAACAGTTGCGCCAGCTGCTCCTGCGTCAGCCCAACGCCGGTGTCCTGAATGCTGATGCGAATCGAATCAGGAGCCATCGGGGTGCACGCCAATGTGACCGTGCCGCCAGGTTTGTTGTACTTGATGGCGTTTGACAGCAAGTTGATCAGCACCTGCTTCATCCGGGTTCGATCGGCCTCGACAAAATGGTCCACTTCAAGGGGTAAAAACTTCAGGTCAATCGCACGCTGGTTAAGCTGCGGCTCGACCATGGCGCGGCATTCGTTCATGACCTCGACCAGCGAGACAGGCTCCAGCGACAGCGTGGTCTTGCCCGATTCGATCTGCGCCAGGTCGAGGATTTCGTTGATCAGCTCCAGCAGGTACCACCCCGCGTTGATAATTTGGACCAGGCTGCGTTTTTGGTTCGGCGTCGGCTCAGGCGAGTCGGATTCCATCAGTTGGGCAAAACCGAGGATGGCATTGAGCGGCGTGCGCAATTCATGGCTCATGCTGGACAAAAATTCCGACTTGCCAAGGTTGGCTTTTTCCGCGATGGCCTTGGCGCGCTCCAACTCGACGCTTTTCTCCAGCAGCACCTGATCCAGGAATTTGCGCTCAGTGATGTCGCGCGCTGCGGCGAACACGCCAAGGACGTTGCCCTTGTTATCCCGGTAAACGGCCGCGTTATAAAGCACGTCCATGATCCGGCCCGTCGAGTGACGGATGGCGAGCGGGTAATCACGCACAAAACCCTCGGAAAACACCTTCTGGTAGCCGATGCGCGCCTGTTCAGGCTCGGTGAAATAATTTGAGAAGTCGGTGCCGATCAGCTTCTCGCGTGGCACACCCGTGGCCTGGGCAGAGGCCTCATTCACGTCGGTGATCTTGCCTTGCGCGCTGATGGTGACCAGGGGGTCCAGACTGGCTTCAATCAAGCTGCGGGCGTACCCGGAGAGCGCTTCGGCAGCGTCCTTTGCTTTCAATAGTTCGTTGGTTCTGGCACGCACCACGTCTGCAAGGCTGTCGCGGTGTGTTTCAAGGTCAAGCGCAGTGGTCCCGACGCGCACGACCATGGCATCAAACGCGGCCGCCAGATCGCCAATTTCGTCGTGCCGCGTCAGCTTCAGGCGGTGCCTGTAGTTGCCCGCCGCCAGTTGCTGGGTGCCTTTTTCGAAAATGCGCAAGGGTTGCAGGATGCGACGGCTGACAAGAAGCCAGATAAAGCCAATGAGTGTCCCCATGGCCAGAATGACCAGCCCAATCACCACTTGCAGCCTCCAAAAGGCCGACTTCGCTTGCTCCTGATTGCCACGAATCAGTTCATTCCCGATGTCGATGACTTCCTGGGTCACCACCAGCAGCGATGCAACAGCGCGCGTTTCCATGGCCACCTCAAGCTCTGACCGGGAACTGGTGGCGCTGGGCGTGGTCGCGCCCGGCCCACGGGTGAGTCGCGGATAGATGATCTGCATCAATTCGATCTTCTTGCGAATGCTCTCCAGATTCGCTTTCGCACGGGGCGTCGTGATGCGCATGCGGTCAATTTCTTGGGTGACACTGGCGATCTTGCGCTGCCATTGGTCCTGGCTACGCACCTCCTGAAACAAGGCGGTTTCCACCGCCACCTGGCGCAACTGCGAGGCGCTTTTAATCAAATCCTGGGCTGCACTGATGTCCTGCGTGGTCTGGGCCACATCGCGCACCGTAGTCAGCGTCATGACAACGGCAACTGAAATGACAATGGCCGCTGTCGCAAGCAAGCCGTTGATTTGCGAGCGTATCTTCAAGACAGCTCCTTAATGCACGATCGTCACAGCCGTCGGCAGCACAGCTTCGAGGTGTTGGTACTTCATGACATTCAGATAATTCGGCATGGGTCCAGGCGCCACCAGCCCCTTTTGCATGGCCCAGCGCGTTTGGTCATCCAGCGCCAGCAGCATCGCCTGGTCGAGCAAGACGGCATAGTCTTCAGGCTCAAACAGTTTCGCCATGATGGCATCGTCAATCTTGACCGCACGCCCTACCGCACGGCGCGCCTCAACCGGATCGGCCAGCATGGCCAGATTGGCAGCAATCAAGGCGCTCAGGACCCGGCGAACTTCCTGCGGATGGCCATCGATATAGAACGGCTTGCCCACCAGCATAAAGCGGGACGCGTACACATCCTCACCATAGAACACCTTGATGCGGTCGCCCATTTCAGCTTCAACTTTGGCCCGAAAAGGTTGGAACATCACCGCTGCGTCGATCTGACCGGCCTTGAACGCGCTGATCAACGCGTCCGTTCGCAGGTTGGTCAAGTTCACTTTGTCGCTTGGCACACCACGAGCCTGCAGCATGGCATCAAAGAAATAGGGCATGTTAGTGCCCATGGTCACGCCGACCGACTTGCCGCGCAGATCTTGAATTTGGTTGATGCCAACGTCGCTTTGAACGACGACCGCCAGGTCGCGTCGACTACGAGAAATGCCGGCGAGCACGGCAATATCAGCGCCGCCGAGCAGCGCGAACATGACCGGGGTATCGGCCACCACAGCCAAGTCCGCCTTGCCATCGAGAACAGACTGCAGCGCATCTTTACCCAAGTTGAACGGCTGGGTAACCACATCCACGCCTGCCTTCAGAAACAGGCCTTGCCACGAAGCCACATGCACCAGCGCGCTGTTGATCTGCGTTGGCAACGCGATCGTTACCTTCTGCACCGCCCCGGTCGACGTTTCTGGCGACCGTAACGCCACGAAAGCAACGACCCCAATCAACAGTGCAGCCAACGCCAACAGCAGCCCGCGATTTTTTAACGCCCTTGTATCGCCGTCATTGGAAGCGGTTTTCATATCTTGGCTTCCTGTTTTGTCAAAAAAAAACAGCCTACAGAAACAGGGCCGACGCGCCGGGGATTCATGTATGCAACGGGTCAAATTGTCACACAATGCGTCTGCTTGTGGCAAAGCAAAATTGATTGAGAGTGGTCCGGCGCGCGTCAAGGTAGTTGTCGCCTAATTTACGCAGCCAGAGGCTGAATAAGCTTTTGCGCAACGTGCTCATCAACAACGCAGTCACGTTCAGGGTTGAGGGTGACCGCCCCGACAGGGCTCCAGTCCCGTGTATCGCGTGCCCAGCGTGCCGGATGGCGTTCCTTTGCCTGGTTGTACAGGGCATGGCGGGCAGCAAGAATGACATGTTGACATTGGCTGCCTCAGCCAGACGGTAGTCGGCATCGCAGCGTTATCCGACGGCCACCAATGCCCGTTTCCGGGCAAGCCAGTTTTATGATCTTGGAAGCCGGCCAGCCGCCGTTCACGGCCTTCGGCTCAACAGCTCACGGTACCGAAGGCTAAATGTCGCTGAATACAGAGATCAGCCAGCGTACATCGGTTACACCTTTCGACCTGCTAGGTCGAAATTCCTTGATTCCAAATAAAAAATGGCGATCCTTTAGATCGCCGTTACCGCATGAATTTGCGAAAAAGTAGGATTCTCAGACGGACCGCTTGCGCCTTGAAAGTGCTAAGCCAGCAAGACCTAGCCCGAATAGCGCGAGAGATTCGGGTTCTGGAATGGCTTGTATCAGGGGCTCAACTGTTTGATTGGGGAAGGCAAGTAGCCTGACTATCACCATTTCGTTTAGGACAGAATCATTCGAAAAGGAGAGGTTGTCTAGCGTAATTTCGAACTGCCCGCCCACGCCGAAATTGACCGTAACTGGACTCCAAGTAAGCATATAGTCCACCGCCTCGGGAGTGTCGGCAATTGGCCCGAGAACAGCTAGGCCGGTAGCATAGACATTGGCAGTCGTACCCAATGGATTCGTAAAGGTGAACGTGGCCGTCACCCCTAGATTGTCCTGTTCATTACCGTTGATGCCTTGATTGCTTCCGCTTCCGGTGTTCAGTTCATTAAAAGAGACGGTACCAAGTTTGAAAGTAAAAAAATCATTGATGTTGTCCAACTGGAAAGTCTGTTGGACGAATTGAGTACTGAACACCACATCCAATAGCTTGCCGCCATTCTCAGGATTGGGGCCGTCATCTACCCCGTAACCTGCACCACCAGCAAATGTTGCATTCGCGATGCCAAACTGCACTGGTGTTGCCTGAATTGCCGGGGCGAAAGAAGACAAAGCTGCCATCACCATGGCAAGAGAAACGATCTTATGCTTGTACATTGAGTCTCCTAAATGATTAGATTATTTTCTGTCAATCAAATAGAGCAAATGTCGTGCCAGTGTGTTTAACGACTAATTTGTCGTTATAAATCAACGATCTATCGATACGGTTCAGAGGTTTTCTAGTTATTGCCCGCAGGTTGTGCCACCCAATGTAATCAATGGCGACACGGCCATTTAGACGTGTCAGTTACTTCTGAGACCACCTGCAGCAGCTCTGCACCAACGGACATGCGATCTCTACCGTGGCTTCAGGAAGGAGAGTTCTTGCGAAGAAAGTTGATCAAGTCCTGCTGCCGACGCATACCGGTGGACTGAAACAGTCCGGCCAGGTGATCGCGGGCGGTACGCCGAGTGATGCCCATTTTGTTGGCGGCGGCATCCAGGCTATGAAAGGTGAGCAACAGCCCGGCAAGTTCGCGCTGACGCGGGGACAACAGGCGCCGCTCGGGCCAATACGCCATCGTTTCACCTGCCAGCGCCGCCCTGTCATGGTTCATCCCAGTTGCCACGCTGACCAGCACAAAAGGTGAACCATCCATCTGCGTGACACGACGCAAACCCACTTCCACGAGGCCACCTTGGAGTTGCATTGTTGGCTGGCCGTTTAAGCCAGAGTGAGCCTGATGGGCAACCATGTCTGCAAAACTTGTCACAAATTGCTCTTGCAGAGCACGATCACTGGCGCAAAGCTGGTTGGCTTCGAGCGTGAACCAGCGCTGGCGCTTCAATTCAGCCGCCCCGGCGGTGTTGGCATGTAACAGGTGGCGGCTTTCACTGCACAACCAAGCAGCCACAGGCAGCGCGTCCAGCGCGGCGAGGTAAGCTGCC
>JAABQI010000080.1 GCA_011391545.1 Rhodoferax sp.
TACCTGCTGGGCTCCATGATCGAGACCCCGCGCGGCGCACTGATGGCCGACAGCATTGCCAGGGAGGCCGAATTTTTCTCGTTTGGCACCAACGACCTGACGCAGATGACGCTGGGTTTTTCCCGCGACGATGCCGGCAAGTTCCTGCCCGAGTACCTCAAGCGCGGCATTTACGAGCACGACCCGTTTCGCTCCATCGACCAGAAAGGCGTTGGTGCGCTGGTTCAGATGGCGGTTGAAAAAGGCCGCAGCGCGCGCCCCGACCTTGAAGTGGGCGTGTGCGGCGAGCATGGCGGCGACCCGGTCTCGGTGGCGTTTTTTCACCAGGCCGGCCTGGACTACGTGAGCTGTTCACCCTACCGTGTGCCGATTGCGCGGCTGGCGGCCGCCCAGGCCGCGGTTGCGTCGTAGATGAGTCAGTGGCGCAAAGCGTTCAAGGCCCTGGCAAGGCTGGCTTCCACCGGCCAGGGCTCGGCGCCCCAGCGCGCGGCCAGCAGTTCGGCGCACAACACCGAAAAGCTCAACCCCCGCGAGCCCAGCCCCGCGCAGATCCACAGACCGGGCGCGTCCGACGCCTCCAGGGGGCCGACCGCAGGCAGGCGGTCGGTGGTGACGCAGCGGGTATTTTTCCAATGCTTTAGTTCGCCGGACTCGAATTTCTGCCGTAATTCAGCGGCCAGTTCGGGCAGCAGGGGCTGCAAATGCTGCCAGTTATTGAGGTGGTTGTCCTGATCCGGCCGCTCAGGCTGGCTCTCAGGCTGGTAAGACGAGCCCATGAACCAGGCTGTTGCGCCTTCAATGGGGATGCGCGGCACCATGCTGCCCGAGCCATTGACCGGGTGGGGCGGGAAAATGGCCGGGCTGGTGTCGTCGTGCGGGGCCCAACTCAACAGGCCGCGCAGGCCGTGCATCGCGGGAAGCCTGGCAAAGTCCGGGGCGCGCTGTGGCTCGTCCTGCAGCAAGCGCTGCAGCAGCGTTGCCGCGCCGCAGGCATTGGCCAGCAGCACACGCTCGGCACGGCACAGGACCTGCTGCTGCGCATCCAGCAATTCCCAGGTGCCGCCGCGCTGGCGCAGTTGGGCCACTTTTGCATTGCCCATGAAAGACACACCGGGATGACCTAGCCAGGCGCGCACCAGTTGCCCTGGTTTGAGCCAGGCGCCTTGCGGGTGCCAGATGTCTTGCGTGGCAAGGTGCTCACCATCGATATCGCGCTCCAGCACCCCGGTCGGCGCCCAGTCCTGGCCTGCCACCAACAGGCTTCGGGCCTGTTGCAGCATCAGGCGCACACCGCTGCGGGACAGCCTGGAAAGCGCACAGTCGTCCGCCGAGACGTGGGGCACGACCAGGCCGACAGGCAGGCCGGATGCACCGGCAGCCGGGGCATCGGCCTGGTCCAGCACGGTCACCTGCCAGCCGCGTCGTGCCAGTGCTGCCGCCACACTGGCCCCCGCCAAACCGGCACCAATCACTGCGCAGGTGCCCACGGGTATTGCGCTTTCGATGGCGGTTTGTCGGGTATTTTTCAGGGCCCAGCGCGGGTTGAAACTGGCCTCGAGCGTGGCTGGCTCCGGGCTGGCGGTGGCCGCTTCTGGCATTTTCAGGTCAAAGCCACATTGCGACAAATGCCTGCCCACATCCAATAAGCCTTGACCATTTTGCGCACGGACCGTCAGACGCGTGCCGCGGCGGCAGCAGCGCGCCAGCGCCTTGATGGTCCAAAGCGAACCGGCGTCCGCGCTGTCCAGAGTCAGCGTCACCACATCGGCCTCAAATTGTTGCTGGCGCAGCAGATTCAACGTGTCGCCGACGCACAGCGTCAGCACGACCTGGCCCTGGTTTAGCAAAAAACGGTGAAAACCTGGCAACAGACCCAACCATTGGCCGGCAAGCTCATGCGCCAAAAGCATCAGCGCCGGATCGTTTCCGGCGGCGCTGGCTAAATCGGGGGCGGTGGGCGGCGTCTGGTTCAACGCCACATAGTGCAGCAGGCGAGGGCGCTGCGGGTCGGCGCGCCAGGCTTGCCAGGTTTCGAAAAAGCGCCTGCCCTGTTCAAACTGCGTGTCAAGCATGCGCCAGCACGTCGCTCCTTGCCGCGCGTTTGCAGGGTCTTTGTCTGCTGTTGTCGACTGTTCTTTTTCCGGATTCACCGGCATTGATTAAGGTTATTCCTTGGGCGGCACATAGCCCTGCGCGGCATCGGCGCCACCACCAAAAAAGTGGTTTTCCATTTGCCGTGCCAGGTATTGGCGAGCCCGTGCGTCGGCAAGGTTCAGGCGGTTTTCATTGACCAGCATGGTCTGGTGCTTGAGCCAGTCGGCCCAGGCTTGCTTGCTGACACTTTGCCAGATGCGCTTGCCCAATTCCCCCGGATAGGGTGGAAAGTCGAGTCCTTCAGCTTCCATGCCGAGTTTGATGCAGTTCACAGTGCGCGCCATAACGATCTTTCAAAGATGGTGTCAAAGCGTGCAACTGTAGCAAGGTTTTTCATCATGCGCGCCGCTGCGTTAAAATCCGGCATATGTCAAAAGCAGATACCAAAACCAAAATCGTGGCCGATGGCCTGCGTTACAAATCCAAAGTGTCGGGTTCGCCTTTCACCGCCGCCACCTCCTTTGGCGCCGCTACGATGTCGTGCTTCCTGTGCGGCAAGCACCGCGCGCGCTCCCAGATGGTTTCCAAGAAAATTCTCGGAAAATCACAGGCGGTGTGCTCACCCTCGTGCAAGGCGCTCGATGAAGCGTCCAAGTAAAGCGTGTTGAACACATGGCGAACGGATTCCTGGTGACTCTGGACAACGCGCCTCGGCGCGTTTTTGCATTTTTAAGCGGGGTCTGCCTGGCCATGCTGACCTTCGGCTTGTACTTGCAGCACAGCCAGGGGTTGGAGCCCTGCCCAATGTGCATCGTCCAGCGTTATGCCCTTTTCTCGGTCGCCATCATTGCCGGCCTGCTCAGCGCAAGCGGCCGCAAGCGCGTCCATTTTGGGGGCTCTTTCTTGCTGTTGCTGGCTGCTGGATTTGGCGCTTTTGTGGCGGCCCGGCAAAGCTGGCTGCAGTGGTACCCGCCCGAGGTGGCCACTTGCGGCCGGGATTTTTACGGCATGATCGAAAACTTTCCGCTCCAGCGCGCCATTCCCATGATCTTCAAGGGTAGTGGTGATTGTTCAGCCATTGACTGGACGTTTCTGGGCGGCTCCATCGCCAATTGGGCCTTTGTCGTCTTCAGCCTGGTGATCTTGCTGGCCGGCGTGATGATCTGGCGCAAGCGTCTTAAATAGTTGGGGGGCAGAGCACGTCGCTGCGCGAGTGGTCTGACCCGCAAGGCATCTAATTGGTTGGGGTCAGAGCACGTCGCTGCGCGAGTGGTCTGACCCGCAAGGTTTCAGATTGGCAAACTGTCAAAAGACTCGTAGCTTTTGCGCAGCCAGTTTTTCACGCGTTGTCGCTCCAGCAGCCCCAGTGCATCGGTTTCCGAGCGGTTGTGAATGGCAGCCCAGAAGCTGACGTTCTGGCGATCAATTTTGCGCATGCTGGCTTCGTGCAATTGCGCCAGCGTGACGATTCTGGCGCCCAGTGCCAGCGCTCTGGCCATGGCGGGGGACGCCTCCAGCTCAGAAAAATCGGAGCCGCGCCCCATGTTCTTGACAATCAGGTAGTTCGGACCGGTCCCGTAAGCGTCAAGCAGCCGGTCAAGCAAATCCACCGAATCCTTGCCCGCATCGGCGACATGCCAGAAGTTCACCGCGATGCCCATGTCGGCCAGCAGCGCCAGCAGGTCGGAGTCCTTGATCCATCGCGCCAGCGGGGCGGCCGTCTGCGCTGCCAGGTCCACAATCACGCGCGGCGTCTCGCCCTCGGCACCGTTCTCGAACACGCTGACCACCTGGTCCAATCCCTCGTAGCTGTCCACCAGCACGGGTGCCGCGTAGTCGGCATAAAAGCGGGTGAACGAGGTGTGCGAGCGGTCGGTGTCAAAACCCATGAAGGGCAGGTCCTTGTCGATCAGGTACTGGGCCAGCAAGCGCGCCACCACCGATTTGCCGACACCACCTTTTTCGCCGCCGATGAAATTGAGAGAACTCATCTTTTTTTCCTGTTGGGTTGATTGAAACTTTGACTGTGACGAGCTTGACAAAGCAAGACTCGTGCACAAATCTTTATTCGTCGTCGCGAGCGAAGCGTGGCGATCCTTGGATTCAACAGTCATGGATTGCTTCACTGCGTTCGCCATGACGGCTTTTGAGCCTTGCCATTCGCGGGCCTTCTTCCTTGCGTCAGGTGATTTTTTTCACCAGCACCTGGCTTTTGCGATCCCAGTTGTACTTGCGCTTGCGCGCCTCTGGCAGCCAGTCAGCGTCCACCTGGACAAAGCCGCGTCTCAGGAACCAGTGCATGGTGCGGGTGGACAGCACAAAAATGCTGTCCAGCCCGGCGGCTTTGGCGCGCTGCTCAATGCGCTTGAGCACGCGTTCGCCGTCTCCCTGGCCCTGCACCTGTGGCGACACGGTGAGCGCGGCCATTTCGGCGGTGCGTGCCTCGGGGTAGGCGTAGAGCGCGGCGCAGGCAAAAATCACGCCGTCGTGCTCGATCACGGTGTACAGGCCCACATCACGCTCTATTTCGGTGCGGCTGCGCTTGACCAGCGTGCCATCCTTTTCGAACGGCTCGATCAGCTGCAAAATGCCGCCGACGTCATCGACCGTGGCCTCCCGCAGGCTCTCCAGCTTTTCATCGACCACCATGGTACCGATGCCGTCGTGCACATAGACTTCCAGCAAGATCGAGCCATCCACCGCAAACGGGATGATGTGGCTGCGTTCCACGCCGCCCTTGCAGGCCTTGACGCAATGCTGCAAATAAAACGCTGTGTCGCTGGGCTTGTTGGCATCGGGCAAGTCGGCCAGCAGCTTTTCGGCAGCCGCCAGCGGCAGCTCGGTGTCAATGGGATTGTCTTCGCTGATTGGCAGGTCCACATGGGTGGCGATGCCGGGAACTTCTGTGACAAAAATCAGTTTGTCGGCCTGCAGCGCGATGGCCACCGAGGTGGCGACCTCTTCCATGGTCAGGTTGAATGCCTCGCCGGTGGGCGAAAAGCCGAACGGCGACATCAGCACCAGCGCGCCCATGTCGAGCGAGCGCATGATGCCCGCGGTGTCGATCTTGCGGACCAAGCCCGAGTGCTGAAAGTCCACGCCCTCCACAATGCCAACCGGACGCGCGGTCAAAAAATTGCCCGAGATCACCCGCACCGTCGCCCCCGCCATGGGTGTGTTGGGCAGGCCCTGGCTGAACGCGGCCTCGATCTCATAGCGCAGTTGGCCGGCGGCTTCCTGGGCGCAATCGAGCGCCACCTCGTCGGTGATGCGGATACCCTGGAAGTAGCGCGGCGTGTGGCCCT
>JAABQI010000081.1 GCA_011391545.1 Rhodoferax sp.
GAACATGCGCATTGCCGGGCGCCACCAGGCCAAGGGTTTCCCGACCGTGATCGCTTACAGCCACGGCCAGGTCACCGACCGTTTTCATGGCATGCAGACCGAAGGTTTTTTGCGCCGTTTCCTGGATCAGCTGCTGGCGCACCATGCCAACCACGCAGCCCCGCAATCAGGCGTCATCGCCAACCCCACCCAACCGGAGAAAACACAATGAATTTGCCAGAACGCGACGGTGACGGTTACCTGACCGACATGGGTGACTGGACCGAAGAAATCGGCCGTGCCATGGCCGAGGCCGACGGCTACGAGCTTGACGATGTCAAGTGGTCGCACATTCTCAAGGCGCGAGCCTACTACGAAGAGTTTGGCAGCGTGCCGCCGATCCGTAAGTTTGCCAAGTACATCGAGGAAGACCAGAACGCCGTTTTCAAACTGTGGATGACCGGGCCGATGAAGCCGATCACCAAATACGGTGGGTTACCCAAGCCTACGGGTTGCGTTTAGCGTGTGAGAGCCTCGTCATTGCGAACGCAGTGAAGCAATCCAGGATTTCCGAATTGCAGGGGCGAAGAATTCCGATTCGTTAGCGGAACCCGCGCAGCGGCTGGCTTTGGCGGCTTCCTCATGCTGGGGTACCAGAAATCGTCAGCCCCCAAAGCCAGCCACTGCGCTAGCGCTCGTGCCAGTACATCGGACAGGCAGTTGTATTTGCCTTCAAGGCCTTCGCACATTCGCCACCTCGCGTGGTAACCGGAAGGGGTGGTCACCGATTTCTGGTACCCCAGCATGAGGTGGCCGCCCCTTCCGGTTGCCGAGCGCAGCACACCACCATTGTTTGCACACGGCTAGCTAAGTTGACCGCCCCAGCCGGACGCTGTGCCTATCGCCCCTCGGGTTTTACTCCAACAGGCGCGCGCCGCCGGATCTGCCAGGCGGCGATGTGGTCAACGATGGTTTGCCAGGGCAGGTCGAGCAGGCTGTCAAACTGGCTGTGCGCCAACTGCACCATGGCGTGCACGTCGGCGTTGGGTGCGGCCAGTGCCGCCTGCAGTCCGTGCAGGCCACCGCAAGACAGCTTCATCGCGGTCTGGTGCGGGATCTCGGTGGCCGGGCGCGGCAGACGCAGCACAAAGGTGGCGCGCTCGTAAAACAAGTCTTTCAGGGTACTGCAGTTGATGTGCGCCACTGGCATGGTGCAGGCCACCACTTCACGTTCAGCCAAAGCATGGCGTTGGGACAGACTGCAACTGGAGCAGCCGGCCAGGATGGCCTTCGCAAAGACACAGGGGTTCGGATTCAGCCGCTCGCGCGAGGCGTGAAAAGCAGCTTCATCCACCATGCCTCACCACCTCAATCGTCGCCCTTGGGGCCGGCCGTGCGCACCTGGCACAGCAGGTCTTCGGCCTGCAGCGGGGTGTCGGCAAAAATCACCTTGATCTTGTCGGAGGCGGGCAAGTCAGGCTGCAGGCGCAGCGCCTTGGCCTGGCTTGACGCTTCCGAGAAAGTCTCATGGGCGCTGAGTTGGTCCAGTTGGGAAAAGGGTTTGACGCGGTAAATGTAGTAGGGCATGTCAAGGGCTGGGGGAGGTTGATGGTTGTCAGGTGGCGTCAGACGTAATGCTTGGAAGCGCGCCGCCGTCCGGGCAGCGCTTTTTGAATAATGACACCACGCACCGATGCCAGGTCAGGGATGGGGGCATCGGCAAAGGTCGGATTCAAGGGGTGCAGCAGCCATCCCGACTCAGCACGCAACAGCTGCCTGAAGGTCCACTCCTCCTGATGCCAGGCCAGCACATAGGAGCCATCCTTGGCCAGACCTTCGGGCTCAATGAGGATGATTTCGCCTTCCAGAAACTCTGGTGCCATGCTGTGGCCCTGCACCATCAGCGCAAAAGACTCGCCACCGGCACAGTCGGGCAGAGCCGAGTCAAAAGCAGTCTGGGTGGCTTCGGCATAGGTGCTGCTGGCATCAGTGGCTTGTGTTTGCATGGTCATTGGGGTGAAAAATGGTCAAAGCACCTGGATATATATCTGGGATTCCGCGACACCCGACATGCGTAGCTCGTCGTGCAGGGTGCGAACAAAATCAGTTGGGCCTGCCAGATAGAAATCGCAGTCGATGTCAAACAGGTCGGCGCGCATGGCCTGGGCGATCTGCCAGGCGCCCAAAGCGGCATCGGGGTGGGTGACCAGTTCGTACTCGAACTGATCAAGTGCCTCGGACCAGGCCCGGCACTGGTTGCTGTAGAAATGGCCATCGGGTCGCGTCGCCAGCCAGAACAGCGACAGCGACGGCGCGGCATCCAGCGACAGGGCGTGCTCGATCAGGCTCTTGATCGGTGCAAAGCCGGCATCACAAGCGGCGAAGACCAGGGGCCGGTGACCCTCCGCCAACACAAACTCGCCGCTTGGGCCCAGCACGGTGACGGTAGAACCCTGCTTGATGTCACCGGCAAAGAGGCGTTGGGCAAACCCGTCAGTTGCGTTGCGGGTGATGAAAAACAGCAAATTGCGCTCGTCACACGGGCAACTGGCCAGCGGATACGTGGCGGACGCGTCTGCGTGTCCGGCCAGCGTCCAGCCCAGTTGCACCGACTGGCCGGCCAGAAAGCGCAGCCGATGGCTGCGCGGGGTTTGCAGGTGCAGCAAGATGGTGTCGGGAGCCAGGCGTGTGATGGCACGCACCTGCGTGGCAATCAACTGCACCGGGATATCAAGCGGGTCCGTGGCTTCAAGCAGCTCCAGCGTCAGATCGCTGCTGGCGGCGGTGTGGCAGCACATCAGCGTGTAGCCCTGGGCTTTTTCGGCTTCGGAGAGCGGGTAGTCAAAGTGCTGGGTTCTGGCCACTTCGCCCGAGATGACGCGCACCTTGCACATGCCGCAACTGCCGTTGCCACAGCCGTAATTGAGTTTGAGACCGGCATGCAGGCCCGCCTGCAACAGGTTCGCGCGCCCCTCCACGGGATATTGGTGGCCACTGGGTCGCACCGTGACCTGGGCCGTCATGACTTTGAGCATATCGTCCATTACCTCCAACATGTCCACCGGCTCGGTGGCCAGGGCTTGGGCCAGCCCCTGCGTGATGTGTTGTTCCAGCGCCAGCCAGCTGGCTGCACCTGGATGCTGGCTGAGCTGCTCGCGAATTTCCAGTTGCAGGGCCACGACCAGTTCGTGGTAGCGCTGCAGGTGTTTTCGCACATCGGCCAGCTCCTGGCTTTGCGCAAACAGGCGTTGCGCCAGCACTTCCTGGCTCGGCAGCATGCGCTCTCGCACCCTTTTTCCAAAGGCTTCATCGCGGATTTGGGTGACCCGCTCCAGCAGGCCCGACTCTTCCAGTTGGGCATCCGGGTAAAGCTGCAGCAACACATCGGTCGAGACCCAGCCGTCGTTCAGCACCAGGCTGCCGTCGCGCACCTTCTGTTGCAGCACACCGCGCGCCACGCCCAGCAACTGGGCGGCTCGCCAAACGCTGACCTGATGGCTCATGGCGTCTCTATTGAATCAACAGCATCTTTGGCACTCTTGAGAGCGTCAGAGGCCGAATGGTTGTAAATATCAGCGGGCTTGCCGGCGACATCTGACAAGGATGGCTGGCTGATCCGGTCGAGGTAACGCGCCCGGTACAGCAACCTGGGCTGGGCGGGGTCATCAACAAAGCCGGCCCTGTCGTGCAGCACGTTGTTGCACACCAATCCCATGCCCGCTTCGAGCCGCAAGCGGAAAATGTGGGGACTGTCGCTGGCCAGAAACTGCGCCAGAAAGGCGACGGCGTCGCGCGTGGCGTCGTCGTCTTTCCATTGAATACTGCGTGTCCGTGCGGTGTAGCGCATGTGCAGTTTCCCGCTCGGCGCATCGACCAGGAAGACCGGACCGGCCTGCTCGGGGCGGGCAATGCCGTCATCATCGAGCCGCGCGGGAATCGTCATGGCATCGGGCGCCATCAGGGCGCGCACCCAGTCGGGATTGGCCTCACGCAGGGCAATATAGGCCATCTCATGGTTCATCAGCGCCGTGTCACCGCCCTGGCGCGCCGGGCGCACACAATGCAGCACCATGGCCCGGATCGGGCGGTTGTCCGGGTGGTAATAGCCGTCGGTGTGCCACTTGATGGGGCGATCGGTGTAGGGAATAAAGGCGGGGCGGTCGCCGCTGGAGGCTGCCACGGCAATCGGGGAAATGCCGTCTTCGTCGGCCAGCCAGTTGCCGTCGAGCTGGTGCAAGCCCAGTTGGCGCGCCAGTTGAATCGGAATGGCCTTGTCTTCGCTGACGACGGGACTGCGATAGATCGCCATGTTGGCAGCGGCGCAGCGCTGCAGCAGGGCGTCGCGCTCTTCGCGTGACAGCGATCTGGGGTCGGCCACGTCCACAATCAAATCGGCAGCCTGGCGTGGCTGGCTGGCCAGGGTCGCGTCGCGCCAGGCCTGGTAGGCCATGGGATGTGAAAGGTCAAACGGGTTGAACATGATGGCCTGCCTCAATCGCCCGAGACGCCGGCGCGGGAAGCACGCGCTGGCCTCGGCTCGGTGGACAAAACGCCGTCCATGCCGCGCTTGATCATGTCCAGTGCATCAGGCACTTCGCTGGCCATGATCTGGTCAACCACCCAGCGCTGGTCCTTTTGCGGCATCAGCGCCTCAATGCGATGCCCGAGGTAGCGAATGAACGCAAAGTCCGGCCCGTGGGCATCAAAACCAAAGTCGGCGTAGTGGTCTGACAGTTCGTTGAACAGGTCAATGAACTGCTCGAAGCGACTGGCTTGTCCGGCGGCGGGCTCGCCCATCAGGCCGTCCTCGTTGTCTTGCAGGATCTGCGCCACGCGCTGCACCAGCGCGGTCATGAATTCGCCGCGCTCGGCATCCTCCATGCGGGCGTGTGCCATGCGGTCGAGCACCTGGGTCAGAAACACCAGCACCTCGCGGGTGAAATCAAAATACTGCGGTCCGATCTCGATGTCAAAACGCGCCGTGCGCATTTGCTTGAGCGTGTTTTGCGCCACGCGCCAGGTGATGAAGGCCATGGCGCTGGCGTTTTGCTGCGGCGTCTTGGCGGCGCTGTCGCGAAACCACTGGCTCTTGATTCTTATGTTGGCCATACGTCGCCCCATGCAAAACACAGACGCCTGTCAGGTGGCGAACGCTGGGGCATCTCAGTACCCGCCCTTGCCCAGCGGCTGCGGCAAGGCAGCCACCTTGGGTCCTTGTTTGGCGGGCCCGATGGGAAACAGGTCGTAGAGGTACTTGCTGTCCACGCCGGGGTGAATCTCGGCAAACCCCTTGAGCATGTTGCGGAAATTGGGAGTATGGCCATGCTCGCGGTATTGGTCGCGCAGGTAGTTGATCACTTCCCAGTGCGCGTCCGTCAGCGTGATGTTCTCGGCAGCGGCAATGACGTTC
>JAABQI010000082.1 GCA_011391545.1 Rhodoferax sp.
TTACGGCACCACCTGCGCGCGCGTGGGTTGCATGCCCAGCAAATTGCTGATTGCCGCCGCCGAGGCCGCGCACCAGGCACACCTTGCACCCGCTTTTGGGGTGCAGGTGCCAGCGGTCACGGTGGACGGGGCGGCCGTGATGGCGCGGGTACAGCGCGAGCGCGACCGTTTTGTCGGCTTTGTGCTGGAGACCATTGACGCCATGGCGCCAGGCGACCGCTTAACCGCCAAGGTCAAGTTCCAGGATGCCAACACCCTGATGACCGAGGACGGTCAGCTGATTCACGCCAGGCGCATCGTCATCGCCACCGGCAGCACGCCTGTCCTGCCCCCGGTTCTGAAGGGGCTGGGCGCGCATTTGCTGACCAATGAAGACGTCTTTGACCTGCCCACTTTGCCAACAAGCCTGGCGGTGTTCGGCCCTGGCGTGCTGGGGCTGGAACTGGCCCAGGCCATGAGCCGCCTGGGTGTGCAGGTCAAGGTGTTCGGTGTCGGCGGTGGTATTGCCGGCATTCATGACCCGGCCATTCGGGACTACGCCAACCAGACCTTCAACAACGAGTTTTACCTGGATGCCTCGGCGCAGGTGAAGTCGGTCAGGGAAACCGCCACCGGGGTCGAAGTCAACTACCTGCATCGCGACGGGGTTTGGCGAACCGAGGCGTTCGACCATGTGCTGGCGGCCACCGGGCGGGCGCCCGCTATGGCCGGCCTGGGCCTGGAGCACACGGGCTTGGCGTTGAACGATCGCGGCGTGCCGCTGTTTGACCGCCACACCCTGCAGTGCGGTGACAGCACGGTTTTTATTGCCGGCGACGCCAGCAATGACAGCCCCCTGTTGCATGAAGCGGCCGACCAGGGCCGCATCGCGGGCAACAATGCCGCGCGTTTCCCCGACGTCCAACCCGGCCTGCGCCGCACGCCGCTGGGGGTGGTCTTCACCGACCCGCAAATCGCATCGGTGGGCTTGAATCTGAAACAGCTTGAGCAGCAGTTCAAGGATCGCTTTGCCGTGGGGCTCGTGTCCTTTGAGGACCAGGGCCGAAGCCGGGTCATGCTGCGTAACCAGGGGCTTTTGAAGGTTTATGGCGAACAGGGCAGCGGCTTGTTTCTGGGGGCGGAGATGTTCGGCCCCGCGGCAGAGCACATCGGCCATCTGCTGGCGTGGGCGGCGCAACAGCGCATGACGGTCTCCAGCATGTTGGACATGCCGTTCTACCATCCGGTCATTGAAGAAGGCCTGCGCACCGCCCTGCGTGATCTCAACCACAAGCTGGAACTTGGTCCTCAAGTGATCGAGCGCTGCATGGATTGCGGGCCTGGCGCTTGAGCGTGCCGTGATGGCACGCAACTGCGGCTCTTTTCCACGCCTTTGAGGGGCACCCTGCCCTCTTGTCGCTTTCGCAGCGCGACCTGTCAGCACGCTCTTTCAGACGCGGCGCGTGACTTCCACGATGTACTCGTAGCCGGAAGGTGTCTTGGCGTCGGTCGTCAGGGAGCTGTCCACCATGACGCTGGTGGAACCCGGGCGGATCGGCTGCTGGCAATCGACTTCAGCAGTACACGACTGAGTGCCTGCTCATCGATCAGAACAAAAGACCGGCGGGCATCCGCAAACCCAATACCTTGTCCATCAGCAAAAAGAAGCTGCCCACGATCACCACAGCGCTCACCGCATACAGGGCGAGCTCACGGGAATTGGGCCGGTCAAACGTGGCAATCGCCGTCAGCACCAGAAAGGCAATCAGACTCGTCACAAAAAAGCCAATGGAAGGAAGCAACAGCGCCCATATTGCCATCGCGACGATGATCGCGAGGCGCCTCACCGTCGAGGGTTTCACCTCACCTGACTCCTTAATTTTCCCGGGCGCCTTTGGTCGCCCAACCTGAAAAGCAATGAGCATGACCGACAGCAGCACCAGCACCGCCGACAAGGTTCCCGGAAACACCGAACCCATGGCCGACATGTCCTTGATCTGCATATAAGCCAGCACGCCGATGACAACAAAGAGAGCGCCAAAGGCCATGGCGGGAACGTCCCGGTACACCGTCTGCACCGCCTTTTGAGCTTTCACCACCGTGTCGGTGGCCTCAACTAATGGCGCTTTGCGACGACGGCTGAGCAAGCTGGTCAGCAAGGGGTAAAACAGCGTCAGCAAGGCGAACGCGATGATGGCCATGCTGATGGGGCGACCAAAAAACATCGCGGCGATGGCATTGGTTGCGTTGCCAATCATGTAGGACTGCACAAAACCCTGTTCGGCGATTTGCCCCAGCACCAGACCCAGCACGATCGGCGATGGTGCGAAACCGTAGCGCTGCAGGATCCAGGCCAGCACCCCGAGCACAAACATCATCTGCATGTCATGCGCGTTGCTATGGATGGCAAAGCTGCCCAGAATGGTCAGAAAGGCGACGGTAGGCACCAGCAGGGACTTGGGAATGCGAACTATTGATTTGTAGGCATAGCGCCCCAGCAGCAGGCCCACCGGCAGCATCAGAATCGTGGCAATCAGCAAACCAAACATGAAGGTATAAACCACGCCACCCTGTTCGTTGAACAGGCTGGGGCCAATCTTGAGGCCCTGCACCAGCAGCGCGCCCAGAATGATGGCATCGGGCGGGGTACCGGGAATACCCAGCACCAGTGTTGGAATGAAGCCGCCACCCACGGTGGCGTTGTTCGAGGCTTCTGTGGCGATGACGCCGTTGGGCTCGCCGGTGCCAAAGCGCTCCGGGTGCCCGGACGAGCGGCGTGCTTCCGAATACGCGATCAGGCCGGCGATGGAGCCGCCCGCCCCCGGCAGGATGCCGACCACCGTGCCAATCAACGAACTCCTGACCATGTTGAACTTGCTGGCCCAACTGATCCGCAGCGCCTCGGGCAGCCGGTAGCCCCGTGTGTCTTCCAGCACCGACAAATGGGGTGCCTTCGATGCGACCAGATCGATCACGACGGGAATGCAATACAGGCCGATCAAGGCTGAGGTGATGTCGATGCCACCAAGCAGTATCTGCGTGTTCATCGTGTAGCGCACGTCCCCACCCACAACAGCCACGCCGATGGTGGACAGCAGCAGGCCCAGACAGGCGCCGATCAAGCCCTTGACGGTGTTACCCACCGACAGGGCCGAGATCAGGGTCAGCCCGAAAATCGCCAGCCAGAAATACTCGGTCGGACCAAAGGCCAACGCCACATTGGCCAGCGGCGGCGCCAGCAAAATCAGAATCGTGGCTCCCACCAGGCCGCCAAAAACAGAGGCTATCGTGGCAAGGGTCACCGCAAGTCCGCCATCACCCCGCTTGGCCATCGGGTAACCGTCAAAGGTGGTGGCGATTGAAGACGGAGTGCCCGGGGTATTGACCAGAATGGCGGCAAAGGCACCGCCATAGATGGCCCCGGTATAGATCGCCCCCAGCGCGATCAAGCCCGATGCCGGTGCCATGGCAAAGGTGAATGGCACCAGAATCGCCACCGCCATGGTCGCCGACAGGCCCGGCAAGGCCCCGATGACGGTACCCAGTGTCACCCCGGCCAGTGCCAGCGTCAGGTTGAAGAGGGTCAGGGCATCAATCAGGTAGCTGAGGACTTCCATGGCGGGGTCTTACCTGGATTACTGCTTTTTGATGCCCAGCTTTTCAGCCAGCGCAGCGTATTCCTTTTTCTTCTCGGTCATGAACTTGGGCATGTCCTTGTAGGTGACATCCGTCAATACAAAGCCACCATCTTCCATCCTCTTTTTGAAGGTCGGCTCGGCATTGATCTTGCTGATGATGTCAGACACCTTTTGGCGCACGTCCTCGGGCGTTGACTTTGGCACCGACAGGCCGCGATAGGCCCCGCCCACCAAGTCGAAGCCAAGCTCACGGAAAGTGGGCACATTCGGAAAGGCGGGCATGCGCTTTTCCGAGGCGACCGCCAGCATGCGCATCTTGTCGGCATGGGCAATGGCTGATGGCGCGTAGTTGAAGCCCGCGACGGTTTGCTTGCCCAGAATGGCCGTAACAGCCGGACCGGTTCCGCTGAAGGGAATGTAGGTGGTCTTGATGCCGGCAAGCTCGTCAAAGCGCACCTGCGCGAGGTTGTTGGACGAGTTCGAACCCGAGCCGCTGAAGGTCACCATGCCTGGGGACTTTTTGGCATAGTCGATCAGGTCCTTGAGCGTCTTGAACTGGCTGTCGGTCTGCACAAAAATGGCATCAGGCGTGTAGTGAAAGTAATGCACCGGGGTCAGGTCGTCTGTTTTGTAGCCCACGTCTTTTTGCATCGGTTGCAGCACGGTGTGCGGCAGGTTGATGCCCATGATGGTGTAGCCGTCCCCCGGCATGGTGTTCAGTTGGGACCAGGCCTGCGCGCCACCGGCACCCGCAAGGTACTGAATGACCATGTCAACGCCGGCAATCTGCTTGAACACCGACTGCTGGAATCGTGCCGAAATGTCAGACTCACCGCCCGCGTTGAAGGGCAGGATGTAGTTGATCTGCTTGCCGGGGTACGTTTGTGCGGCGGCGCCTGTGGTGTAGGCCAGGCTGACGGCCAGGGTGCTGCCGAGCAAGGCCGTTGAAAGCAGTTTTTGAATGTTGAATTTGCGCATGGTTGTCTCCAGTTATAAAAATTTGAAAAAGTGTGACGCTAAAGGCTGACAGGGAAAAAATGCAGTCGTCGGTTCAGTTTGTGGTCTCCTTCACTTCAAGCAGTCTGCCGTGTTGATTGGGCGGCCAACATGCCACAGACGGCCTGTGTGACCTGCGCCGTGGTGGCTTTGCCACCCAGGTCGCCGGTGTGCAGCGCCGGGTCGGCAGTCACTTGCTCGATGGCTGCCATCAGTCGTTTGGCCGCCGCCGCTTCGCCCACATGCTCCAGCAGCATCACGCAACTCCAGAAGGTGCCCACCGGGTTGGCCAGGCCCTTGCCCATGATGTCAAAGGCCGAGCCATGGATCGGTTCGAACATGGAGGGATAACGGCGTTCGGGATCGATGTTGCCGGTCGGGGCGATGCCCAGGCTGCCCGCCAAGGCAGCGGCCAAATCACTCAGGATGTCTGCGTGCAGGTTGGTGGCGACCAGAGTGTCCAAGGTGGCAGGACGGTTGACCATGCGAGCGGTGGCGGCATCCACCAGTTCCTTGTCCCACTTCACATCAGGGAACTCTTTGGCAATTTGCACCGCAATCTCGTCCCACATCACCATGGCGTGGCGCTGCGCGTTCGACTTGGTCACCACGGTCAGCAGCTTGCGCGGGCGGGACTGCGCCAGTCTGAAAGCAAAGCGCATGATGCGCTCGACACCCGCGCGGGTCATCATCGAGACATCGGTGGCGGCTTCAATCGGGTGGCCCTGGTGGACACGTCCGCCAACACCCGAA
>JAABQI010000083.1 GCA_011391545.1 Rhodoferax sp.
CGCCAATCAGGCGGCTCACCGCGTGCTGCTCCATGTACTCGCTCATGTCGAAACGGATCAGCTCGATGCCCATGATGTAGGCCAGCTGCTTCGCCGACTCGGTCTTGCCGACGCCGGTGGGGCCGCTGAACAGGAAGGTGCCAATCGGCTTGTCGCCCTTGCCCAGGCCCGAGCGCGACATCTTCACGGCCGAGGCCAGCATGTCGAGCGCCTTGTCCTGGCCGAAGACCACGTTGCGCAAATCGCGCTCCAGGGTTTTCAGCTTGCCGCGGTCGTCGTTGGACACATTGGCCGGCGGAATGCGGGCAATCTTGGCCACGATGTCTTCGATCTCGGCCTTGCTGATGATTTTCTTGCGCTTGGAGGGCGGCAAAATGCGCTGGGCGGCACCGGCCTCGTCGATCACATCGATGGCCTTGTCGGGCAGATGCCGGTCGTTGATGTACTTGGCGCTCAGCTCAGCGGCTGCCTGCAGGGCGGCCAGCGCATATTTCACATGGTGGTGCTCCTCAAAGCGCGACTTGAGCCCTTTCAGGATATCGACCGTCTGCTCCACCGAGGGCTCCAGCACATCGATCTTCTGGAAGCGGCGCGACAGCGCGGCGTCTTTTTCGAAAATGCCGCGGTATTCGGTGAAGGTGGTGGCGCCAATGCATTTGAGCGCGCCCGAACTCAGCGCCGGCTTGAGCAGGTTGGAGGCGTCCAGCGTGCCACCGGAGGCGGCACCGGCACCGATCAGGGTGTGGATTTCGTCAATGAACAAGATCGTGTTGGGCTTGTCCTTGAGCGACTTCAGCACGCCCTTGAGCCGCTGCTCAAAATCGCCCCGGTACTTGGTGCCCGCCAGCAGCGCGCCCATGTCGAGCGAATAGACGATCGAATCGGCCAGAATCTCGGGCACATCCTTTTGCGTGATGCGCCAGGCCAGGCCCTCGGCAATGGCCGTCTTGCCAACACCGGCCTCGCCCACCAGCAAGGGGTTGTTCTTGCGGCGGCGGCACAGAATCTGAATGACGCGCTCGACCTCGAGTTCGCGCCCGATCAGCGGGTCGATCTTGCCGTCCTTGGCAAGTTGATTCAGGTTTTGCGTGAACTGCTCCAGCGGCGAAGACTTTTCGTTTTTCTCAGCCGCACCCTCGTCGGACTCTGCCGGGTTGTCTGCCGAGCGCACCGGCTCCGGCGGGTCGCTTTTCTTGATGCCGTGCGCGATGAAGTTGACTACATCAAGGCGTGTCACGCCTTGCTGGTGCAGGTAGTACACGGCATGCGAGTCTTTTTCACCAAAAATGGCCACCAGCACATTGGCGCCGGTCACTTCCTTTTTGCCACTGCCGGTGGACTGCACGTGCATGATGGCGCGCTGAATCACGCGCTGGAAACCCAGCGTGGGCTGAGTATCGACATCTTCGGTGCCCGCAACCTGCGGCGTGTTGTCCTTGATGAAGGTCACCAGCGACTTGCGCAGGTCATCAATGTTGGCCGAGCAGGCGCGTAGCACTTCGGCCGCGCTGGGGTTGTCCAGCAAGGCCAATAGCAAATGTTCCACCGTGATGAATTCATGGCGCTGTTGACGCGCCTCGACAAACGCCATGTGGAGGCTGACTTCCAGTTCTTGGGCAATCATGAGGTTCCTTTAAAGGCTTTTGTTTCAGGCATTAACTGTAATCTGATTTTTAATTCATTTCGGCGTGTCGGGATTCAAACACCTACGAAGCAACGGGTTCACAAAAGCACTTGAGCGGATGCCCGGCCTTGGCTGCAGCATCGAGCACCTGATCGACCTTGGTGGAGGCCACATCGCGGGAATACACCCCGCACACCGCCTTGCCCTCCAGATGGATCTTGAGCATGATCCGGGTCGAGGTTTCGAGGTCCTTGCTGAAAAACTCCTGCAGCACCATCACCACGAACTCCATCGGCGTGTAGTCGTCATTGAGCATCACGACCTGGTACATCTGCGGCGGTTTGGTGCGCTGGGTGCGGCGCTCAAGCACCACGGTACCGTCGTTTTCAACGGGCGCGACGGGCAGGACGGGGAGGGATTTGGGGAGTTTGGTGGCCATGCCTGGATTTTATCGGTCTGGTTTCTGCAAACGCGCAAACGTCTTGCGAAACTTGGCCACCTTGGGGGCCGCCACCGCCATGCAGTAGCCCTGGTGGGGGTTCTTTTCAAAAAAGTCCTGGTGATAGCCTTCTGCTGGCCAGTAATTGGCCAACGGCAGCACTTCGGTCACGATGGCACGCCCATAAGCCCCGCTCTTGGTGAGCTCGTCAATCAGCGCCAGCGCTTCCTGCTGCTGTTCCGGCGTGCTGAAATAAATGCCGCTGCGGTACTGCGTGCCGTGGTCGTTGCCCTGGGCGTTGAGCGAGGTGGGGTCGTGAATCACAAAGAATATTTCCAGGATTTCACGCACGCTGATCTGCTGCGGGTCATAAAGCAGCTTGACCACCTCGTTGTGCCCGGTGCCTCCAGTGCACACCTGTTCGTAAGTTGGTTGCTGCGTCTGGCCGTTGCAGTAGCCCGATTCCACGTCGAGCACACCGTTGACCCGCACAAAAACCGCCTCGGTGCACCAGAAGCAACCGCCGCCGAGCGTGATGGTTTGACCTGTTTGCTGCATGAATCGACCCCTTGAAGTTGCCATCCGGAAGATGACTTGATCTTTCATGCTAGCCGCAAACCGACAAACCTGATGTGGCCGGGTCTTTGTTTGAATTGACAGGATTCGGGCTTGAGCTACACTAATAACCCATTAGTCATTAACTTTATGCCAAGCGCTTCATCCCATGCCAGCCCTCAAGCCGTTGCCTTGACCGACGGGCAGACACGCCGTTCGCGCCGCAAAGGCGCGCGTCCGGGCGAACTGCTGGCTGCCGCGCTGGACCTGTTCGTTGAAAAAGGTTTTGCCGCCACCCGCGTCGAGGAGGTGGCCGCGCGCGCCGGGGTTTCCAAGGGCACGCTGTTTTTGTATTTTCCCAGTAAGGAAGAGCTGTTCAAGGCCGTGGTGCGCGAGAACATTTCCGGCCGCTTTGCCGAGTGGAACGAAGAGTTCGACCGCTTCGAGGGCAGCACCCAGGACATGCTGCGCTATTGTTTGTTCAACTGGTGGGAACGCCTGGGCACCACCAAGGCCAGCGGCATTCCCAAACTGATGATGAGCGAAGCGCAAAATTTCCCGGAACTGGCCAGCTTCTACCAGCATGAAGTGATGCAACCCGCCAACACCCTGATTCAGCGCATCCTGCAACGCGGTGTGGCGCGTGGCGAGTTTCGCCCGATGGACCTGAGGTACGGGGCCTATCTGGTGCTGGCGCCCATGCTGTTCCTGGCGCTGTGGAAACATTCCCTGGGCACCTGTTGCGACGCCCAAGCGCAGCTCGACCCGCAGAGCTATCTGACGGCGCAACTCGACATGCTGCTGCATGGTTTTTGCGCGCAAACATCCCCCACTCACTGACCCCCCGGAGCACACACCGACATGAAACCCTGGATCAAATGGACGCTGGCCGGCCTCGTGGTGGCCCTGCTGGTGGCCGGTACCCTGCGCACGCTGTCAGCGCGCAAAGCCCGCCAGACCGCGCTCGAAGCGCAGCAGGTCGCACAAAAATCGCAGGTCAGCATCAACCTGGCCGCCAGCGACCTGGTGCAGGTCAAATCGCTGGAGCTGGCGCAAAGCGTGGTGCTTTCCGGGCCCATCAAGGCCGTCAACACGGCGATGGTGAAAGCGCGTGTTGCGGGCGAATTGCGCGGATTGAGTGTGCGCGAGGGCGACAGCGTGCGCGCGGGCCAGGTGCTGGCCACCATTGACCCCACCGAATCCGACGCCCGTGTGCGCCAGGCGCGCCAGCAGGCCGCGGCGGCCAAAGCGCAGGTGGACATTGCCCAGCGCAGCTTTGACAACAACCAGGCGCTGGTGGCGCAGGGCTTTATCTCCAGCACGGCGCTCGAATCGTCGCAAGCCAGCCTGGCGGCGGCCCGGGCCAATTACGCCGCCGCGCAATCGGGCGCCGATGTCGCGGCCAAGGCGCTGGCCGACACCGTGCTGCGCGCGCCCATCGACGGGCAAATTTCGCAGCGCCTGGCGCAACCGGGCGAGCGCCTGCCCGTGGATGCCCGCGTCGTCGAGATTGTGGACAACCGGCAACTGGAGCTCGAGGCCAGCCTGAGCGCGGCCGACTCGCTTCAGGTCAAGGTGGGGCAAAGCGCCCAGCTGACGCTGGACGGTACCCAGCAGGCGATCAGCGCCCGGGTGGTGCGCATCAACCCCAGCGCCGCGGTGGGCAGCCGCGCCGTGCTGGTTTATCTGGCTATTGACCCACAGGCCAGCTTGCGCCACGGCCTGTTTGCCCAGGGACTTCTGACCGTGGGCAGTGTGAAAACGCTGGCCCTGCCCCTGAGCGCGGTGCGCACCGACAAGCCGCAACCTTATGTGCAACTCGTCAACCAGAACCAGGTGCAGCACGTCAACGTGACGTTGGGTGAGCGCGGTGAAGCCGACGGCATCACCATGGTGGCGGTCACCGGCCTGCCAGAGGGCGGCGTGGTGATCGACGGCACAGTCGGCAGCCTGCGCGCCGGCACGCTGGTGACGATGACCGCAGTTGCGGCGGGAAACCAATAAATGTGGTTCACCCGCGTCAGCCTTCACAACCCAGTCTTCGCCACCATGGTCATGCTGGCCCTGGTGGTGCTGGGCCTGTTTTCCATGCAGCGGCTGCAGGTGGACCAGTTCCCCAACGTCGATTTTCCGGTGGTGGTCATCAGCACCGACTATCCCGGCGCCTCACCCGAGATTGTCGAGAGCGAAGTCACCAAGAAAATCGAGGAAGGCGTCAACTCGATTGCCGGCATCAACGCCCTCACCTCGCGCTCCTACGAAAGCCAGTCGGTGGTCATCATCGAATTCGGCCTGCACATGGACGGCCGCAAAGCCGCCGACGACGTGCGCGAAAAGGTGGCCGCCATCCGCGCCACGCTGCGTGACGAAGTCAAGGAGCCGCGCGTGCTGCGCTTCGACCCCGCCAGCCGCGCCATCTGGTCGGTGGCGGTGCTGCCCGATGCCAGCGCGGGCGCCGCCTTCAATGCCGTCGAGCTCACCAGCTGGGCCGAACAGACGCTGAAAAAACGGCTGGAAAACGTGCGCGGCGTCGGCTCCGTGGCCTTGGTGGGTGGCAGCCAGCGCGAAATCAATGTTTACCTGAACCCGCAGGCGCTGGCCTCGTTCGGCATCACGCCCGAGCAGGTCGCCAGCGCCGTGCGCAATGAGAACCAGGACTATCCGGTGGGCAGCATCCGCTCCAGCGCGCAGGACCGGGTGATCCAGATCGCCGCGCGCGTGCAGCGCCCCGAGGACTTCGGAC
>JAABQI010000084.1 GCA_011391545.1 Rhodoferax sp.
CGCGCAACTTCCATCCAGCCATTGCCTCGGCGTAATACAAGCGCGAGCCGCCGGCCCATTCATCGCCACCTGTACCGCTGAACAGCACCCGGCAGCTTTGCGACCTGGCAATTTCGGCAATCGATAGCCCCATGGCATCGTTCGGGTAGCCTGGAAATTCCCGATACAGGCCCGCAATCTCCCGATACCAGTCCAGCGGCACATGGGCTGGTGTCACCTCGTGAATGTGCCGTCCCAGATGGCTTCCCACTGCGCGGGCGTAATCCATTTCATCGGCAGCCGGGTCACCACTAAAGTCCAGCGTGTAGCCTTCCACCCCTGGTGCAGGTAGGCGCCCTTGCTGGCGCAGTGTTTCGGCCACCGCAAACATGGCTGATGAATCCAGTCCGCCACTCACTTCGTAGGCCAGCTGCTGATGGGATCGAGACATACGGCGCACCACATCGGTGAATAATGCACGGTAGTGCTCAATGTAATCTTCGTCGGTCTTGCACGGCAGCGTGAGGTGAAGGTCGGGCGTCCAGTAGCGCTGCAGCTGCATTTCGTCCCCGTGCCTTACCACTATGAAGTGTGACGGCTTGAGGCGTAGCACACCCTGCCAGAGCGTTTCTTCCAGTGAATACCACTCAGTGCCCAAATATTCAGCCAGCGTGCCCTGGTTCAATACCTCGGGCACCCAGGGCAGCGCCAAAATGGTGTGCAGTTCCGATGCAAACACCAGCGTATTGCCATTCCAGTGGTAGTTGAAAGGCTTGTTGCCCACCCGGTCCCGCGCGCAAAAGACCTCTTGCTGCCGCGCGTCCCAAATCACCAGCGCAAAATCGCCGTCGATGTGGCTCAGGCAGTCGCGGCCCCAGACCTCATACGCCCGTAGCACCAGTTCGGCATCGGCCCGTGTGCGCAGCACGGCGCCCTTGCCCAGCAGTTCGCGGCGCAGTTCTTCCCAGTTGTCCACCCGGCCGTCCATCACCAGCACCAGGCTCTCGTCCTCGTTGGTCAACGGCTGGGTTTCTTCCAGTGACTCGGGCGTGGTGCGCAGCATGCACTGGCCCAGTGCCACGTTGCCCCGGCGCCAGTGGTGGATACCGTCGGGGCCGCGGTAGTGCATGGCGGCGGTCATGGCCTCTACCTGGCCGGGCTCGACCGGGCGACCGTCGAAATGGATGATGCCGGCGATGCCGCTCATGGCGCGTGAAAAGCTGCCAGCGGCACCAGGTCGCCAAACGACGCGAACTGCGCGGCGATGTCGGGCCGGTCGTTCACGGGCACGCCCGCGCACTCCACCCACGCATGCGCGTCCAGCGCGCCCTGCGTCAGGCGCACGCCGATGCGCAGGCTACTGGCCACACCGCGGCGGCGCAGCAGCCAGCCCAGCAGCAGCGAGCGCGTCAGGCAGGTGGCGGGGAAAGGCGTGTGGCGCGCGGCAATGTTCACCGCCTCGCCCAGCGCCTGAATATGGGGCAGCGCCAGCGCCTTGGCCGGGTTGGGCACCAGCGGGCGGCGCTGTAGCCAGGCCTGCAAGCGCGGCAGGCCCAGCCAGCGCAGCCCCAGCCAGAACAGTGGCAGCCACGCCCAGGCGGCCATCAGCGCGCGCTGTTGCGCAGCGCTCAGCGCGCGGAATTGCGCCACGCGGCCAGACGGGCTTGAGGTGGGGTGGGATGTTTGGGGTAACGGGGTTGGCATGGGGTGCATTGAGGCTGGGCATTATCGGTGATGAATGCATCTGGACAGCCTTCGTCGCGGGGGCGCGACTCCTACAGGGTACCGTGGGAGCGGCTGGCTTTGTGGGAGCGGATGGCTTCGCGGGAGCGGCGCCCTCGCCGCGAAGGCTGTTGGCTGTTTGTTGGTGTTGGCGTCAAATTGAAGCCCGCTTGCGCGCGGAAGGTGTGGCGTTGCCAGTGGACCCCGCCTGCGCCTCTACGTATGAATCCAGCAGGCGGCGAATCATTCGCTGGTACTGCGTCTGATGCTTTGACGCCTCAGACTTGAAGAATTCAACGCTGCTCCTGCTCAGCGCCAGCGTGACCTTGACACCATCCTCGCGAAACGCAAGCTCAGCCGGTGACGGCAAAAAATCGGCGACCACTTCCATGTCACCCATTGGCTCATCCGTGTAAACGATTTTCTTTTTCATAAACAGCCTTTCCTTTGCGCCAGTAACCAGCGCCAAAAATTCGGATGACGTTTCGGCGATAAGTGAACCGCACCGTGAGAACGCCACCACCGGCTTTCCCCATGCAGTAGAACCGCTCTTCGCCTTCGCTGTGCGCCAGATCTCGCGCCACGACACGGTGCGGATCGGCAAACGCCGCTTGTGCATCCTGAAACGACACCCGATGCTTGCTCTGATTTTCAGCATCTTTGTTGTCATCCCATTCGAATGTTGCTGCGATCATGGATGAATACTACCATTTAGCCATATAAATAGCCATACAAAACCCTTCGCCGCGAATGAATTCAAACCGCCTTCGTCGCGGGGGCGCGACTCCCACAATGCCCCACCCTGTAGGACGGAACTTATTCCGCCATCCAGGCAGGGATGTCCCGCTTGCTGTGCAGCACCCGCCAAACATCAACATGATCCGACTGCTCAACGTAAAACACAAGGTGTGGATAGTGCGTCAGAGGCCAAAAGCGCAGAGCAGGCAAATTCAACTCGTATGCGTAACGCAATGACCCGGTGGCGGGACTGCTGGCAATGTGGGCGTAAGCATCTTCCAACGCATCAATGAACCCAAGGGCCGCTTGCTCAACCGATTCGCCCAGGTAGTACGCAATGATCTCATCGATGTCGTCATTTGCCTGAGCCCGCGCAATGATTGGCTTTGGCTTCACCCGCGTGTGCCTGCCGTGGCGGCCTGTTGAACCCGCTGACGCAAGCCTGCAAAGTAAGCAGCGTCAGCCACGCCAGCCGGTGCAGACGCTGCCCCCGCAAGCATGAGGCTGCGCAACTGCAGCCGGTCTTTGTCCTGGCGAATCAGATCGCGCAAATATTCACTGCTCGTGCCATAGGCGCCCTGGCTAACCCGCTCATCGACAAAGGATTTGAGGCTGCTGGGCAAAGAGATGTTCATGGTGGTCATGACCAGAGTTTATAGACCTTGGCAAAATTTGGCAAAGATTAGTGGGAGCGACAATTTTGTGGGAGTGGCGCCCTCGCCGCGAAGACTGTTTTCTCCCCGTATTCAAGCTTCTCGTTGCGATGATTTAAAGCTATACCAAGTGCCCCGACCCGTGCCTTGCTGCGCCAGGTGGCCGCCAGCCAGCAGTTTCCTGATATGTAGTCTGATGGTGTGACGATTGGCCCCGGTTTGCGCTTGAGCCTGGGCCACCGTCAAACGCCCCTGTTCACGCGCAATTGCCAGCAATTGAACAGACAGTTCAGGCAGAGTGGCCAGCAACAAATGCTCGCGTTCAATTTTGACCTCCAGCCGCTTCACCTGACTCACCAGCGAGCTCAGAAAAAACGTGATCCAAGGTTGCCAGTTGGGTGCCTCTGTGCGGATCGTGCCTTGCGTTTGCCGCAGGGCAATGTAGTAAGCCTGCTTGTTCTGCTCGATCACGCTTTCCAGCGAGCTGTAGGGTACATACACATAACCTGCCTGCATCAAAAGCAGTGTGGTCAGTATGCGTGAGAGCCGCCCATTGCCATCATCAAACGGATGAATTTCCAAAAAAACCACCACAAAAACCGCCACGATCAAGAGCGGATGCAAAGACTGGCTACTGCGCGTGTGGCGCACCCAGTCAACCAATTCACGCATCAGCCTTGGCGTGTCAAAAGGTGATGCAGTTTGAAAAATGGTCGCCACTTCATTCCCCTGCTCATCAAACGCGGCCACCCGGTTTTCATGCGTTTTGTACTGCCCACGGTGACGCTCATCCTTGCTGCTGTAGGCCAGCAAATCCCGATGAATTTGCATGATATGGTTCTCGTTGAACGGGATGTGCTCCCAAGAGCCAAACAGCAGCTCCATCACCTCGGCGTAACCGGCCACCTCTTGCTCGTCGCGCGTGGCGAACGACTTCATCTCAATCTTTGCAAGCAGCGCCCGTACATCTTCATCAGAAAGCTGGCTACCCTCAATGCGGGTTGACGACCCGATGCTCTCAATGGTGGCCACACGGCGCAAGGCCAGCAGCCGGTCGGGAGCCAAGGTGCCCAACGCTCGCCAAGCCCCCTTGAATTCATCCAGCCTGGAAATGAGCGCCAGAACTTCGGGCGTGATTTGAATGTTGTTGGTGATCAGCATAGCCGCAAATATAGCCGTAAATAGCCATAAATATCTAAGCGCCGCGAATGACCCCTTCCACCAGCACCCCACCCTCCAGCCGCAGCACCCGGTCGGCCAGCGCCAGGCTGGCGGGGCGGTGGGTGATGAGGATGACGGTGCGGCGCGACAGGGTCTCGTGGCATTCGGCAATGAAAGACTTTTCGCCCTCGGGGTCGAACATGGCGGTGGCCTCGTCGAGCACCAGAATGGGCGGGTCTTTGAGCAGCGCGCGCGCCAGGGCGATGCGCTGGCGCTGGCCGCCCGACAGGCGTATGCCCTGGTCACCGATCACGCTGTCGTAGCCCTGCGGCAGGCGGCTGATGAACTCATGCGCCTGGGCGGCACGGGCGGCAGCCTGCACGGCTGCTGCTGGCGCGTCCGGCCGGCCGTAGGCAATGTTGTCGAACACGCTGCCATTGAACAGCAGCACATGCTGCGGCACCACGCCAATCTGGCTGCGCAGGCTGGCCAGCGTGACCCCGGCAATGTCGTGCCCGTCGATCAAAATGCGCCCGCCAGTCGGTGCCATCAGCCGCATCAGCAAATGCGCCAGCGTGCTTTTGCCGGCGCCGTTGGGGCCGGTCAGCGCCACGGTTTCGCCGGCCTTGATGAGCAGTGTCACGCCGCTGAGTGCGGGCGGACGATCGGGGTAGGCAAAGTGCACATCGTCCAAAGTGATCTGGCCGCGCACCAGTGGCAGCGTGTGGCCGCTGCCAGGCGGCGGCTCGGGCGGCTCGCGCAGCACCTCGCCCAGGCGCTCCAGCGCACCGCGCGCCTGGCGCGTCTGGCCATACACGTCGGCCAGCGAACTCACCGGGCGCGTCAGCAGCGCGGCATACAGCAAAAAGCTCACCATTTCGGCGGGCGTGCGCCCCTGCGTCGCGCTGCCCAGCAGCCACAGCACCAGCACCATGCCGGCCGCCGCCAAAAACTGCACGCTTGGGCCCAGCGCGGCGTAAATCAGGCGCT
>JAABQI010000085.1 GCA_011391545.1 Rhodoferax sp.
GTCGGCAGACCCTTGGCGCGCGCCGTGCGAATGAAGTTGCTGTGCATGACCTCGATCAGGCTGCCGCGCATGACGCGCCCGATGGTCGAGACGTTGATGAAAATCAGCAAGGTCATCGGCAACACCATGTAACGAAGCTCGAAGTCGTTCCAGCCCCCGGCGGGTAGCCACTTGAGAAAAATCGCAAACACCAGAATCAGCACCGGGCCAAAGACGAAGCTCGGCACCGCGCTGCCCACGTTGCCGATCAGCATCACCAAGTAATCAACAGCGCTGTTTTGCCGCAGCGCCGCCACGATACCCAAAGCCACACCGATGAACAGCGACAACACCAGGGACCCGCCGCCAATGACCGCTGACACCGGAAGCGCATTGGCGACCAGGTCGTTCACCGACCAGTCGGCGTAACGAAAAGAGGCGCCCAGGTCGCCCTGCAACAGGCTCTTGAGGTAGAGCAGGTATTGCTGCCAAAGCGGCAGATCCAGGTGGTACTTGACCTGCAAATTGGCCAGCACAGCCGCCGACACCTTGCGCTCGGTATCAAACGGCCCACCGGGGGTGGCGTGCAGCAGCAGGTAACAGACGGTGATCACGACCAGCATGGTCGGGATCGCTGCCAGAACCCGACGCAGCGTGTAAGCCCACATGCGTCAGGAACTCAGTGCTTCATGATGTACAGGTCTTTGGATCGGAACCGGTCTTGCGCATTCAGCAGCGAATAGCCGCCCACGTAGCTCTTGACCAGACGCGGTGACGAGTATTGCAGCAGCGGAATGATGGGGTAGTCGTCCATGATCATTTTGGAGGCCTGCGTCAGCAGCGTCTTGCGCTTGGCCTGATCAACGCTTTGCGAACCCTGGTTGATGAGCTCCTGCGCCTTGCGGTTGCAGTTGAAGTTGTTGTTCTGGTCCGAGTCGCACTCAATCAGCGTCAGGAAGGTGCTGGCATCGTTGTAGTCGGCCACCCAGCCATTGCGCGCCATCTGGAACTCGCCATCGTGGCGTTTCTTGAGCAGCACCTTGAATTCCATGCTTTCGGTCTCAATGTTCAGGCCGAGCTTGGTTTTCCACTCTGAAGCGGCAAAAATCGCCATCTTCTTGTGGTACTCACTGGTGTTGTAAGAGAACACAAACTTGGAACCCGGCTTGACACCGGCCTGCTCCAGCAGCGCTTTGGCTTCTGCCACGCGCTTGGCCATCGGCCAAGTCGCCCACTCATAAGGTGTTACATCTGCGCCATTGGTGCCCTTGACCATCACGCTGTAGGCCGGAATCTGGCCATCGGCGGTGACACGTTGGGCCAGAATGTCGCGGTCGATCACCATCGACAGCGCCTTGCGTACCCGCACATCCTTGAACACGGGCGATTGTGTGTTGTAGGAGTAATAGCGCAGCCCCAGCATGGGCGAGTTGCGGATTTCCTTGGGGTACTGGGCCTTGTACTTCTCGTAGGTGCCGGGTGGCAACTGGTACACCCACTCATTCTCACCCGACTCATACAACTTGACATCGGCGTTGCCGTCTTCAATCGGCAGGTAGGTAACGCGCGTCAACTGCACGTTGGCCGCGTCCCAGTATTGCGGATTTTTCTCAATCACCAGGCGGTTGTTGACTTGCCAATCTTTGAGCGTGTAGGCGCCGTTGCTAACCAACAGGCCCGGCTTGGTCCAGTCTTTGCCGTTTTTCTCCAACGATGCCTTGTGAATGGGGCCGAGGTTGTTGTTGCTCATCACGTCGGGTAAAAAACTCACCGGGAAAGCCGTCTTGACTTCAAGCGTCAGCTTGTCCAGCGCCTTGACACCAATCTCGGAAGCGGGCTTGTCGCCCTTCACCACCGCCGCGCCATTGGCCAGAAAAACGCCGTAGGTGGCGGCGTAGGTGGAGGCAGTCTTGGGATCGACAAAACGGCGAATGCCAAAAACAAAATCATCGGCGGTGACCGGGTCGCCGTTGGACCATTTGGCGCTCTTGCGCAGCGTAAACACCCAGGTGGTGGCGTCGACGCGCTTCCAGCTCTCGGCCACACCGGGTACTATTTTGCCGTCGGCATCGTTGGCCGTGAGCGCCTCGAACAGGTCACGCGTGAGGTTGTTGGCGCCCACCGACTCGGCCAGCGCCGGGTCGAGCGTCTCGGGCTCGGAGCCGTTGTTGCGGATCAGGGTCTGGGCGGCGTGAAGCTGGACACCAGCAGGAATGGTTGCGGCGTGGCTGGTCAACACGCAGGCGGTGGCAAAGGCCACTCCGACAAGGGTTCGTTTTAAAACAAAGCTCATTGGTTTCCCTTTGTGAATTGGCACTGGCGCATCATCGCATGAAGCGGGCTGCACAGCAAAACTCAAGCAGCCAGAGCATGCTAAATTTCACAGCCTCCTATTCAACCTTGAAACTGAACTCCTGGGTGGCAATCACTTCGCCGCCATCGGTGACGCAGGTGTACTGCATGATGGCCGACCTGACGGCAGCATGAAAGACTGCGGGGCCCGACAAAATGCTCACGTCGACAATGACGCCGCCTCTGACGCGAATTTGCGCCTTGACCACCCCCTCGGTACCATCCCGCAGTGCACGGCGCGGCATTTCTGGTGGCACTTGCCTGGGGCATGCCAGCCCGATGCTAATTTGTTTCGGTCCGGTTGCCACCGGTTCTGGCAACGGCGGCGGCGAAGCAATCACAGCAGGCGAAGGCGGTGGTGTTGCCATGGACTGGATCACCGGGGCTGTGCTGGCAACCGGTGATGCCACATCTGGCGGTGGCACGAAAGGCGGCGGCGGTGCATCAAGCTTAGGCGGTTCGGGCAGCTTTGCCACTTTCCTGGGCGGTGGCTGCGGCGCAGGCGGCGGCGGCGGTGGGATGGTGACATCCTGAATCACCACGGCCTCCAGCGGTTTTTTGATGTAATTCAAGCCCTCGCGCGCCATGCCCGAGACCAGCGCGTAACCCATGAGCAGGTGCAGCGCAATCACAACGATCAGGCCCTTGACGCGACGCGACGGGTCACGCAATTCAAACCGGACATCCATTTCAAGCGTGTTCATTGAACATACTGCTCCGCGCCGATCACCGCAATCTTGTTCAGCCCCAGGCGCTTGCTGTTGGAGAGCACATTGGCAAAGATGGCGTATTGCGAAGCTTTGTCGGGCCGGATGTGAACTTCGGGCTGCGGCTGCTGGGGCGCAATGGCTTTCATGTTTTGGTCCAACTCGGCAGCCGTTACCGGCAGGCCCTGCCAATAGACCACGCTTTGCGCGTCGATGTCGATCTGGATCTTTTCGGGCTTGACGAGCGTGGCGGGTGGCGTGCCGACCGGCATTTCCAGTTCGACCGAGTGCAACTGGATCGGGATGGTGATGATGAGCATGACCAGCAAGACCAGCATCACGTCGATCAGCGGCGTGGTGTTGATGTCCATCATGACTTCGGGCTCACCCGAGCTGCTGGTGTTTCCTGCGCGCATTCCCATAGGGTCAAATCCTTGTTGAGGCTCAACCGCCCAGCGGTGGCGGTTCGGTGATGAAGGCGACCTTGACAATACCCGCGCGCTGGCAGGCCAGCAGCACTTTGCCGACGCCCTCAAAGCGGGCCCTTGCGTCGCCGCGCACCTGCACCTCAGGCTGCGGCTTGAGGCTGGCAACTTTTTTGAGCTTGACCGCCAGCGCCTCGACGTTGTCGATGCGTGCTTCGTACCAGTAGATGTTGCCGCCCTGATCGACCGAAATGATGATGTTCCCGGGCTTGGTCTCGCGCACTTCCACGCGCTCCTTGGGCAGCGAGAGCTGGATCGAGGTGGTGACCACGGGAATCGTGATCAGGAAGATGATCAGTAGCACCAGCATCACGTCCACCAGCGGCGTGGTGTTGATGGCCGACATGAGCGCGTCATCGCCGTCGTCGTTGGAGCCGGGGTTCATGGACATGCGACAGGGCCGTTCAGATTTTCTTGACCGAGCCCAGCACCACGGCATGCAGGTCCTGGCTGAAGGCGCGCACATCGTCCATCACCGCCTTGTTACGGCGCACCAGCCAGTTGTACGACAGCACAGCCGGCACCGCCACGGCCAGCCCGATGGCCGTCATGATCAGCGCTTCGCCGACCGGGCCGGCCACTTTGTCGATGGAAGCCTGGCCCGAAATGCCGATGGCCGTCAGCGCGTGGTAAATGCCCCAGACGGTGCCAAACAAGCCGACAAACGGCGCGATGGAGCCCACGGTGGCCAGGAATGCGAGTCCGTTTTGCGTGCTGCTCTGGATGCGGTCCACGGCGCGCTGGATACCCATGGCGATCCAGTCGTTGAGGTCCACATGGCCCATCAGACCGACGTGTTTTTTGACGGCGTTGCTGGCGGCATCGGCCATGAAGCGGTAGGGGCTGCTGGGTTCAAGCGCAGCAGCACCCTGCTCGATCGTACCGGCCGACCAGAAGTCTTGGGTGGCCGCTTTGGCCTGGCGCAACATTTTGGCTTGCTCGAGCCATTTCACGATCAGGATGTACCAACTGCCCACGCTCATGATCAGCAAGAGCAGCAACACGATTTTGGCCACGGCGTCCGAGGTCTTCCAGAGGGACTCAAGGCCATAGGGGTTGTCTGCGGTTGGTATCACGTCGGTGATAACCGGCAGCATTGCTGTCGCCTCAACGGACGCAGGCTGGGCCGCTGGCGTCACGGCGCTTTGGGCATGCGACGCGAACGGCAACAGCGTGGATGCCAGCACCAACGCGCAGACGCAGGACGCCAGCAAGGCCTTGACTTTGATTTGCACGATTTTCCTTCAGCTTGATTGGAGTGTCATTGATTCAACAGGGTAGTTTATCGAGGCGGCAACGCCGAAAGTTACCAACTTCGTTAAAAACGCTGAAACTAAGTTACATTACGGATTCATTTTTTTGGCAATAACCCTCTAATCCAACGCTGGTTTTTCAAATGAGCTTTGACCTCGTCCTCTTCGGCGGCACCGGCGACCTGTCCTGGCGCAAACTGATGCCCGCGCTGTTTCAGGCCTTCAAACACGGCACCCTGCCAGACGGGGCGCGCATCATTGGTGTCGGCCGCGACGACCTGAGCGATGAGCGATACCGCGCCATGATCCAGACCCGCTTTGAACAGGTGGAACTGGTCAAGCGCCCCAACCCGGAAGAATTTTTGCGTTTTTCCAGCCTGCTGGAATTTGTCAGCATGGACCTGTCCAAGCCCGAACACTACGCC
>JAABQI010000086.1 GCA_011391545.1 Rhodoferax sp.
TGGCAGCACGGTTTGCCGCACCGCATGTTCCCAGCGCGCCATCAGCTCGGCGGCGTGCCGGGCTGCCACAGTGGGCTCGAAACGGCGCTCGACTTGCCACAGGCTGCCAAGCTCTTCGGTGTTCTGGTACACCCCGGTCGTCAGCCCGGCCAGGTAAGCCGCGCCGAGTGCGGTGCTTTCAATGACGGCTGGCCGCACCACCGGAATGCCCAGCAAGTCAGCCTGAAACTGCATCAGCAGGTTGTTCACGCAGGCGCCACCGTCCACCCGCAACTCCTTGACGGCCGTGCCGCCAGCGGCTAACGCGTCCCGGCTCATGGCCTGCAGCAGGGCGGCGCTCTGAAAGGCAATGCTTTCCAGCGCCGCCCTTGCAATGTGCGCCAGCGTGCTGCCGCGGCTCAATCCGGTGATGGAGCCCCGCGCATCCGGTTTCCAGTAGGGCGCACCCAGGCCGGTGAAGGCCGGCACCACCATCACGCCGCCGGCATCGGGCACGCTCTCGGCCAGCGCCTGCACCTCGGCGCTGCTGGGGATGGCTTTCAGACCGTCCCGCAGCCACTGCACCACGGCACCACCGACGAAGACGCTGCCTTCCATGGCGAATTCGGGTTGATGGGTGGTCTGAGCGGCGCTGGTGGTGATCAGGCCGTTGGCCGAGGTTTGAAAGCGGTGCCCGGTGTGCATCAGCATGAAGCAGCCGGTACCATAGGTGTTCTTGACCATACCGGGGGTAAAGCAGGCTTGGCCAAACAGGGCGCTTTGCTGGTCGCCGGCGACGCCGCCAATCGGGATGGCAGCACCCAGCAGGTCGGCGCTGACTTCACCAAAATGGGCGCTTGACGGCCGTACGGCGGGGAGCAGGCTCGGTGGGATGTCCAGCGCCTGCAGCAGCTCTTCGTCCCACTGGTTGCTGTGCACGTTGAAGAGCATTGTGCGCGAGGCGTTGCTGACATCCGTGGCATGCACCCGACCCTGGGTGAGTTGCCAGATCAGCCAGCTGTCGACAGTACCAAAGGCCAGTTCACCCGCTTCGGCTTGCTGTCGTGCACCCGGCACCTGGCCCAGAATCCATTTGAGCTTGGTGCCTGAAAAATAGGCATCCACGAGCAGGCCGGTTTTTTGCTGGATCGTGTCGGCCAATCCGCGTTCGCGCAGTTCGACGCAGGCAGGCTCGGTGCGCCGGTCTTGCCAGACGATGGCGTTGTGAATCGGCAGGCCTGTTTTGCGGTTCCACACCAGCGTGGTTTCGCGCTGGTTGGTGATGCCCAGGCCCCTGATTTGCCGGGCGTTGAGTCCGGCCTTGGCCAGCGCCTGGCGCGCAGTGGCGAGTTGGGTGTGCCAGATTTCCATCGCGTCATGTTCCACCCAGCCGGGTTGTGGATAGTGTTGGGTGAGTTCTTGTTGCGCTTGGGCCACCACCTGGCCCTGGGCGTTGAACACGATGCTGCGCGAACTCGAGGTACCCTGGTCCAGGGCAAGCAGATAGGTCATGGGCGTGTCCTGAACTGGCGAATAATGGGATGGTTTGTATCAAAGATCAATAACGCATGGTCACTTTACTCCACCCGCTTGCAACCCGGCGTTCCGAATTGGTCGCCCGTCTGGCCGTGCCGCAGCGCTACGACATTGCCATTGTGGGCGGTGGCGCGACGGGCTTGGGCGTCGCGCTTGACGCGGCGGCGCGTGGCTTGCGGGTGGTTTTGGTGGAATCGCATGATTTTGCCAAAGGCACCTCGTCCCGATCGACCAAACTGGTGCACGGCGGCGTGCGCTATTTGGCGCAGGGCAATATTTCCCTGGTGCAGGAAGCCCTGCATGAGCGCACGCTGTTGCTGAACAACGCGCCCTATCTGGCGCAGCCGTTGGCGTTTGTGATGCCCACCTACCGCTGGTGGGAGGCCGGGTTCTACGGCGCGGGACTGAAAATGTACGACCTGCTGGCTGGGCGCGCCGGTTTGGGCAAAACCGAGCTTTTGGGACCCAAGGAGACGCTGGGGTATTTGCCCACGCTGCGCGTTCAAGGGCTGCAAGGGGGTGTGAAATATTGGGATGGTCAATTCAACGATGCGCGTCTGGCCATTGTGCTGGCGCGCACGGCGGCCAGTCATGGGGCGCTGTTGGTCAACTATTGCCGTGCCACCGGACTCACCTACAACAACGGCAAAGTCTCAGGTTTGCTGTGCGAAGACCAACTGACGGGACGGAGTTATGCGCTCCAAAGCCCTTGCGTTGTCAATGCCACCGGAGTTTGGGTGGATGAATTGCGACAAAAAGACGGGTTGGCTGTGCCTGGTGAGCACGGCCGCGCCACACAGCCCATGGTGGCGCCCAGCCAGGGTGTGCATATGGTGGTGGAGCGTGACTTTCTGGCGGCCGACTTGGCCATGATGGTGCCCAAGACGGCTGATGGGCGCGTGTTGTTTGCCGTGCCCTGGCTGGGAAAAGTCATCCTCGGGACGACCGACACACCGCGCCACGATCTGGCCCGTGAGCCCATGGCGTTCGAGGAAGAAATCGAATTCATTTTGAGCGAATCTGCCAAATACCTGCGCCGCGCTCCCACGCGGTCGGATGTCAAAAGCATTTGGGTGGGCCTGCGCCCGCTGGTCAAACCGCCGCAGGACGAAGGCAACAATACCAAGGGACTGAGCCGGGAGCACACGATTGTGATCAGCCGCAGCGGTATGGTGACCGTCACAGGCGGCAAGTGGACAACCTACCGCGCCATGGCAGAGGACGTGCTTGATCAATGCGTAGCGCACCACCTGATTGCCCCGACCCAGGAGAGCGGCACAAAAAGCCTGCATTTGCTGGGAAGTGGCGCTGCTTCAGCCGCGGCCTCGGTGCGGTCGCTGAGCGAGGCACCCGGCTGGCACTCTTATGGTTCGGAGCAGGCCTTCATTCAGACACTGCCAGGTGCCGCAGATGATTTGTGCCCTGGCTTGACCGTTGCCATGGTGCGCTTTGCCGCACGCCATGAATATGCCTTGACGGTGGAAGACGTGTTGGCCAGGCGATCACGCCTGCTGTTTCTGGATGCGCGTCTTGCCATTAAACTTGCCGCCCGTGTGGGTGAAATAGTGCGTGAAGAAACCCAAAAGGAACCAAAAGTTCAGGAATTCCAGTCACTGGCAGCCAAATATTTGCTGCAATCCTGAAAAAGTTTTTGACCTGCTGCTGATTTCAGTGCATAATACGAGGCTTCGCGTTAAACCGAAGTATCTGCCCCAACCTAACAACATGAGTGGTTCATGTTGCGTGTGACGGGCCCAAGACTGATCGAAGCCAGATTTGCATTGTGCGAGTTTGCCTTTGGTGCAAGTTGGGAATTAAACAAATGATCCAAACCGAATCTCGACTCGAAGTCGCCGATAACACCGGCGCGAAGTCCGTTCTGTGCATCAAGGTGCTGGGCGGATCCAAGCGTCGCTACGCTAGCGTGGGCGACATCATCAAAGTGAGCATCAAAGAGGCTGCGCCTCGTGGCCGCGTCAAAAAAGGCGACGTCTACAGTGCTGTGGTGGTTCGCACTGCCAAGGGCATCCGCCGCCCTGATGGCTCGCTGGTCAAGTTTGATGGCAATGCAGCCGTGCTGCTGAACGCCAAGCTTGAGCCGATTGGCACCCGCATCTTTGGACCGGTGACGCGCGAGCTGCGCACTGAAAAGTTCATGAAGATCGTGTCTCTGGCTCCAGAAGTTTTGTAAGGACATCACATGAACAAGATTCGCAAAGGCGACGATGTCATCGTGCTCACCGGGCGCGATAAGGGCAAACGTGGCAAGGTCACGTTGCGCAAGGACGACTCTCACCTGGTGGTTGAGGGTGTCAACATCGTCAAGAAGCATGCCAAGCCCAACCCGATGAAGGGTGAGGCTGGCGGCATCGTTGAAAAAACCATGGCCATTCACCAATCCAATGTTGCCATTTTTAATGCAGCAAGCGGCAAGGCTGATCGCGTGGGCATCAAATTGCAGGCTGACGGCAAGCGCGTTCGCGTTTACAAGTCCAGCGGCGAAGAAATCAAGGTGGCATGAACATGGCTCGTTTGCAACAAATCTATCGTGAAAAGCTGGCGCCCGAATTGATGGCCAAATTCGGCTACAAATCGCCCATGCAGGTGCCGCGTCTGACCAAGATCACTCTGAATATGGGTGTGAGCGAGGCTGTGGCTGACAAAAAAGTGATGGACCACGCGGTTGGTGATTTGACAAAAATTGCAGGTCAAAAACCTGTGGTGACGATGTCGAAGAAAGCCATTGCCGGCTTCAAGATTCGAGAGAATCAAGCCATTGGTTGTATGGTGACTTTGCGCGGTGCTCAGATGTATGAGTTTCTGGACCGCTTTGTCACCGTGGCTCTGCCTCGCGTTCGTGACTTCCGTGGTATTTCGGGCCGTTCGTTCGATGGCCGCGGCAACTACAACATTGGCGTCAAAGAGCAAATTATTTTCCCTGAAATTGAGTACGACAAGGTCGATGCCTTGCGCGGTCTCAACATCAGCATCACAACAACGGCCAAGAGTGATGAGGAGTGCAAAGCTCTTCTCGCCGGTTTCCGTTTTCCCTTCAAGAACTGAGGTGATCTGTGGCTAAGATGGCTTTAATCCAACGCGAACTCAAGCGCGACAAACTGGTCGCCAAGTACGCAAAAAAACATGCGGAATTGAAGGCGATTTCTACAGATGCCAAGCGCACCGATGAAGAGCGCGCAGCGGCACGTTTGGGTCTGCAAATGTTGCCTCGCAACGCAAACCCCACCCGCCAGCGCAACCGTTGCGCGATCACGGGTCGACCACGTGGCACGTTCCAGCACTTCGGTTTGGCACGTGCGAAGATTCGCGAAATGGCTTTTGCTGGTGAAATACCCGGCATCGTCAAGGCTAGCTGGTAATCGGCAGGAGAAATAGATATGAGCATGAGTGATCCGATCGCCGACCTGCTGACACGCATTCGAAATGCGCAAATGGTTGCAAAAACATCTGTTCGTGTACCTTCATCCAAAGTGAAAGTCGCGATTGCCCAAGTCCTCATGGACGAAGGCTACATCGATGGATTCAAAGTGAATCCGGCAGATGGCAAGCCCGAGCTCGAAATAGCTCTGAAATATTACGCTGGTCGCCCGGTGATTGAGCGCATTGAGCGCGTCAGTCGCCCTGGTCTGCGCGTGTACCGTGGCAGCGATGCCATT
>JAABQI010000087.1 GCA_011391545.1 Rhodoferax sp.
ATGCGACATGTCAATGTTTCCATCGCCAATTGGCTAAAAACTGGACACCCAGCCACTACCCAGACACCCACCATGGCCCTTGCCCACCTGGCCCCGGCTGACCTGGCCCTCAGCATTTCCCCCGACGCGCTCGGCTTCAAGGACACCTTTGAACTGCTGCAGCAGCCGCTGCCCTGGATCGGGCAGGCGCGGGCCGAGACCGCGGCGCGCTTTGGCCTGACCATGGACCAGCCCGACTACAACCTGTTTGTGCTCGGCGAGGTCGGCAGCGGCCGCTCGACGCTGCTGCAGCAGCTGATGCGCGAGGTGGCGGCCACCAAGCCGGTGCCGCCCGACCTGTGCTACCTGCACAACTTCGACGCGCCGGAGCGGCCGCGCGCGCTGCGCATGCCGCCCGGCCAGGGCAAGCTGCTGCGCCAGCTCATGGCGCAAATGAGCAAAACGCTGCAAAAGGAGATTCCGCAACGGCTTGACGGCCCTGATTTCAAGGCCGAGACCGAGCACCTTGAAAAGACCTACAAGCGGGAGGAGTCCGAGGCCTACGCCGAACTCGACGCGTTTGCCGAGGCCAGAAACTTTGCGTTGTACCGGGAGGACGGGCACCTGATCTTTACCCTGCTGGGCGCCAAGGGCCGGGCGCTGACCGAGAGCGAGGCGCGCTCGCTGCCCAAGGAGCAACGCGCCCAGGTCGAAGTGGCCGAGCAGGAACTGCGTTCCGAGATTGCCCGCTACCTTGACAAGATCCGGCCCATTGAACGCCTCAAGAACGAGGGCCTGGCCGCGCTGCGGCGCCAGACCATCAAGCCGCTGCTGGAGCGCGAGTTGCAGGAGATCCGGCTGGCGCTCAAGAAACAGATCAAGGACGCGGTCAAGCTGGGCCATTACTTCGACCAGGTGATGCAGGACGTGCTGGACAACCTCGACGCCTTTCGCGTGGCCGATGCCAGCGCCGGGCTTGACGACGAGCTGCGCCAGGAGGAACTGGCCGCGGTGCTGGCGCGCTACCGGGTGAACCTGGTGGTGGACAACGAGGACCTGCGTGGTGCGCCGGTGATCATCGAGGACAACCCCTCGTTCCACAACCTGTTTGGCAGCGTCGAGTACCAGGCCGAAGAGGACGTGCTGCTCACCGATTTCTCGCGCATCCGCGCCGGCAGCCTGCTCAAGGCGCATGGCGGTTATTTGATGCTGCATGTGCGCGACCTGCTGAGCGACGAGCTGGTGTGGGAAAAATTGCGCCGCTTTTCGCGCACCGGTCGCCTGCAGATCGAAGAACCGATGCAGATGATCGCCCCCATGGCCAGCGTGTCGCTGGTGCCCGAGGCGCTCGACATCAGCGTCAAGATCGTGCTGATCGGCGCCACCGAAGAGTACTACCTGCTGCAGGAGGCCGACCCAGAGTTTGCCCGGCGCTTTCGCGTCAAGGTGGACTTTGCCGAGAGCTTTGCCGCCAGCGCGCAAACCTATGCGGCCTCAGCCGTGTTTGTGTCGCACACCTGCCAGCGCCTGGGCCTGCCCCATTTCACGGCCGCCGCCGTGGCGCAATTGCTGCAGGACGCGCACCGCGAGGTCGACGACCAGACGCGCCAGAGCGCCACCTTTGCCCGCATGGAGGCGCTGGTGATGGAAGCAGCAGCGGTGGCCCAAGCCCGTGCCGGTGCAAGCGTGGACGGCGCCGATGTGCATGCTGCGCTGCAGGCGCGCCAGTTGCGCCACAACTACCCCGACCAGCGCATGCAGGAGACCATCACCGACGGCGAGCGGCTGATCAGCCTGCAGGGCGAAAAAACCGGTCAGATCAACGGCCTGACGCAGATCGACCTGGGCGACTACCGGTTTGGCTTTCCGGTGCGGGTCACGGCGCACACCTCGGCAGGCGAGGACGGGCTTATCAACGTCGAGCGCGAGGTGGCGCTCTCAGGCCCGATCCACGACAAGGGCGTGCTGATCCTGCAAAGCTACCTGTCAACTTTGTTTGCCGCCCAGGCGCCGCTGGCGCTCAATGCCACGCTGGTCTTCGAGCAGGAGTACCACGGCATCGAAGGCGACTCGGCCTCGTGCGCCGAGCTGTACGCGCTGTTGTCGTGCCTGTCCGGGTTGCCGCTCAAGCAGGGCATTGCCGTGACCGGCGCCGTCAACCAGCACGGCGAGGTGCTGCCGGTGGGCGGCATCAACGAAAAGATCGAGGGGTTTTTCAGGATTTGTGACACCGCCGGGCTCACCGGCCAGCAGGGTGTGCTGATCCCGCAGCGCAACCGGCGCCACCTGATGCTGGGCATCGAGGTGACCCGGGCCGTGGCGCAGGGCCGGTTTCACATCTACACGGCCGAGCATGTGAGCGAAGGCATTGAATTGCTGACCGGCCAAGCCAGCGGCCTGCCCGGCACGGCGGACGGTTATGCGCCAGACACGGTACTGGGCCAGGCGCAGAAAACCCTGCAGGCCTACCGGCAGGCCTGCCAACTGGCGGACTCACCCAGGGTGGGGCACAGGCGCCGACGCTGAACGCAACACCAGCACCGCGTTGGTTCCGCCAAACGCAAACGAGTTTGACAGCATGGTTCTGGCGGCCACACGGCTGCGCGCCACGTTGGGCACATAGTCAAGATCGCACGCCGGGTCGGGGGTCTTCAGGTGCAAAGTTGGCAGAGCCACCGCATGCTGCATGGCCAGCAGTGACAACACGGCTTCGAGCGCACCCGACGCCCCCAGCAGGTGGCCGTGCATCGCCTTGGTGGCGCTGATTGGAATGGCTGGCGAGCGAATTCCGAACACCGCCTTGATCGCCGCAGTTTCTGCCGCGTCATTGGCCATTGTGCCGGTGCCGTGTGCATTGATGGCATCGATCGCTGAGGCTTCAAGGGATGCTGACTGCAGCGCCGCCCGCATCGCCGCCGCTTGTCCGTCCACGCTGGGGCGGGTGATGTGGCCGATGTCCGTGGTCAGACCACAACCAAGCACCTCGCCGTGGATGGTGGCGCCGCGTGCCACCGCGCAGTCCCAGGGTTCAAGCACCAGCATTGCCGCGCCCTCGCCCAGCACCATGCCGCTGCGGTCTTTTGAGAACGGTTTGCATGACGCGGACGGGTCGTTGGTGTCGATCGTGGCCAGCGTGTGCAAGGCCTCCCAGGCTTTCAATGAGCCAAACGCGAGCGGCGCCTCGGCTCCCCCGGCAATGGCCAGGTCGAGGCTGCCACTGGCAATGCGCAACCAGGCCTCGCCAATGGCCACCGCGGACGATGAGCAGGCGGTCGAATAAGTCAGGCTGGGTCCACGCAGCTTGAAGTCAATGGCGATCCAGGCGGCGCTGGCGTTGTGCATGCCCAGCAGGACCGTGAACGGTTTGATGCGGTCTGAGCCTTCAGCGTAAAGCGTCTGGTAACCCTCGTCGTTGGATGACACCCCGCCCATGCCGGTGCCGACAAAGCAGCCCGCCCGGCCAAGGTCCACGGCAGGCCAGTCACAGTTGGCATCGGCAAATGCTTGCCGGGCGGCCACCAGCGCGAACTGGCTGGCGCGGTCCAGCATGCGCAGCCGGGCCGGGTCAAAATGCGCCGCACCGTCAAAAGCCACGGTGGCCGCCAATGGCGCCTGGAGCCGGTGGGCGAACGGGGTCTGCAACCGATGGATGCCGGAGTAACCGCTTGACGCGTTGCGGTAAGCCTCAGCGAGCGTGCCACCAAGCGGCGACACCACGCCCATGCCGGTGACGGCGACGCGTCTCATGGCGTCAGCACACCGGGCACCATCACCCCATCCTGCTGGGTCTTTTGGCCATGCTGCACGGCAATGAGTTCATCAATGAAGCGAACCACGTCGCCCAGGGTGAGCAATTGCACCGCGTCGGGCGACAGCGTGATGTGGAATTCGTCCTCCACGTTGAACAGCAGTTCGGCCACGCCAAGCGAATCAATGCCCAGCGCTTCAAGTTCCGCGTCCAGTGTCACCAGATTGGGGTCAAGCTTGTAGTCCTTGATCAGGAGCGCGCGAAGGTGTTCAAAAGTGGTTGTCATATCAAGCCCTTTGTTGTGTCATGTCGGGGTCACAGAATGCGTTCTGGATGGCAATGGCGGCCGGGTCGGCGGCGCAGCGGGTCTTGCCACCCCAACCCGCCCCCAGGGTGAGCAGTCCGGGCCAGCGCTGCAGCAGCGCCAGCAGGGGTTTGGCAAGCATGGGCCGCATCGCCACATGCGCCAGCGCGGCAGCAAAGCGCAGCCGCGCGGCAAAGGCCGAACGCCACTGCGCTGCATACCTGCGCATCTGCTCGCGTTGCCAAGCCGGGTCTGCCAGGTCCTGCCCCGGCTTGGCATGAAGCAGTTGTGCACACAGCAGCCAGGCCGACTGCAGCGCCATGCTCATGCCTTCGCCAATGATGGGGTGAGCCTCGCCGGCGGCATTGCCAATGCGGAACATGCCGTCGGCCGGGCTCAGGTGGATGCCCGTGTCGAGCGGACCGGCGGCCAGCCAGGCGCCCTCGCGGGTGGCGCCCTGTAAAGCCGCTTTGACCCCGCCACACTGTTCTTTCAGCAGGGCCTCAATCACCTCGCCGGCGCTCAGGCCCGGGGATTTGCGCCGCATGGCTTCAAGGCGGTCGCGGCGAATGCAGCAGGCCAGCGAGGTAAGGTCGCCATCGGCCCTGACCATGCCACCGTAGCCGCCGCTGAATGCCAGCACGGGCAGCAAGCCCTTGGCCAGTTTGGCCTGGCGAAAATTGGCTTTGAAGGCCAACAGGTCTGAGGCATGGTGGACCCGACTTTCGCGCACCCATCCGACAGGCAGCGCCTCCCATGAGCCATGGGCATCAATCAGCACCGCGGCACGCAGCGTGACCAAGGTCCCGGTGTCGGCGGCGCGAACATCGCAACGCCAGCGGCCGGCAGCGCCCCTGGTGCGCACCGCTGACCAGGGTTGCATGACATGCACCCCGGCCAGGCGTGCCTGCGCAATGAGCAGCGTGTCGAGCGTCTCCCTGCCCAACGCCCGGCCCCACGGGTAGTGTGCGTGCGGCGCCGGTGGCAGGTCAGACACCACTTCGCGCTCTCCGTGCATCAGGGCCACTTTTCGCAATTCCGGCCCGGCAACCTTTTCAAACGCGGGACCGATCCCCAGTGCCTGCAACAAAGGCAGGTTGCTCGCGGCGATGCATTCACCGCACACCTTGCGGCGCGGAAAGTTCTGC
>JAABQI010000088.1 GCA_011391545.1 Rhodoferax sp.
GCTGCAAATGGCAATCACGGCCAGGCCCGGTAGCCAGATGTAGCCCAGAGAATAGGGCGGCAGGTTCGCCACGTTGAAACCACTCACAATATAGCCCGATGCATTGGCCAGGGCGATGGGAAACCCGAGTGCAGCAGAGGTTGCAACGGCATTGTGAATGGCCACATTCACCCAGGTCATGAACGGCACGCTGATGAAACCACCGCCCGCGCCCACCAGCCCTGACATGAAACCGATGACCGAGCCGGCCGTGAGCAGTCCTGCAGTCCCAGGAATATGACGGCTCGGCGACGGTTTCTTGTCGAGAAACATTTGGGTGGCAGAAAAGCCGACGAACAGCGCAAAGAATATGGCCAGCGAAGAGCCCTTGAGCAGGCCAAAAACGCCCATGCTGGCCACCATGCCACCCAAAATAATGCCTGGAGCCAATTTTCTGACCAGGTCCCAGCGAACTGCACCCCGTTTATGGTGCGCCCGGACACTGGAGATGGATGTGAAAACAATGGTGGCCATTGACGTGGCAATCGCCATTTTCACGGTGAGTTCGGGCGCCACGCCGCGATTGGTCAAAATGATGGACATGAACGGCACCATGATCATGCCGCCGCCAATGCCCAAAAGTCCTGCCAGAAAACCGGTGCACAAGCCAAGCGCAGCCAACTCAACAATCAAAAGGGGTTCAAAGTGCATGTGGGGAGAGGTGGGTAGGATGCCTGCGCATGTCACCGGGTCTTCATCCTGAACCGGGGTTCAGGTGGGCGAGGGCAGTCGGTGTCTTGGGTTCATCTAACGCGAGATGATCACGCTGACAGGACAATGTTCCAAGCCCGAGCTCTATGAGCATTGGTTCTAGGAAATATAAAACCCGGCAAACACGGCAGGCAAATTGATTGTAGTGTCGCCAGCGCTTGCCGTGGCGAGAATTTTTTCAGCCCGGCTAGCGTTTGGCGATTTGAACGTAAATTTCGTTGACCTTGATCATGCCCAACTCCATGCGGGCTTTTTCCTCGATCATCTCTAGACCCTCTTTCAAATCCCGGACCTCGGCGGCAAGTTGCTGGTTGGCCTGTTCGGCCTGCTGGTTGCGCTGGAATTGCTCTTTGAGCTGAGCCTGCAATTGGGCCACGTTCGAAATGCTGCCGCGCCCGAACCACAATTGCGCGTGAATCACCACGAGCAGTGCAATCAGGGCGAACATCACGGAACGTGAGCCCATGGCCGGACTTAGCGCAGGTTGTAAAAGGCGGCACGCCCGGGGTAGCTGGCAATGTCACCCAGGTCTTCTTCGATGCGCAGCAACTGGTTGTACTTGGCCATGCGGTCCGAGCGGCTGAGTGAGCCTGTCTTGATTTGCAGCGCGTTGGTACCCACCGCGATATCGGCAATGGTGGAGTCTTCGGTCTCACCCGAGCGGTGGCTGATGACGGCCGTGTAACCCGCCTTTTTGGCCATTTCGATGCAGGCAAAGGTTTCGGTCAGGGTGCCAATCTGGTTGATCTTGATCAGGATCGAATTGGCAATGCCTTTGTCGATGCCTTCCTTGAAGATTTTGGTGTTGGTGACAAACAGATCGTCGCCGACGATTTGCACCTGTTTGCCAAGTCGATCGGTCAGGATTTTCCAGCCGTCCCAATCACCCTCGGCCATGCCGTCTTCGATGCTGATGATCGGGTACTTGTCCACCCAGGTGGCCAGCATGTCGGTCCAGGCTTGGGCATCGAGCGCCAGTCCTTCACCTTTCAGTTGGTATTTGCCGTCTTTGTAGAACTCGCTGGCGGCGCAATCGAGGCCAATCGCAATCTGCTCGCCCGCGGTGTAGCCGGCTTGGTCAATCGCCTGCAAGATCAATTGAATGGCGGCCTCGTGGTTTTCCACGCTGGGGGTAAAACCGCCTTCGTCACCCACGGCGGTGCTCATGCCTTTGTCGTGAATAATTTTTTTCAGGGCGTGGAACACCTCGGCGCCGTAGCGCAGGGCTTCACGGAAGCTGGGCGCACCCAGCGGGATGATCATGAATTCCTGCAAATCGAGGCTGTTGTTGGCGTGGGCGCCACCGTTGATCACATTCATCATCGGCACTGGCAACTGCATGCCGCCCATGCCGCCAAAGTAGCGGTACAACGGCAAGCCGGATTCTTCGGCAGCGGCGCGGGCCACAGCCATCGAGACCGCCAGCATGGCGTTGGCGCCCAGGCGGCTTTTGTTTTCGGTGCCGTCCAGGTCGATCAGGGTTTTGTCCAGAAAGGCCTGCTCGGACGCATCGAGCCCCAGCACCGCTTCGGAAATTTCGGTGTTGATGTGCTCGACTGCCTTGAGCACACCTTTGCCCAGGTAGCGGGATTTGTCGCCATCGCGCAATTCAATGGCTTCACGACTGCCTGTTGAGGCGCCAGACGGTACCGCAGCGCGGCCCATGGTGCCGGACTCCAGCAAGACATCACACTCGACCGTGGGGTTGCCACGGGAGTCCAGAATTTCACGACCTACGATATCGACGATTGCACTCATGGGTTTCTTTCTTTAAAAAATTCAAAGGTGAAATAGCATAAGCTGGGTGCTCAGGCTGCAAAGTTATTTTCAAGGAAGCCGTGTCGCTTGGTCACCTGATCCAGCGCCAACAGGGTTTCCAGCAAGGCTTTCATGTGTTTGAGTGGCACCGCGTTGGGGCCATCGCTCAGGGCCTTGGCCGGATCTGGATGCGTTTCCATGAACAGGCCCGCCACGCCGACTGCCACCGCCGCCCTTGCCAGCACCGGCACCATCTCGCGCTGGCCACCGCTGCTGGTGCCCTGGCCGCCGGGCAATTGCACCGAATGGGTGGCATCGAACACCACCGGCGCGCCGGTGTCGCGCATGATGGCCAGCGCGCGCATGTCGCTCACCAGATTGTTGTAGCCAAAGCTCACGCCGCGCTCGCAGGCCATGAAGTTGTCTTCAGGCAGGCCTTTTTCACGGGCCGCAGCGCGCGCTTTGTCGATCACATTCTTCATGTCGCCGGGTGCCAGAAACTGCCCTTTCTTGATGTTCACCGGTTTACCGGATTGGGCCACGGCCCGAATGAAGTCGGTCTGGCGGCACAAGAAAGCAGGAGTTTGCAGCACGTCCACGACAGCAGCCACTTGCGCAATCTGGTCTTCCGAGTGGATGTCGGTGAGCACGGGCAAGCCCAGTTCACGCTTGACCTTGGCCAGAATCTCCAGGCCCCTGTCGATGCCAGGGCCGCGAAAGGTGCCGCCGCTGGAGCGGTTGGCCTTGTCAAAGCTGCTCTTGAAAATGAAGGGGATGCCCAGGCTTGCCGTGATTTCCTTCAAGGTTCCGGCCGTGTCCATCTGCAATTGCTCGGACTCGATGACACAGGGTCCGGCGATCAGGAAAAATGGCTGCGTCAGGCCAACCTCAAAACCGCACAGTTTCATCAGGCCACCGCCTTCAAGGTGCTGACGCTGCTCTGATGCTCCAGCGCAGCGCGGATGAAGGCATTGAACAGCGGGTGGCCATCCCAAGGCGTGGATTTGAATTCAGGGTGAAACTGCACGCCCATGTACCAGGGGTGCACGTCATGCGGCAATTCCACGATTTCTGTCAGATGCTCGCGCTGCGTCAGGGCCGAGATCACCAAGCCGGCCTGGCGCAGCCGATCGAGATAATTGACATTGGCCTCGTAGCGATGGCGATGGCGCTCGGTGACCACGTCGCCGTAAATCTTGTGCGCCAGCGTGCCTTTGACCACGTCGGAGCTTTGCGCGCCCAGGCGCATGGTGCCGCCCAGATCGGAGTCGTGGTTGCGGGTTTTGATGCTGCCGTCCGCGTCTTTCCACTCGGTGATCAGGGCAATCACCGGGTGCGGCGTTGCGGGGTCGAATTCGGTGCTGTTGGCATTGTCCAGGCCGGCCGCATGGCGGGCGAATTCAATGGTGGCCACCTGCATGCCCAGGCAAATGCCCAGGTAGGGCACCTTGTGCTCGCGGGCGAAACGGGCCGCGCAAATCTTGCCTTCCACACCGCGAATGCCGAAACCGCCCGGCACCAGGATGGCATCGAATTTGGCCAGCCGTGCCACGTTGTCGGGTGTGATGGTTTCCGAGTCGATGTAGTCGATTTTGATGCGCACATGGCTTTTCATGCCGGCGTGGCGCAGCGCCTCGTTGAGCGACTTGTAGCTGTCGCTCAAATCGACATACTTTCCCACCATGACGATGTTGACCTCACCCTGCGGGTGCGCGGTCTCATAGACCAGATCATCCCAGCGCTTGAGCTTGGCCGGTGGCGTGTTCAGGCGCAACTTGTCGCAAATCAGGCCGTCGAGCCCCTGCTCGTGCAGCATTCGCGGCACTTTGTAGATGGTGTCGACATCCCACATCGAGATGACACCCCAGATGGGCACGTTCGAAAACAGCGAAATTTTTTGCCGCTCTTCTTCTGGAATGGGTCGGTCGGCCCGGCACAGCAGGGCGTCGGCCTGGATGCCGATTTCACGCAGTTGCTTGGCGGTGTGCTGGGTCGGCTTGGTTTTGAGCTCGCCCGCAGCGGCAATCCAGGGCACATAGCTCAAATGCACAAAGGCGGTGTTGTTGGCACCCAGTTGCAGACTGAGCTGGCGCACGGCTTCCAGGAAGGGCAGCGATTCGATGTCACCCACCGTGCCGCCAATTTCCACGATGGCGACATCGACCGCCTCTGGGGTGCCAAAACCGGCGCCGCGCTTGATGAAATCCTGAATCTCGTTGGTGACATGCGGAATGACCTGAACCGTTTTTCCCAGGTAGTCGCCACGGCGCTCTTTTTCCAGCACGCTTTTGTAGATTTGACCTGTGGTGAAATTGTTGGCCTTCTTCATGCGAGTTTCTATGAAGCGCTCGTAGTGGCCCAAATCCAGATCGGTTTCTGCGCCATCGTCAGTCACAAACACTTCGCCATGCTGGAACGGTGACATGGTGCCGGGGTCCACATTCAGATAGGGGTCAAGCTTGATCAGGGTGACTTTGAGGCCGCGCGATTCCAGGATCGCAGCCAAGGAGGCGGAGGCGATTCCCTTGCCAAGGGAGGAAACTACACCGCCGGTGACGAAGACAAATTTGGTCATGTCAGAGTGAGCTTTGCGCTCAGGAAGCTGGTAAAGCAAGATTATAGGGGCCATGTCAGGGCAAACTTCCCGG